>JASJCH010000084.1 GCA_030066075.1 Woeseiaceae bacterium
GCCTGAGGTCGGCTGCCCCGAGCGCGCAGTTGAGGCCCACCATGAACGGATCGGCGTGACGCACGGAGTTCCAGAACGCCTCCACCGTTTGCCCGGACAGCGTGCGGCCGGATGCGTCCGTGATCGTGCCCGAGATCATCACGGGCAAGGTGACGCCCGTCGCAGCGAAGCTGCGCTTGACGGCGAGGATCGCCGCCTTGGCGTTGAGCGTGTCGAAGATCGTCTCGACCATCAGGAAGTCGGCGCCACCTTCGATGAGCGCGACAGCCGCCTGCTCGTAGGTTGCGGCGAGCTCGGCGAACGTAACGTTGCGATACCCGGGGTCGTTGACGTCCGGAGAGATCGACGCCGTGCGGTTGGTCGGGCCGAGCACTCCCGCGACGAACCGCGGAGAGCCCGTCTCTGCCGCGTAACTATCGGCGCACTCGCGAGCAAGCTGCGCGGCGGCGCGATTGAGTTCGGGCACGAGGTCTTCCATGCCGTAATCGGACATCGACGGCGCGTTGGCATTAAAGGTGTTGGTCTCGATGATGTCGGCACCGGCCTCGAGAAACCCGCGATGAATCTCGCGGATCACGGCCGGCTTCGTCAGCGTCAGCAGATCGTTGTTGCCCTTGAGGTCACGTTGCGAATCACTGAAGCGGTCGCCGCGGTAGTCTTCCTCCGACAGGCCGTAGGCCTGGATCATCGTGCCCATGGCGCCATCGAGCAGCACGATGCGCTGCTCCAGAAGATCCATTAGCGTGGCGATGCGCTGTTCGCGGTCCATGCGGTTCCTTTAGGCGGCTGCGGCCGCCGAGCGCACGCCGAGTGCGTGGCAAATGGCCACGGTGAGCTCGGCGCGGTTCAGCGTGTAGAAGTGAAACTCGTCGACGCCCTCGGCTTGCAGCTTGCGCACCTGCTCGATGGCGACGTTCGCCGCGATCAGCTTGCGTGTCTCGGCGTCGTCGTCGAGCCCGGCGAAACGTTCGGCGAGCCAGTCGGGCACCGAAGCGCCGCAGCGCTCAGCGAAACGCTGTAGCTGCGGGAAGCGCGTGATCGGCAGGATCCCCGGCACGATGTGCGAATCGATGCCGGCCGCCGCCGCGAGGTCGCGGAAGCGCAGGAACAGCTCGGGATCGAAGAAGAACTGGGTGATGGCGCGCGATGCACCAGCATCGAGCTTCCGCTTGAGGTTCTCGAGGTCTGCGAGCGGGCTCGCCGCCTCGGGATGCACTTCCGGGTATGCCGCGACCGAGATGTCGAAGTCAGCGACTTTCTTCAGGCCGGCGACCAGGTCGGACGCATAGGCGTAGCCACCGGGGTGCGGCTGGTAGCCGTCATCACCCTCCGGCGGATCGCCGCGCAAAGCGACCAGGTGGCGAACGCCCATGTCCCAGTAGTCGCGTGCGATCTCTTCGATCTCACCGCGACTGGCTCCGATGCAGGTAAGGTGCGGCGCCGCGGTCAGATTGGTCTCGTTGACGATGCGCTCGACGGCCGCGTGGGTGCGCTCGCGGGTCGAGCCGTCCGCGCCGTAGGTTACCGATACGAAACTGGGCCCGAGCGCCTTGAGTTTTTGCACCGAGTTCCAGAGCGTCTCCTCCATCTGCGGCGATTGTGGCGGGAAAAACTCGAAGGAAACCTGGACGCTGTGCTTGTTCATCACCTGCCTCAGGCTGCAACCGTTGCGTCGTCGGCTGCGGATGCGACGGCCAGCAGCCACTCCGGGTTCTTCGCGGGAATCTGCCGCGGCGGCGCCAGGCGCAGCCCGGAAGCGCCGCACCAGACCGCGATGCGCTTTCTCAGCGCGTCCGCGTCTTCATTGGCGGTTTGCGCCAGGACGAGCAGCCGTCCTCCCGGTCGCAGGATGCGGCTCGCCTCACCGATCGCGACCATCGGCCGCTTTGCATCGCCCAGCACGTCGTCGAGTATCACGGTGTCGAACTCGCCATCGGCAAACGGCAACTCGTACATGTCGCCGTGGCGCAGGCTGCAGTTTTCGATGCCCGCCAGCAGCAGCTCTGCACGGGCGATCTGGCGGGCGTCGGCGTCGATGTCCACGCCCACGGCGCGGTGCGCGCGAGATCCCAGCAGTTTGAGGATACGGCCGCGGCCACTGCCGATGTCGACCAGATCGCCGAGCGGCATGGTCACCGTCAGCTCGATCAGCGCGCGGTGCAGGCTGCGCACGCTCGCGTTGTCTTTCTCGGGGACTGCCTGGCCCGTGCTCTCGCGCAGCGCGCACAGCTTATCGAAATCGCGGTCGTACGCGGGCTCGTCATCGGGCAGCAGCGCGAACAGTCGGCGCCGCTGCGCCGCCTGCTCACTGCCCAACGGTACGCGGTAGTAAACGAAATGACCGTCGCGAAAACGCTCCAGCAGACCTGCGTCGCAAAGCTGTTTGAGATGCTGCGAGATCCGCGGCTGGCTCAACGACAGTACCCGCGTCAGCTCGGTCACCGAACACTCGCCGCGCACACACAGCGCCAGCAGGCGCAGGCGAACCGGGTCCGCGAAGGCCTTTAGCTGCGTGATCAGTCGTTCCGTGCTGCTTTCCATGGTCGATTTAACAGAATCTATAAATATATAAATATTTGTTTATATAAATGCCGAAATAGAATAGCACAGCTTTTTGCGTAAAGTGCATCTGGGAGCGCACAGATTGCATCTCCATTAATAAGCTCACCAGAAATAAGGAGATCAGGATGGAAGGCTTTGGGTTCGGACTGGCGGCATTCGCCTTCTGGGGTTTTATCGCGGCCGTGGTCGTCGCCGGCATCTGGTATGCCATCCGCGAGAAAGAAGCCCAGCACGAAACGCTGCGCAGGATCATCGAAAGCGGCAAGGACGTAAACGTCGAGGTTATCGACCGGGTCATGAGTGACGGCGGCAAGTCGGAGACCGACCTCAAGGTCGGCGGCTACATCACGCTGTTCGTGGCGCCCGGGCTTGCCCTCCTCGGCTATGTCCTGCGAGTCGCCACCGGTGAAGACAAGGTCTTCACGATACTGCTCGGCGTTGCCGGCCTCGTGGCGTTTGTCGCCATCGGGCTGCTGGTCGCGGCGAAGGTCACGGAGAGCAGCAAAGCAAAGAGCAAGAACGAGACTCCACTGGTCTAGACAAACTTAAGGAACGACTTTGTCTGCACCCGTCGAACTGCTCGGCAAGAGCCCGGAAGCGCTGCTCGTCACGATGGCGCGCCGGGGAGACCGTGACGCATTCGCGGAACTCGTGCGGCGGCGCGAGGCGTGGATTCGCGCACTGATGCTGCGCTGCTGCAACAACCACGCGCTGGCCGAGGACCTTGCGCAACAGGCATTCGTCCAGGCGTGGCAGACGATAGGTCAGCTGCGGCAGGCGAGCCGCTTCGGACCCTGGCTCAAGCGCCTGGCGGTAAACACCTGGCTGCAGCACGTGCGCAGGAACGACCCGCTGCGCGAGGCGAGCGACGAGACCGACACCGGTGAGGCGAAGGAGGATTCGGCGGGTATCTCGATGGATCTCGACCGCGCCCTGGCAACGCTCAAGGAACCGGTGCGCCTGTGCATCGTGTTGTCGTACCACGAAGGCATGACGCACGACGAGATTGCCGACTTCACCGGCCTGCCGGTCGGAACGGTCAAGTCGCACATCCGACGCGGGACGCAGCGGTTGCAGGAAGAACTCAAGGAGTACCTGGCATGACAGACGACAGACATCCCGGCCTGCAGGCACTGTTCGATGCGGCGCGCCCGCCCGATGCGAACAGCATGCTCGTCGAAAAAGTCATGGCGAAGATCGAACAAGACCGCCGGCGGACCATGCTCGGCTGGATCGTCGCCGGCGTAGTGCTGATACCCATCGCGTGGTGGCTGTCGGCCCCGGTCGTGCAGATCGTCGGCCTGGCCGCCCAGCTGATGCCCAGTTCATTGATCGAGGTGGAGACCACCTGGCTGGCGCAGATCACCGCACCCATCAACAGCGTGTCCTTCGTCGTCGGGATGACGTTCCTGGTCGCCTGGCGGTTCTTCTGGAAGTTACGACATTAGGAGAATTTCAGGGGCCATATCTGTGACCGCTGTCACGGACCGGTCACTCCCAAACACACATATTGTTCTTCGAGAAGAAATATCGAGAACGGATACTGACCAGGGATGGCCGAGACCGCCAAAGCGATCTACCAGGCGTTTACGCTGCCTGGCGAGTGGATACTCTCTCTTATCGGCAGGTTTGCGCCGCAAGCCGAAGAGATCATGCGCGTGGAACATGGCGCCATCATCGTTCCGTTCGTCCTGTCACTGCTGGTCTGGACCCTCATCATCGTTGTGGGCCTGATGATTTCCCGCCTGTGCCGAAACTTCGCGTGGCAGTTCGCCGCCATATGCCGCACGCTGATCTGGCGAGTGAAGATGGCGGCGGGCAGCCTGAAAACCCGGCTCATCTGGAAGTGGCGGGCTTTATTCCCTCCGAAGTCCGGCGATGGCGACATGGTGTCCAGGGAAGAATTCGATAACGTCGATATCGCCGTGCTGCGCACATTGTTCAAGCAGGGACCGGATTCAACGGTGTCGGCCGCGCAACTCGGCAAGACACTCGGCTTGCGGCCGGCCCAGGTACAGCATCGGCTCGACAACCTCGTGCAACACCACATGCTGCAATCAGCCGTCGGGTCCACGGACGGGCGTGATATCTATCGGCTGACCGATTCGGGTGTCACGTTCCTGACGATGATGCAGCGCCAGGCCCGGGTGACGGCAGGCGTCAGCCCAGCTTCTGCTTCAGGATCTGGTTGACCTGGCCGGGGTTGGCTTTGCCGCCCGTTTCCTTCATCACCTGGCCAACGAAGTAGCCGATCAGCTTGTCCTTGCCCGCCTTGTACTCGGCCACCTGGCCCGGGTTCGCCTCGATGACCTTGTCGACGATCGCCTCGATGGCTGACGAGTCCGTGATCTGCTTGAGACCCTTCGCCTCGATGATCTCGTCGGCCGAGCCCTCGCCGGCCCACATTGCTTCGAACACTTCCTTGGCAATCTTGCCGGAGATCGTGTTGTCCTTGATGCGATCGAGCAGGCCGGCGACGGCGGCGGCGGAAACGGGGCTGTCCTCGATGCCCAGGCCCGCCTTGTTGAGCGCGCCCATCAGCTCGCCAACCACGAAATTGGCGACGCCCTGCGGTTCGCCCGCGGTTGCAGCGATGACTTCCTCGTAGAAGTCGGCGAGCGAGCGCGACGTGGTCAGGATATCCGCGTCGTCGGCGCGAATACCGTAATCGTCAATGAAGCGGTGACGTTTGGCGTCCGGTAACTCCGGCAACGTGTCGCGCACGGCCTCGATGTAGGCCGCGTCGATCTCGACCGGCAGCAGGTCGGGATCGGGGAAGTAGCGATAGTCGTTGGCCTCTTCCTTGGAGCGCATCGGACGCGTCTCGTCCTTGTTGGCGTCGTAGAGGCGCGTCTCCTGCACGACATCACCGCCATCCTCGATGACGTCGATCTGGCGCTCGATCTCGAAGTTGATGGCCTTCTCGACAAAGCGGAACGAGTTCAGGTTCTTGAGCTCGGTGCGCGTGCCGAATTCCGCCTGGCCACGCGGCCGCACCGATACGTTGGCGTCGCAACGGAACGAGCCTTCCTGCATATTGCCGTCGGAAATCCCGAGGTAGCGCACAATCGAATGGATCTTGCGCATGTAGGCGACGGCTTCCTTCGCCGAGCGCAGGTCCGGCTCGGAAACAATTTCGAGCAGCGGCGTGCCGGCACGGTTGAGGTCGATGCCGGAGAACGCCCCGAGACCCTCGTGCGTGGACTTGCCCGCGTCTTCCTCGAGGTGCGCGCGCGTGATGCCGATGCGCTTCTCGTTGCCGTCGTCATCGGTTATGAACAGTTCGCCGTGCTCGACGATCGGCAGCTCGTACTGGCTGATCTGGTAGCCCTTGGGCAGGTCCGGGTAGAAGTAGTTCTTGCGCGCGAACACCGAGCGCGGTGCGACCGTGGCGTTGACCGCGAGGCCGAACATCGCGGCCATGTGCACGACTTCCTCATTGAGCACGGGCAACACGCCCGGGTAACCGAGATCGACGAGGCAAGCCTGGGTGTTCGGCTCGGCGCCGTAGGCCGTCGAGGCGCCCGAGAAGATCTTGCTCTTCGTTGCGAGCTGGGCATGGATCTCCAGCCCGATGACGACTTCCCACGCGCCGCTCACGAGTAGTCCTCCGGGCAGGCGAAGTGCCAGTCGGTGAGCTGCTCGTAGTTGTGCGCACACCTTATAAGTGCTTCCTCGCCCCAATGCGGGCCGACGAGGTGCAGGCCGACCGGCAGGCCGTCGACGAATCCGCAGGGCGTCGAGACGCCAGGCAGCCCGGCGAGGTTGGCGCCGACCGTGTAAATGTCGTTGAGGTACATCGTGATCGGGTCGTCGACCTTGTCACCGAGCCTGAACGCCGGTGTCGGTGATGTCGGCCCGGCAATGACGTCGACCTCTTCGAACGCTTTATGGAAATCGTCGGCGATCAGGTGCCGTACCTGCTGGGCCTTGAGGTAGTACGCGTCGTAGTAGCCGGCCGACAGCACGTAGGTGCCCGTCATGACGCGGCGCTTGACCTCGGCGCCGAAACCTTCGCCGCGGCTGCGGCAATAGAGGTCGAACAAATCCTCGGGCTCGTCGGCGCGATGGCCGAAGCGAACGCCGTCGAAGCGCGACAGGTTCGACGAGCACTCGGCCGGGGCGACCACGTAGTACGTCGGCACCGACAGGTCGATGTTCGGCATGTCGACGTCGATGAGCTTTGCGCCGTTGGCCTCGAGCACGGCCAGCGCCTCGCGCACGGCCTTGCCGGTCGCCTCGTCGAGGCCTGCATCGAAGTGCTGCTTCACAACGCCGATACGCAGTCCGTCAACCGGCTGCGACAGCGCCGTCGTGTAATCCGGCACCGGGTGATCGATGCTCGTGGAGTCGCGCTCGTCGAAACCGGCCATGACGCCGAGCAGCAGCGCGGCGTCGGCGCTCGAGCGCGTGATGACGCCCGCCTGGTCGAGGCTCGACGCGAACGCGATCATGCCGTAGCGCGACACGCGGCCGTAGGTCGGCTTGAGGCCGACCGTGCCCGTGAGCGCGGCGGGCTGGCGGATCGAGCCGCCCGTATCCGTGCCCGTTGCCGCAGGCGCCAGGCGCGCCGCAACCGCGGCGGCGGAGCCGCCCGAAGACCCGCCCGGCGAGTAGTCGAGGTGCCAGGGGTTCTTGACCGGGCCGTAGTAGCTGGTCTCGTTCGACGAGCCCATTGCGAACTCGTCCATGTTGGTCTTGCCGAGGACGACCGCGCCCGCGTCGGCCAGCTTGTCCACGACCGTCGCGTTGTACGGCGAGACAAAGTTCTCGAGCATGCGCGACCCGCACGTGGTCAGCACATCGCGCGTGCAAAAAATGTCCTTGTGCACGAGCGGCAGGCCGTTCAGGACCCCGCCCTTGCCGGCGGCGCGCGCTTCGTCCGCGGCTTTGGCCGCCGCGAGCGCCTGCTCGCCCGTGACCGTGATGAACGCGTTCAGCGCGCCGTCGTGGTCGGCGACGCGGGCCAGCAAGGCCTCGGTCAGCTCGACCGAGCTGAAATCGCCCGACTCGAGCCCGGCGGCAAG
The DNA here is from genome assembly GCA_030066075.1 of Woeseiaceae bacterium. GTDB lineage: Bacteria > Pseudomonadota > Gammaproteobacteria > Steroidobacterales > Woeseiaceae > UBA1847. Next base: position 7,590 of record JASJCH010000084.1, read on the forward strand.
CTCGGTCAACGTCTGCTGGTGGAGCTCCCGCGCCATCACTCGATGACCTTGGGCACGAGGTACAGGCCGTCCTGCGTGGACGGCGCGTTCTCCTGGAAACGATCGCGTTCGTTCGGCTCGGTGACCGCGTCGGCGCGCAGCCGCTGGGCGACATCGAGAGGGTGCGCCATGGGCACCACGTCGGTCGTGTCGGCCTGCGACAGCTGGTCGACGAAATCGACGATTCGAGACAGTTTGTCGACCGTTTCGGCGAACTCGTCGTCGGCGAGCCTGAGCCTTGCCAGCACGGCAATCTGCTGAACTTGATCCTTGTCGAGTGACACGGGGAATTCCTGCTGCTTTTTCTTGTGCGAAACGCCCTCTGCGCGCCCGCGCTCAACGCCCGTCCGGGCGCGCGCGCACAATAATACAGGCTGCCTTGTGCAATGTCGTGCGCATTGTTAGATTAGCGCGTTAATCTTATTCCGGGACCTTATCCCCACATGTTCAAGAACATTCTGGGTTATTTTTCCAATGACCTGTCGATCGATCTGGGCACGGCCAACACGCTGATCTACTCGCGTGGCCACGGCATCGTGCTCGACGAGCCGTCCGTCGTGGCGATTCGCGAGGACACGGGCCGCGGCGGCCGCCTCGTCGAGGCCGTCGGCGCCGACGCCAAGAACATGCTGGGCAGGACCCCGGGCAACATCACCGCCATTCGGCCGCTCAAGGACGGCGTGATCGCCGACTTCACGGTCACCGAGAAGATGTTGCAGCACTTCATTCGCAAGGCGCACCAGTCGCGCTACTTCCGGCCCAGCCCGCGCGTGCTGATCTGCGTCCCTTACGGCTCGACCCAGGTCGAGCGCCGCGCGATCCGCGAGTCCGCCG
>JASJCH010000024.1 GCA_030066075.1 Woeseiaceae bacterium
AGGATCTCCTGCGCCAGCGGGTTCTCGACCTGCTGCTGGATCGCGCGCTTCAGCGGCCGCGCACCGTAGACCGGGTCAAAGCCGGCCTCCGCGAGCCGGTCACGCGCGGCGTCCGACAGGAGGATGCGCATGTCGCGGTCCGCCAGCCGATCGTGCAGGTAGCCAAGCTGGATATCGACGATCTTGCGGATGTGCTCGCGGCTCAGCGGGTGGAACACGACCACGTCGTCGACGCGGTTGATGAACTCCGGTCGGAAATGCGTGCCGACCACGTCCATCACCGCCGACTTCATCTGCTCGTACTGCTCCTCGCCCGCCATCTCCTGGATCATCTGCGAGCCGAGGTTCGAGGTCATCACAATCACGGCGTTGCGGAAGTCGACCGTGCGGCCCTGGCCGTCGGTCAGTCGACCGTCATCGAGCACCTGCAGCAGGACGTTGAAGACATCCGGATGCGCCTTCTCGACTTCGTCGAGCAGGATCACGGAATAGGGACGGCGCCGAACCGCCTCGGTCAGGTAGCCGCCCTCCTCGTAGCCGACGTAACCCGGGGGCGCGCCGATCAGGCGTGCGACCGAGTGCTTCTCCATGAATTCCGACATGTCGAGTCGCACCATGGCGTCGTCGGTATCGAACAGGAAGTTGGCCAGCGCCTTGGTGAGCTCGGTCTTGCCGACGCCGGTCGGTCCCAGGAACAGGAACGACCCGATCGGCCGGCGCGGATCCGACAGCCCGGCGCGTGAACGTCGAATCGCGTTGGCGACCGCGACCACGGCCTCGTCCTGGCCCACCACGCGCTCCTGCACGACGGCTTCCATCTGCAGCAGCTTCTCTTTCTCGCCCTCGAGCATCTTGGACACCGGGATGCCGGTCCATTTGGAGACGATTTCGGCGACTTCCTCATCCGTCACGTTGTTGCGCAACAGGACGGTTTCCTGACTCTCGGCCTGCACGGCATCCGCTAGCTGCTTCTCGAGCTCCGGGATGCGCCCGTACTGCAGCTCCGACATGCGGGCGAGATCGTTGGCGCGGTGGGCAGTCTCGAGCTCGAGGCGCGCGCGCTCGAGCTCTTCCTTGATCTGGGCCGCACCCTGCATCGCCGCCTTCTCTGCTTTCCAGACCTCCTCGAGGTCGGCGAATTCTCTCTCCAGTTCAGCAAGCTGGGCTTCGAGGTCCTCGAGCCGCTTGCGCGACGCCTCATCCGACTCCTTGTTGAGCGCCTCACGCTCGATCTTGAGCTGGATGATGCGGCGCTCGAGCCGGTCCATGGCCTCGGGCTTCGAGTCGATCTCGATGCGAATACGCGATGCCGCCTCGTCGATGAGGTCGATCGCCTTGTCCGGCAGCTGCCGGTCCGAGATATAGCGATGCGACAGCGTTGCCGCCGCAACAATGGCCGGATCGGTGATCTCGACGCCGTGGTGCACTTCGTAGCGTTCCTTGAGGCCACGCAGGATGGCGATCGTGTCCTCGACGGTGGGCTCTTCGATCAGCACTTTCTGAAAGCGCCGCTCGAGCGCCGCGTCCTTTTCGAGGTACTTGCGGTACTCGTCGAGCGTCGTCGCACCGACGCAGTGCAGCTCGCCGCGCGCGAGAGCCGGCTTCAGCATGTTGCCGGCGTCCATCGAACCTTCGGCTTTGCCCGCGCCGACCATCGTGTGCAGCTCGTCGATAAAGAGGATGACCTGGCCTTCCTGCTTGGCAAGGTCGTTGAGCACGCCTTTCAGGCGTTCCTCGAACTCGCCCCGGAACTTGGCGCCCGCAATCAGCGCGCCCATGTCCAGCGACAGGATGCGCTTGCCGCGCAGGCCCTCCGGAACCTCGTTGTTGACGATGCGCTGCGCGAGGCCCTCGATGATGGCGGTCTTGCCGACACCGGGTTCGCCGATGAGCACCGGGTTGTTCTTGGTGCGGCGCTGCAGGATCTGGATCGTGCGGCGAATCTCGTCGTCACGACCAACGATGGGGTCGAGCTTGCCCTGCTCGGCGCGCTCGGTAAGGTCGATCGTGAATTTCTCGAGCGCCTGGCGCGTATCCTCGGCATTCGGGTCGTTGACCTGCTGGCCACCGCGCAGGTCGTCGATGGCCTTCTCGACAGCGCCCTTGACTGCGCCGGCTTGCTCGAGAATGGGCTTCAGCGGCGACTTGTCATCCATCGCCGCCAGCACGAACAGTTCGCTCGAGATGTACTGGTCGTCGCGCGTCTGTGCCAGCTTGTCGGTGATATTGAAGAGTTTGGCAAGGTCGTTGCCAACGTGAACATCGCCGCCGGCGCCTTCGACCTTGGGCAGGCGATCGACGGCATCGCCGAGCTGCGAGCGCAGCAGGTTGACGTTGACACCCGCCTTGGTAAGCAGCCCGCGCACGGTCCCGCCCTGCTGGTCGAGCAGCGCCACCATGACATGCGCCGGTTCGATGAACTGGTGATCCTGCCCCACGGCAAGCGACTGCGCCTCGGCGAGCGCGAGCTGGAATTTGCTGGTCAGTTTGTCCATTCGCATAGCGGAACCTCGCAACCCTGTACGGGAGCATAAACTGGTGCAGACATAGGCCCAGAGGGCCGTTTTTCAAGGTTTGTAGACAAAGCTGAGCATGCGCCCGGTCGAGCCGTCGCGCCGGTATGAGTAGAAACGCCCGGCATCCGCGTGCGTGCACAGGCCGCCGCCAGAGACCGCCGTGACCCCGGCCGCCTGCAGTCGCTGCTCCCCCAGCACGTAGAGGTCAGCCTGCCAGCGGCCGCGCGCGTTCTTCTCGAAGGCATCGGCGGCACCGGCGGACCCGGCCAAGAATGCGTCCCGCACCTCGCCGCCGACTTCAAAGGCCGGTTGCGAGATGGCGGGGCCGAGCCAGGCAATCAGGTTCCCGGGCGGTGTCGCCAGCGCCGCAATGGCGGCCTCGATCACGCCCGCCGCAAGACCGCGCCAGCCGGCGTGCACGGCTGCAATCTCGCCGCCGTCATTGGAGCACAGCAGCACGGGCAGGCAGTCAGCGGTGCGCACGACGCAGAGGCTGCCGGGCGTAGCGGATACGATAGCGTCGGCATCCGGGGGAGCGTCGTCGGCGGCGAGCATCTCCCAGCGCGCGACGCCGGCGCCGTGCACCTGGTTGATACGCCGCGGTTGCGCGGGTAGCTCGAACTCGCTGTCGCGCAACGTCGTGCCGGCGATGATTCCGGCGGGCGCGGGCCAGTCGGCGCGAATCCAGCCGCTATTCACGTCCCGCCTCGCGCAACGCCTCGAGCAGCTCGTTGAAGTCGGCGGGTGGCGGCGCCTCGAACACCAGTGCCTCTCCGCTGTCCGGGTAGTCAAACCCGAGCCGGGCCGCGTGCAGCGCCTGGCGCCGAAACCCGCGCAGCGTGTCGGTGAGCTGCTCGCCGGCGCCCTTCGGCAAAGCCAGGCGGCCACCGTAGACGGGATCGCCGATTAACGGGTGACGCCGGTGCGCGAAATGCACCCGGATCTGGTGGGTGCGTCCCGTTTCCAGCCGCACGTTAATAAAGGTATGGGCGGCAAAGCGCTCGATGACGGTGTAATGGGTGACAGCAGGCCGGCCGTCGTCGCGCACGCACATGCGGGTGCGATCCGTGCGGTGGCGCCCGATCGGCTCGTCGATCGTGCCGCCGCCCGTCAGCACGCCGACGCAAACGGCGAGGTAGTGACGCGATATCTCGCGATCCGCCAGCTCCCGGGAAAGGGTCGTGTGCGCAGGCAGGGTCTTGGCAACGAGCAGCAGCCCGCTGGTGTCCTTGTCGAGGCGGTGGACGATGCCGGCGCGTGGCAGCGACTCGAGCTCGGGCGCGTGATGCAGCAGGCCATTGAGCAGGGTGCCGCCGGGGTTGCCGGCGCCCGGGTGTACGACGAGGCCGGCCGGCTTGTTCACGACCAGGATGTGCTCATCCTCGTGCACGACATCGAGCGGCATCGCTTCCGCCGTCGCAACCACGGCCGTCTCGGGCTGCACCTGCAGCTCGACAATCTCCCCGCCGTACACGGGATCGCGCGGGCGCGGGCTACCGCCATCAACGACCAGCGCACCGTCCAGCAGCCAGCTCTTGAGCCGGCTGCGCGAATATTCTGGAAACAAGCGCGCCAGCGCCTGGTCCAAACGTTGGCCGGCGAGGTCCTCCGGGACCGTGCGTGTCAGGGATTCCGCTTTCATTGCGGGCCCTAGTCTACGGTATACTCGCCGGCTTGACCGACTCGGGCCGGTCGCCGGATTTAGCAAAGTTACTATGAAAAACGCCCTTCAGAACACGAATTCATCGCTGGCAGCGCTATTGCGCACAGGCCTGCTCACTGCTGTGATCGCGCTTGGCGCCGGCTGTGCCGGTAACGATGAGCAAGAGACCGTCGTCGACAACCTCGTTGAGGCTTACGACTCCGCGAAGACCTCGGTCGAGCGCGGCAACTTCCAGCGCGGCATTCAGATCTACGAAATCATCCTGGCGCGCTATCCGTTCAGCGACCTCAGTCGCCAGCTACAGCTCGACCTGATGTACGCCTACTACATGGCCGGCCAGACCGAACAGGCCGTCGAGGCAGCCGACACGTTCATGCGCGAGAACCCGATCCACGAACGCGTGGACTACGCGCTGTACATCAAGGGCCTCGCTTATTTCGAGGACGAGGCCGGGTTCCTGGAGAAGCGTTTCAAGAAAGACGTGACCGAGCGGCCGCCAAAGGACGTCGAAGAAGCGTATTCATCGTTCCGCCGGCTCGTAGAGCGCTACCCGGCCAGCCAGTATGCGCCGGACGCGGAGCAGCGCATGGTGTTCCTCAAGAACCGGCTGGCGGACTACGAAAACCACGTAGCCGACTACTACTTGCGCCGCGGTGCGTACATCGCATCGCTCAACCGATCCAAGGCCGCGCTCGAGGAGTACAACGGGGCGCCGGCCAACGCCCGATCCCTGCGCCTCATGGAGCGGGCGTACGAGAAGCTCGGGATGTTTGACCTGGCCGCCGACGCGCGGCGCGTGCGCGAACTCAACTTTCCGGACAGCTAGCCCGGGAACCGATAGCCCGACGTAATCGGGTAGCGCCAGTCGCGCCCGAACGCGCGGCTGCTGATGCGAATTCCTGGCGGCGCCTGCCGCCGTTTGTATTCATTGCGCCGCACCATTTCGAGGACACGAATGACCGTCTCGCGATCGAAACCACGGGCGGCAATTTCGTCCACCGACAGGTCTTCCTCGATGAACGCCGCGAGGATCGGGTCGAGCACGTCGTAGTCCGGCAGTGAATCCGAGTCTTTCTGGTCCGCGCGCAGTTCGGCGGAGGGCTCGCGCGTGATGACGCGGTCCGGGATGACCTCCCCGCTCGCATTGCGGTGACGCGCCAGCTCGTAGACCAGTGTCTTGGGGCAGTCCTTGATTGGGGCAAAACCACCCGCCATGTCGCCGTAGAGCGTCGCATAACCGACAGCCATTTCGCTCTTGTTGCCCGTCGTGAGCAGCATGCGGCCGGTCTTGTTCGAGATGGCCATCAGCAGCAGCCCGCGAACCCGCGCCTGGATGTTCTCCTCCGTGACGTCTTCCTCGCGCCCTTCGAATACGGGCGCGAGCTGCGAAACCGTTGCTTCGTAGATGGGTTCTATCGGGATCACGTCATATTGCACCCCCAGCGTCGCCGCCTGCCGGGCCGCGTCCTCCTGGCTCATCGTGGAGGTGTAACGGAACGGCATCATGACCGCCCGCACGCGATCCGGCCCGAGCGCGTCGCACGCCACTGCGAGCACCAGCGCGGAGTCGATGCCGCCGGAGAGTCCCATGACCACGCCCGAGAAGCCGTGCTTGTCGACGTAGTCACGTGTACCGGTCACCAGGGCGCTGTAGACACTCTGTTCGAGCGACAGGTGGTCGGCCGTCGAGGCACGCTCAACTTCTACCCCGGTGTTCGTCGCCCGCAGGTCAATGGCGTGCAGCCCCTCTTCGAACGCGGGTGCACGAAAGCGAATGTCCCCGGCGGCATCAATGGCCATGGAGCCGCCATCGAACACCAGTTCGTCCTGCCCGCCGACCATGTTCAGGTAAACCACGGGGATGCCGGACTCGTCGACGCGCGCCAGCAAACGCGCCTCGCGTCGCCGCTGCGCTTCGGTGTCGTAGGGAGAACCGTTGATCGAGATGATGCACTCGGCGCCGGCGCTGCGCGCAGCGGCGATCGGCCCGGGCCGCCAGGCGTCCTCGCAGATCACGAGGCCGACGCGGATACCGTTGAGCGGAAAGACCGCAGCCTCCGTACCCGCCGTGAAGTAGCGCTCCTCGTCGAAAACCCGGTAGTTGGGCAATAGCTGCTTGCGGTAGGCGCACAGGAGTTCGCCGTCGGCGAACACCCCGCAGCTGTTATAGATGTCGTCGTCGACGTACTCGGGATAGCCGATCAGCACCGTGATGCCGCGGACCGCCTCGCGGATTTCAGCGACAGCCTCCTCGGTGCGCTTGCGCAGGCCCGCATGAAACAGCAGGTCTTCCGGCGGATACCCGCAAATGCTGAGTTCGGGGAATACGACGAGGTCGGCCTGCAACTCGTCGCGGGCCCGGTGCGCGTAGTCGATGATCTTGCGGGTGTTCGCCTTCACAGCACCGACTGCGAGGTCGACCTGGGCGAGCGCCACTTTGACAGTGCTGTTCATGGCTGCACGCGTCGCTTACCCGCCGAGAACCTCCAGCATCTTGCTACCGAGTTCGGCGGGCGAACGGACCGTGGCCACGCCCGCGGCATCGAGCGCCTTGTACTTGTCGGCCGCCGTACCCTTGCCGCCCGCCACGATTGCGCCTGCATGGCCCATACGCTTGCCTGGCGGTGCTGTGACACCGGCAATGTAAGCGACAACGGGCTTGGAGACGTTCGACTGGATGTACTCTGCAGCGGCCTCCTCATCGGTGCCGCCGATCTCGCCGACCATGATCATGCCCTCGGTTTCCGGGTCGGCTTCGAACAGCTCGAGGCAATCGATGAAGTCCATGCCACGCACCGGATCGCCGCCGATGCCGATGCAGGTCGTCTGCCCCAGGCCGTTGTTCGTGGTCTGGTAGACGGCCTCGTAGGTCAGCGTGCCCGAGCGCGACACCACCCCGATCTTGCCGGGCTTGTGAATGAACCCCGGCATGATGCCGATCTTGCATTGTTCGGGCGTGATAATGCCGGGGCAGTTGGGACCGATCAGTCGGCAGTCGTGGTCGCGTAACGCGGACTTCACGCGCACCATGTCGAGAACGGGAATGCCCTCGGTGATGCAGACGACGAGTTTCACGCCCGCGTCAGCCGCTTCGAGGATCGCGTCCGCCGCGAACGGCGGCGGCACCAGGATCATGCTGACGTCCGCGCCGGTCTCGTCGACGGCTTCGCGCATTGTGTCGAAAACGGGCACGCCGAGGTGTTGCTGGCCGCCACGTCCGGGAGTGACACCACCGACGACCTGCGTGCCGTAGTCGATGCACTGCTCCGTGTGGAATGTGCCCTGGCTGCCGGTAATGCCCTGGCAAACGATCTTGCTGTTCTTGTCTACGAGTATGCTCATGATGTCACTCTTCAGCCGGCGGCTGTTACGGCTTTCTTGGCCGCGTCGGTGAGGTCGTCGGCCGCGATGATATCGAGGCCGCTCGACGCCAGCAGCTCTCTTCCCTTGTCGACGTTGGTGCCCTCGAGTCGCACGACGACGGGCACACTGACACCGACATCCTTCACGGCCGCGATGATGCCTTCTGCGATCAGGTCGCAGCGCACAATGCCGCCGAAGATATTGACCAGGATCGCCCTGACGTTGTCGTTCGACAGAATCAGCTTGAATGCCTCCTCCACGCGCTCCTTGGTGGCGCCGCCGCCGACGTCGAGGAAGTTGGCCGGATCGCCCCCGTGCAGCTTGATCAGGTCCATCGTCGCCATGGCGAGGCCGGCGCCGTTGACCATGCATGCGATATCGCCGTCGAGTGACACGTAGTTGAGGTCGTGCGCAGCGGCTTCGCGCTCCTTGTCGTCTTCCTGCGTGATGTCACGCAGCTCGACGAGCTTGGGCTGCCGGTAAAGTGCGTTGCTATCGATGTTGATCTTCGCGTCCAGCGCGATCACGTCGCCGCTCTTGGTGGTGATCAGCGGGTTCACCTCGACCAGGCTGGCGTCGCTCTCGACGAACAACCGGTACATGTTGCGGATCAGCCTGCCGAACTGGCGCATCTGGTCCTTATCGAGGCCTAACCCGAACGCGAGCTGGCGCGCCTGGAAATCCTGCAGCCCCGCATCGGGCGCGACCGACACCGTAAAGATCTTTTCGGGCGTCTCGGCGGCAACCTGCTCGATGTCCATACCGCCGGCCGCCGAGGCGATGAACGCTACCCGGCTGGCTTCGCGGTCGACCAGCATCGACAGGTACAGCTCACGATCGATATCCGAACCGGCTTCGACGTAGACGACGTTGACGGGCAGTCCCTCGGGGCCCGACTGGTGCGTGACGAGCTGCGTGCCCAGCATCTGTTCCGCGTACTGGTGTACTTCGTCGCGGGTGCGGGCGAGCTTGACGCCGCCGGCCTTGCCGCGGCCGCCGGCGTGCACCTGGGCTTTGACGACCCAGAGGTCGCCGCCCAGCTTTTTCGAGGCGTCGACAGCCTCGTTCGGGCTCTTGGCGGGTATGCCCTTGGGCACCGGGATGCCGTAGTCGGCGAACAACCGTTTCGATTGGTATTCGTGCAGATTCATGAAGGGATCTTTTCGTGACGTGCGGCCAGCCGCACAAAATCGGGCGTATTTTGAGGGAAAGCCCGGTGTGGTGCAAAGCGGAAATGCACTACAATCGACCGATTCCACGCGGCATGGCCGCTATTGGGCAGGAAATATTGGCGAGACGGGCAGCGATCGATATCAGCAGCCGGCAGACCTTGCGTGAGAGCCGCGAGGCGCTGCTGCAGCGAGCTGCCGAGGAGCCGGATCTCACCTGGCGCGTCCTGATCACGCTCAACGCGTTCCGCGCCCTGATCGCGCTCGCGCTCCTGACCCTGTTCCTCACCGGCGGCGAGCCGCGCCTGTTCGGCGACCAGGTCCCCACGCTGTTCTGGATAACGGCCGCCGCCTACCTGGCCTTCGCGATCGCCGCCGGCGTCGGATTGCGCCAGCGCTGGGTGGGCGCCGACATGCAGGCCATGGTGCATTCCGTCGTCGATATTGGCGCCGTCGTTGCCCTCATGCACGCCAGTGGCGGCATTTCGAGCGGTCTCGGCGGCCTGTTGATCGTCTTCGTCGGCGCTGCCAGCCTGGTCCTGCCGCGCCAGTTCCCCACGATTCTCGCCGCCATCGCGACTTTTGCGATCCTGGGCCAGCAGGCGCTGGCGCAGTTCAGTGGCGGCGCATTTGACGCCAATTACCCGGCCGCCGGCATCCTCAGCGCCGTCATCTTCGCCATGGCGCTCGCCACGCGCCCGCTGGGCCGGCGCATCCAGGCGAGCGAGGCGCTGGCCCGCCAGCGCGGCGTCGACCTGCAGAACCTGTCCGAACTCAACGAATACATCGTCCAGCACCTTCGCGAGAGCATCATCGTCATCGACGACGCTAACAACATCCGCCTGAGCAATGCGTCGGCCACCCGCCTGCTCGGCGTCAGCGGCGGCGTGCGGGGCCTGCCGCTCGCGGGGGTCTTCGAGCCGCTTGCCGAGTACGTAAAGGAGTGGCGCCAGGACAGCCTCAAGCAATCGCACCCGGAGTTCACGGTCATCACCTCGGGCGACAATCTGCGCGTGACGGCGCACCTGGCGCCGCTGGACAAAAACGTGGCCCGCGAAGGCCCGATACTCGTATTCCTCGAAGACGCCAGCCTGATGAACGAGCGCGTCCAGCAGTCCAAGCTCGCCTCGTTGGGACGGCTGAGCGCGAGTATCGCCCACGAAATCCGCAACCCGGTGGGCGCGATGAGCCATGCCGCCCAGTTGCTCAGCGAATCACCCGGCCTGACCGACGACGACAAGCGGCTGACCGAGATCATCGAAACGCATTCGGGGCGGGTCAGCCATATCATCGACAACGTCCTGCAACTGTCGCGGCGCGAATCCAGCCAGCCCGAGCGGGTGGCTCTCCGGCCCTGGCTCGAGGATTTTGCGCAGGAGTTTTCGAACACGCTGGAACTGCAGGAGGGCGAGTTTACGGTCCTCGAGATGGATCCCGATCTCGAGGTGCGCATGGACCGCTCGCACTTGCGGCAGGTCATGTGGAACCTGTGCGACAACGCGGTCAAGTACGCGAGCGAGACGGGCGGCATTCTCGTCGAGCTGCATGCGGACCGGGTGCAGGGCCAGGGACGTCCGTACGTCGAGGTCCGCGATCACGGCCTCGGCGTCGATGCGTCGACGGCGGAAAAAATGTTCGAACCCTTCTACACCGAGCGCTCGGGTGGCACCGGCCTCGGCCTTTATATCTCCCGGGAGCTGTGCGAATTGAACCGCGCAACGCTGCTATACCTTGACCGGCCCGGCGGAGGCAGTATCTTCCGTATCGTATTTGCAGACCCGGACCGCTGGGAAGCCGCCGAGAAATGAATCAACCACGCGCACTTGTCATCGATGACGAACCCGATATCTGCGAACTGCTGACTCTGACGCTGGGCCGCATGGATATCGACACCGAGACCGCGCAGGACGTGGCGGGCGCCAAGGCGCTGCTCGGGTCTCACTCCTTCGACCTGTGCCTCACCGATATGCGGCTGCCGGACGGCGACGGCCTGGAACTGGTCGAGTGGATGCAGACCCACGCCAGCGGCATCCCGGTCGCGGTGATCACGGCGCACGGTAACGTCGAGACCGCGGTGCAGGCGCTGAAACTCGGTGCTTTCGATTTCATTTCCAAGCCGCTGGACCTCAATAACCTGCGCAACATCGTCGGCAATGCGCTCAAGCTGGAAAAAGGCGGTGACGGCCAGTCGCGTCTGCTCGGCGAGTCCGCGCCAATGCGCGATTTACGCGAAATGGTCGACAAAGTCGCGCGCTCGCAGGCGCCGGTGCACATTTCGGGCGAATCAGGCACGGGCAAGGAGCTTGTGGCCCGGCTCATTCACGAGAGCGGCCCGCGGGCTGACGGTCCGTTCGTGCCGGTCAACTGCGGCGCGATCCCGGCTGAATTGATGGAGAGCGAGTTCTTCGGCCACCTCAAGGGGAGTTTCACGGGCGCTGTCGGCGACAAGATGGGGCTCGTGCAGAGCGCCGACGGCGGCACGCTGTTCCTCGACGAAATCGCCGATCTGCCGCTCGCGATGCAGGTCAAGCTGCTGCGCGTCATCCAGGAAAAGACCGTCCGGCCCGTTGGCGCGTCGCAGGAGACGCCGACCGACGCGCGCATCCTGTCGGCCACCCACAAGAATCTCAGCCAGATGGTCGCCGCGGGTGAGTTTCGCGAAGACCTTTACTACCGGATCAACGTGATTGAACTCCGGGTCCCGGCCCTGCGCGACCGGGGCGACGACGTGATTGCGCTGGCCGAACACATCCTGGGCAAGCTCAATGCCTCAACCCGCCTGGACGATAGCGCTCGCGAGGCGCTGGGCGCTTACTCGTTCCCGGGTAACGTTCGGGAGCTGGAGAACATCCTGGAACGTGCCGTCACCCTGTGCGCCAGCGGCGCCATCGCTGCCGCCGACCTGAACCTGCGCGAAGCGCCGGCGACGCAGGACGGCCCGGCGACCTTCACCGCGACCGATCTCGGCAACCAGGTCGAGGACGTCCAGCGACAGGCCATCATGGACGCACTGGAGAAGACGCGCTTCAACAAGACAGCCGCCGCCAAACTGCTGGGATTGTCTTTCCGCCAGCTTCGCTATCGCATCAAGAAGCTGGGAATAGAGTAGAAGCGCCCCATGGGCGCGAAGACCCGCTGCGCGGGTCGGCATTGCGGCTATGCCGCAGTGCTCGCGGGCATGGCCCGCTCCTGCCTGTCATAATTTGCGTCAGCTTCCGCCGACGCTGACTGACAATTTTTGTCAGGTTGTGACAATTCGTGACCGGTAGCGACCCGATTGTCAGCCGAACCGCCAATACTTTAAACCTCGACTTGCGTCACAATTTTCTTCAATTCAATCACTTACATTGGCGAAGTCCGATTTGGCACGGCCTTTGCTTCATTTGGGTACGGGCTTTTGCCGTTTAGTGATAACTACTCATTATTCATGGAGACAGATAAATGAAGAAGCAGCAAGGTTTTACGCTTATCGAACTCATGATCGTCGTTGCGATCATCGGCATCCTGGCAGCCATTGCTATCCCGGCTTACCAGGACTACACGATCCGCGCTCAGGTTTCTGAAGGCCTGAACCTGTCGGGTGGTGCCAAGGCAGCTGTAACCGAGTACTTCCAGGATCGCGGCTCGATGCCGGGCAGCAACACGGAAGCCGGTCTGGCAGCCGCTGGCGACATCGTAGGTAAGTACGTATCGAGCGTTTCCGTTCTCGGCAGCGGCACGATCCAGGTTACCTACGGCAACGACGCTCACCAGGTCATCAACGGCGAGACGATCACCCTGACGCCGGACACGGTTAACCCGGGTAGTGTTGGTTGGGATTGCGCCAGCGGTGGCGTAATCGAGAACAAGCACCTTCCGGCCGCTTGCCGTACCTAAGATTTCCCGTCGAGCCTTTATGGTTCGAAACAGGAATCAAGAAAGCCCCGGATTCGTCCGGGGCTTTTTTTTCTCGGTCACGAGCAATTTTGTGAACTGCGTCACACTGTCTGCAATGCGTTTTCGAGGCCGCGCAGGTAGCACTGCAAATGTCGTATCATTCGGCAGCAGTGGTGGCCGGGGGAGCCATCGGAGTTCCGGAATGAGACAGCAGCAAGGTTTCACCTTGATCGAGCTGATGATTGTGATCGCAATCATCGGGATTCTCGCTTCAATGGCGGTCACGGCCTACCAGACCTACACGGTCCGCGCCCAGGTCGCCGAGGCGCTGAACATGGCCGTAGGCGCGAAGGCGCCGATTATCGACTCCTACAACATGACCGGTCAGCCGGCTGCCGATCGGGCAGCGGCCGGCATGACGCCGCTCCCCACGGACACCCAGGGGAAATTCGTTGGCGAGGTCAACGTCGTCAACGGCCGGGTCGACATCACCTTCGGCAACGACGCCCACCAGGATATTTTCGGCGACACCTTGTCGGTGACACCGTACATTACGGACGGCGGCTCCATCGTCTGGCGCTGCGGCGAAGCAGCGATTCCGGCAGGTGGCACCGAACTCACCGGCGGCGGCGTTACGAGCGCGCACCAGGCACCGACCATCGACCGCCGCTACCTCCCGTCGAGCTGCCGTAACTAGCCTGAAAATCCGCGCTTTTTGGCCCATTTGAGGCCGTTTTCGGGGGTTTGACTTAATCGAATTCCCTAACTGTGAATGAGCTCACAAAATCCAGTTGATCCGGGGACTTGGATCAGTGAGACTGTGATGCTCGTGCAATCGCTTGAGTACACCTGACCGTATGGCAGTGACGGCAACACAAACAAACCTGGCTGGCCTGCCGCGGCGGCTCGTGCAGGACGGATTGATATCCGAGGAGAAGCTCGTCGAGGCGACCGAAACCGCCAAGAAAGAGAAGCTTCCCCTGGTTGCCTACCTCGTCAACGAAGAGCTCGCCGATCCCCGGGCGATCGCCGTTGCAGCGTCCCACGAATTCGGTGTTCCGCTGCTCGATCTGGACGCTATCGACGTCGATATCGACGTCGTTCGGGCCGTTGATCAGAAGCTCATCAACAAGCATCGCGTCCTGCCGCTCGTGCAGCGGGGGCAACGCCTGTTCCTCGGCATCTCCGACCCGACCAACCTCGCCGCGATCGATGACATCAAGTTCCAGACGAGCCTGCGCATCGACCCGGTGGTCGTCGAGCAGGACAAGCTCGAGGAGCGCATCGTCAAGGCGATCGAGGCGGTCGACACGACGATGGGTGATCTCGCCGACGATGACTTCGACCTCGAGAACCTCGACGTCACCGGCGACGACGACGACGAGGAGGACATCCACAAGGACGACATCGAAGACGCGCCGGTCGTTCGTTTCGTCAACAAGATCCTGCTCGACGCGATCAAACGCGGCGCCTCCGATATCCACTTCGAGCCCTACGAGAAGTACTTCCGGGTGCGTACCCGACTCGATGGCGTGCTGTCGGAAGTCGCGCAGCCCCCGGTCGTGCTGGCCAACAAGGTCTGTGCCCGCCTGAAAGTCATGTCACGCATGGACATTGCCGAGCGACGCGTGCCGCAGGACGGCCGCATCAAGATGCGGCTTTCCAAGAACCGGGCGATCGATTTTCGTGTCAATACCTGCCCGACGCTGTTCGGCGAGAAGATCGTACTGCGTATTCTCGACCCGTCGAGCGCCAAGCTGGGTATCGAGATGCTCGGTTATGAAGATCACCAGCGCGCGCTGTACGAGAAGCATCTCGCCAAGCCGTACGGCATGATTCTCGTCACGGGACCGACGGGTTCGGGTAAGACGGTTTCGCTGTATACGGGCCTCAACATTCTCAATACCGAGGACCGCAATATTTCGACCGCGGAGGACCCGGCTGAAATCAACCTGCCGGGCATCAACCAGGTCAACGTCAACCCGAAGGTCGGCCTGACCTTCGCGTCGTCACTGAAAGCCTTCCTGCGCCAGGATCCGGACATCATCATGGTCGGTGAGATTCGTGACCTCGAGACGGCCGAGATTGCGATCAAGGCGGCGCAGACCGGTCACCTCGTGTTGTCCACCCTGCATACCAATGACGCGCCGCGCACCCTGACGCGACTCGTCGATATGGGCGTCAAGCCCTACGCTATCGCCACGTCCGTGAGCCTGATCATCGCGCAGCGACTGGCCCGGCGACTCTGCGATAACTGTAAGGAAATCAAGGATATACCGAGAGAAGCCCTCGAGAAGGAAGGCTTCTCCGCGGAAGACCTGGAGGCAGGTCTGACGATCTACGGGCCGAAGGGCTGCAAGAGCTGCAACGACGGCTACAAAGGCCGTGTCGGTGTCTTCCAGGTCATGGAAGTATCCGAGGCCATGGGCAGAATCATAATGGAAGGCGGCAACGCCATGCAGATCGCCGACCAGGCGGCAACAGAGGGGGTCATCGATTTACGACAGGCCGGATTGAATAAAGTCAAGGAAGGGGTTACCAGCCTTGAGGAGATCAATCGGGTTACAATTGAATAGGTTAACACCTCGCTATATGGGCAATAGACATGGCTGATTCAGCAGTTGCGGGCAACGTCCCTTTTGTTTGGGAAGGAACGGACCGAAAGGGCAAAAAGGTCAAGGGCAAGAGCATGGCTGCCAACGAGGCGGCCGTACGCGCCGACCTGCGCCGCCAGGGCGTTGTTCCCTCCCGAATCAAGAAGCAGAGCAAGGGCCTGTTCAGTGGTGGCGGCTCGATCACCACGGCCGACATCGCTATCTTCAGCCGCCAGCTCGCAACCATGCTGGCTGCCGGTATCCCTCTCGTGCAGGCCTTCGAGATCGTCGGCACCGGCCACGAGAACGCGGCCATGCAGAAGCTCATTCTCTCGATCAAGGCCGACGTCGAGGGCGGTAGCGCGCTGGCGGAAGCGCTGGCCAAGCACCCGCTGTACTTCGACGACCTGTTCATCAACCTCGTCGAAGCCGGCGAGCAGGCAGGCGCGCTCGAAACCCTGCTCGACAAGATCGCGACCTACAAGGAAAAGACCGAGGCCCTCAAGAAGAAGATCAAGAAGGCGCTGACGTATCCGGCCGCGGTTCTCGTCGTTGCCTTCGTCGTCACGACGATCCTGCTGATTTTCGTTATCCCGGCATTTGAAGACCTGTTCAAGGGCTTCGGCGCCGACCTGCCGACCTTCACGCGCATGGTCATCGACCTGTCGTTCTTCGTGCGTGAAAAGGGCTGGTATATCGCCATCGCGATCGGCGCCGGCATCGGCACGTTCTTCTACTTCAAGAAGCGTTCGCGCGCGATGCGCCACTGGCTTGACCGGATGTCCCTCAAGATTCCCATCATCGGCTCGATCCTGCAGAAGGCATCGATCGCGCGCTACGCGCGTACGCTGTCGACGATGTTCGCCGCAGGCGTACCGCTGGTCGAGGCGCTCGAATCGGTCGCCGGCGCGACGGGCAACATCGTCTACGAAGTCGGCGTGCTGCAGATGCGCGACGAAGTAGCTACGGGTCAGCGACTGCAGCAGTCGATGGAAAACTCGGACCTGTTCCCCAACATGGTTATCCAGATGATCGCGGTTGGTGAGGAATCGGGTTCGCTGGACGAAATGTCCGCCAAGGTCGCCGACTTCTACGAAGAAGACGTCGACAACGCCGTCGACAACCTGTCCAGCCTGCTTGAGCCGATGATCATGGCGATCCTGGGTGTGCTCGTTGGTGGCCTCGTCGTCGCCATGTACCTGCCGATCTTCAAGATGGGTTCGGTTATCTGAGCACGCCGCTCATCGTTTACAATGCAACGGCGTCAGGAGGAAACTCCTGACGCCGTTTGCTTTAGCGCGCCGTTGAACGGAGAGATTGCATGATCGACGTATTTAACGAGGCACCGCTGATATTCGTCGCCGTTGCGTTCGCCTTCGCCCTGATGATCGGCAGCTTTCTCAATGTCGTCATCTATCGATTGCCGATCATGATGCAGCGCGAGTGGCGGGACCAGTGCGAGGAACTCCAGGAGGCTTTACCGGACGACCTGCCCGAGGGCCCGTTCAACCTCGTCTTCCCACGCTCACGCTGCCCGACCTGCGGCAACCAGATAAAGGCCTGGCAGAACGTCCCGGTATTGAGCTACCTGATGCTCGGCGCGCAGTGCGCCAAATGTCGCAAGTCCATCTCGATACGCTATCCCGTCGTCGAGGTGCTGACCGCGCTAATGGCCGCCCTGTGCGCCTGGCGCTTCGGCTTCGGCTGGGAGGCGCTGATGGCGATTGCACTGACGTGCGCACTGATCGCCATCAGCCTGATCGATATCGATCACCAGATCATCCCCGACTCGATCGTGCTGCCGTTCCTGTGGATCGGCCTGATCATGAGCCTGTTTCATCCGCTGCCCGGGGCCGAGACCCTCTTCGTCAGCCCGCGCGACGCGATCGTGGGCGCCCTGGCGGGCTACCTGAGCCTGTGGAGTGTCTACCAGCTCTTCAAGCTGGTCACGGGCAAGGAAGGCATGGGGTATGGCGACTTCAAGCTGCTTGCCGCCCTCGGCGCCTGGCTGGGACCCTGGCCGGCGTTGCCCATGATTATTCTGCTATCCGCCGTCGTCGGCGCCGTGGCGGGTATCGGGATGATCCTGTTTCGCGGCCGCGACAGGCAGTTGCCGATACCGTTCGGGCCCTACCTGGCCGCCGCCGGCTGGATCGCAATGCTCTACGGCGATGCCGTCTGGAGCGCTTACCTCGGCATGTTCCAGTAAGTGAGCGTTCCGCCCCGGATCGGTCTGACCGGCGGTATCGCCAGCGGCAAGACCACGGTTGCCAACCTGTTTGCCGACCTCGGCGCCACGATCATCGACACGGACGTGATCGCCCGTGAGGTGGTCGAACCGGGCCAGCCCGCCCTCGGGGACATCGTGGCCGCTTTCGGCGACGAGGTGCTGCGGCCGGACGGCAGCCTCGATCGGGCCGCATTGCGGGCGCGGATATTTGCCAGCGACGAGGCGCGCAAGACGCTGGAGGCCATCACACATCCACGCATCCGTGCCGAAACGCTGCGGCAGGCGGATGCGGCCGGTGGCGCTTACCAGGTGATCGTCGTACCCCTGCTCGTCGAATCGCCGCTCCGGGGATCCGTTGACCGGGTGTTGGTGGTGGACTGCCCGGAGCAGGTACAAATCGACCGGCTGGTGGCGCGCGACGGCGAGTCCGAAGACGGCGCGCGGCGCATACTGGCGGCGCAGTCGAGCCGCAGCGAGCGGCTGGCGATCGCCGATGACGTCATTACCAATGATGGCCGGCTGGAAGACCTGCAGCAGCAGGTTGCCGACCTTCATGAAATTTACCGGTCGCTGGCGTAGACTAGGTCGATGGCGAAGCCTGCCGGCAATATTGCCCCTCGGGCGGCACAGGCGCACTACGAGCAGCCTGTCTCGGAACGCATGCGGACCTTCATGCGCCTCGAGTTTCTTTACCGCCAGATGCTCTACAACAGCGAACTGGAGACCAATTGGGCCAGTCGCGCCACTATCGGCGGATTGCTCGAGATTCTGGCCATCCTGTCGCGCGGGGACGTGCGCAGCGAGGTTCACAAGGAGCTCGACCACCAGCTGGACCAGCTACAACGCTTTCAGAGCCAGCCGGGCGTGGACACCAGCCGTCTCGACACGCTGATCCACAACCTGGTGGAGAGCCGCGGCGCCGTCGATGGCATCGGCACGTCCTACCTGCAGCCGCTGAAGGAATCCGATTTTCTCAATGCGATCAAGAACCGCAGCGCCATCCCGGGCGGAACCTGTGAATTCGACCTGCCCGAATACAGCCACTGGCTGCGTCAGCCCTTCGATCGCCGGCAACAGGACCTCGACGGCTGGATCGGCGCTATCCGGCCCCTGTGCGACGCCGTTCTCGAGTCACTGTGGCTTATTCGCGAGAGCGGCCAGCCTGCCGACAAGACGGCCATCAACGGCATGTACCAGCACAGCATGCAAAAGGACGCCCAGTGCCGGCTGCTGCGCATCAACCTGCCCGAGGAAAGCACGCTCTACCCGGAGATCAGCGGCAGCCAGCACCGCTTCACGGTGCGCTTCCTCGAGTGGTCGTCGGTGGAATCCCGGGCCGTGCAGACCGGCCACGACGTCCCGTTTCAGCTGAGCATCTGCTGAAGCGCGGCCACGACCGGCGCATCCGCCGGCAATAATTCAGTCGCGTCGAGTTCCGCTGCCGGCAGCCAGCGCACGCCCTGACCTTCGAGACCTGCAGGCTCGCCGCGCCATTCGCTGACCAGGAAGAACTCGAGGTCGACGATACGGTCCGGGTACTCGTGGTGTAGTTCCATGAACGGCCGCAGCGCCGTTGCCCTGATGCCGAGTTCCTCGGCCAGTTCACGCTTCAGTGCCCCCTCGGCCGACTCGCCGTCGCTGATCTTGCCACCCGGGAATTCCCACAGGCCGTCGAAGGGCCCGTCGCACAGTCTCTCGGTAATGAGCACGCGTCCGGCGCTATCGTGCAGGATGCCCGCAGCGACGTGGAAGTGATTCACGGGATGCGGCCGATCAGCCCAGTTTGCCGTGGCACTGCTTGTATTTCTTGCCCGAACCGCACGGACAGGGCTCGTTGCGTCCTACCTTGCGACCGTCGCGCTTGAAGGTCTCGGGGCGCGGCGCAGCGGCGGGAGCCGGCGCCCCGCCCACGGTGCGATACGGCTGACCCTGCCCGGGTTGCTGACCCTGCGCGGGCTGCTGGCCCTGCGGCGCCTGGCCGGACAGCGCGGATGCCTGGGCATGCTGGAACCGCATGGCCGCGGCAGCGCGCTTGCGCTCTTCCTCGTCGTCCAGGTCCTGCTCGCCCTGCACGCGAATGCGGGACAGGACGCTGATGCTGTCGTGCTTGACCTGTTCCAGCATCGAGCCAAACATCTCGAAAGCCTCGCGCTTGTACTCCTGCTTCGGATTCTTCTGCGCGTAGGATCGTAATCCGATGCCCTGGCGCAAGTGGTCCATGCCCGCAAGATGCTCCTTCCAGTGCTGGTCGAGCTGGCGCAGCATGACCTGCTTCTCGACCGTGCGCATGAGTTCCGCGCCGATTTTTTCCTCGCGGGACTTGTACGCCTCGTCACTGGCTTCGATGCAGCGGTCGAGGATACCGTCCTCGTTGAGCGTCGATTCTTCGCGCAGCCACTGGGCGATATCGAGCTGCAGGCCGAAATCCGACTCCAGGGCCTTGGCAAGCCCGTCAACGTCCCACTGCTCGTCGAGGCTGCCGGGGGGAATGTGGTCCTGCACGGCGTTGCCGATAACCTCGTGCCGGATCGCGACGACCGACTCCTCGATCTCGTCGGCTTCCATCAGCTCCGAACGCTGGTGGTAAACCACCTTGCGCTGATCATTAGCGACGTCGTCGTATTCGAGCAGGTTCTTGCGAATGTCGAAGTTGTGGGCTTCCACCTTGCGCTGCGCACGCTCGATCTGCCGCGACAGCAATTTGCTTTCGATCGCTTCGCCCGGGCGCATGCCGGCTCGGGACAGCAGCGACTTGGTGCGCTCGGGATCGCCGAAGATCCGCATCAGCGTGTCTTCCATCGACAGGTAGAAGCGCGACGAACCGGGGTCGCCCTGGCGACCGCTGCGGCCCCTTAGCTGGTTGTCGATACGGCGCGACTCGTGCCGTTCAGTGCCCACGATGTGCAGGCCGCCGGCCTCGAGCACGGCATTGTGGCGCTCCTGCCATTCGTTGCGGATTGCCTCTTCGCTGCGATCCTCGCCGGCCTCGGCGAGTTCGGCCTCGAGGTTGCCGCCGAGCACGATATCGGTGCCGCGGCCCGCCATGTTGGTTGCAATCGTGATGGCGCCGGGGCGCCCCGCCTGCTGCACGATGACCGCTTCTCGCTCGTGCTGCTTGGCATTGAGCACCTCGTGCTCAATCTTCTTGTTCCTCAGGTGCTTGGACAGCAGCTCGGAGGTCTCAATGGACGTCGTGCCAACCAGCACCGGCTGGCCGCGTTCACGGCAGTCGGCGATATCCTCGACGATAGCGTCGAATTTGTCTTCCTCGGTGAGGTAGACCAGATCGGCGCCATCATCCCTGATCATCGGTACGTTCGTCGGGATCACGACGACCTCGAGGCCGTAGATCTGCTGGAACTCGAAGGCTTCCGTATCGGCCGTGCCCGTCATTCCCGACAGGTTGCTGTAGAGCCGGAAGAAGTTCTGGAAGGTAATCGACGCGACCGTCTGGTTTTCCTGCTTGATCGCCACGCCTTCCTTGGCCTCGATGGCCTGGTGCAGCCCGTCCGACCAGCGCCGGCCGGGCATCGTGCGGCCCGTGAATTCGTCGACGATAACGACCTCACCGTTGGCAACCACGTACTCGACGTCTTTCTTGAAGATCGCGTGGGCTCGCAGCGCCGCGTTGAGATGGTGCAGCAAGCGGATATTGCCGGCGTCGTAAAGGCTCTCGCCTTCCTGCAACAGCCCGGCCTGCATCATCATCGCTTCGACTTTCTGGTGGCCGTCCTCGGTGAGGTAGGCCTGCTTGGCTTTCTCGTCAGTCGTGAAGTCGCCGCGTTTGACGAGCTTGCACACGACGGGCTTGTTGCTGTCGTCGACGAGCACGACGTCAGCCTGCTGCTCGTCGCCCACATCCACGGCCTGCTCGAGCGGTATGACGTCCTGCGCCACGCCGTCTTCGCCGGTCACGGTAACTGGCAGTCCGTTGAGCCCCTTGAGCGTGACGTTCTTGGCCAGGATCTCGTAGTTGGCGGGCTGTTCGGTTTCTTCGTGCCTCGTCAGCTTCGGCACCAGTTTGTTGATCTGCGCGTAAAGGTCGGTGCTGGCCTCGGCAGGCCCCGAGATGATGAGCGGCGTACGCGCCTCATCGATGAGGATCGAGTCAACCTCGTCGACGATCGCGAAGGTCAGGTCGCGCTGCACCTTGTCTTCGAGAGAGAACGCCAGGTTGTCGCGCAGGTAGTCGAACCCGAGCTCATTGTTGGTCGCGTAGGTGATGTCGCTGTTGTAGGCGGCACGCTTTTCCTCCTGCGTCTGGCCGCTCTTCGACACGCCGACCGTGAGACCGAGAAACTCGTAGACCGGTCGCATCCAGTCGGCGTCGCGCTGCGCCAGGTACTCATTGACCGTGACGATGTGCACGCTGTCGCCACTCAGGGCGTTGAGATAAGCGGGCAGCGTGGCGACGAGCGTCTTGCCTTCACCGGTCCGCATCTCGGCAATGTTACCGTCGTGCAGCACCATGCCGCCGATCAGCTGTACGTCGAACGGTCGCAGGCCCAGAGTCCTGCGCGACGACTCCCGTGCCACGGCGAATGCCTCCGGCAACAGCTGGTCGAGGGTGGCGCCGTCCTTGTAGCGCTGCCTGAATTCGTCGGTCTTGGCGCGCAGGGCCTCGTCATCAAGAGCCTGCAGGCCCTCTTCCTGAGCGTTGATCTTTTTGACGATTTTGCCGTACTGGCGCAGCAGCCGCTGGTTACGGCTGCCGAAAATGCTGGTCAAGAAATTAGCCACGGGGGCTCCTGCGATTCTACGGGCGCGCAAAGCCCGCTATTGTATCTAAAGTCGCGAAATAAAGGCGATTATTGGGATTTCAACCCGCGGGAAACGAGGCCAGCGACGGGGCGGCTTATTTGCCGGAGCCGCGGATAAAATTGACGGGGTTTACCCGGCGCCCGTTCTTGACGACCTCGAAGTGCAGGTTGGGGCCTGTTGCCCGGCCGGTCTCTCCCATCAGGGCGATGACCTGGCCTTTCTTGACCTCGTCGCCGACGGCGACGAGATTCTCGGAATTGTGCGCGTAGCGCGTGGCATAGCCGTTGCCGTGGTTGATCTCGACCATGATGCCGTAGCCGAAACGATCGGCAGACCAGGTAACGACACCGTCCGCGACCGCGCTGATCGGGTCGCCATACTTGCCGGCGAAATCAATGCCCGTGTGATTGGCTGGCTTGCCCGTAAACGGGTCGGTGCGCTTGCCGAAGTAAGACGAAACCCAGCCGGAACCGACCGGGCGACCCTGCGGGTAGACGCGCTCGCTGAGGTTCTGGCCCATGAGCACGTCCTCGAGCACGACGAGCTGCGCTTCGCGGTCTTCGAGCTGCTGGTCCAGTGAGGCCATGGACTCGACAAGCTCGGGCACTGCGACATTCGAACCCGTGGGCATCGGCTCTTCCGGGCCGCCGAGCGCCGGCTCGCTGTCGAAATCGAATTCGCCGTCCTCGATATCGGCCATGTCGGTCAGGCGACGACCGAGGGCGTCGAGGCGGATGACGCGTGCGTTCATCTGGGCGATGCGAATCGCCAGGGCGTCGAGCGTGTCTTCGTTACCCTGGCGAATGGACTCGATGCTCTCGCGCTGTTCCTGCAACTCGTCGTTGAGCTGAGCGACTTCGTTGAGGCTCACGCCGGAACCCGTCATCGAGGAATACCAGTAGCCGCCCGCGAACCCGAAGGCCGAGACGAGGCCGACAACGGCAACGGCAACCAGCCACACCGACGCACCGGCGAGGTTGATCTGCCTGGCCTTGCCAAGCCCTTTTCCAAAGATGACTACATTCATCACAAACGTCCCGGTAGAACCTGGGTCGGTATCCTGTTCGCAGAGCCCCTCAGTATTGAACGGCAGTCTTTTGGCCGCTTCCGGCCATTGTTGTTGCTTGCCTGCCTGACTTCCGCTTCCACTTCGGTAGCCCCGCTGTCCTAGGCTTGCGCCCTTAGACCGGTGGTTTTGCGCCCCCGTTTTTCAACGGGTTTGCCCTTATCGGAAGCGTCAATATGCATAATGTCGGTTTTTAATACAAGATAAGGTCTTTCGAAGGGTGACCTAAGTCCCCGGAAATCCACCAAAATCGCCAACTGCGTCACATTTTTATGTCGGTCAAAAGCCTCGAAAATCTGTTAAATCCCAATGATAACGGGGGCTTAGGCGACATCGTCCGGCACGCCAGGGATATGGGCGAGCTTGTCAGCGCGCTACAGCAGGCTTTACCGGGCGAAATCGCGCAACAGGTCCTCGCCGCCAATATTCGCGACGACGGCCAGCTGGTCGTTCTCACCAGCTCACCAGCCTGGGCCGCCAAGCTGCGTTTTGAGGCGGACACTTTGATGGCCGCGGCGCGGCAGAGTTCCGCAGAGGTGACATCCTGCAAAGTCAGGGTTCGCCGCGACGGCTGAGGTCGATACGTGAATGGACGCCTGCGGCTCGTGAACACCGCTCGGACAGCAACTGTGTTACTCGCAAGTCTCATGCTGCTTGCATTGAACGGCTGCGGCGGCAGTAGCGGCGGGTCGCCAGACCCGGGACCGGATCCTGACCCGATCATCGAGACGCGCAATGTCGACCTGCTCAACTACGTGGGCGCCTCGCTTGTCTACGTGCAGGCCTTCTCCGAGGGCTACACCGTTCCGTCCGCGGCGGCCCTTGACCTGTTTGATGCGCTGGTCACCGACCTGTTGAACCAGGATTTCGCGAGCGTGCAGTCCGCGGCGGCTGCTACCGGGTTTCGATTGCTGCGACTCATCGACACCGCCGCCGACAATAACGAGTTGTACTGCCTCGAGGAAACCGCATTGCAGGGGCAAGGGTTCTTCTGCGTGGATTTTGACTCCCCGCAGTCCCATCACTTGTCCGTTCCACACCCGTTATACGACCGGTTCACCAATACTGAATCCGTAGCGATCATGCGCGCGACCGGGGCGCGGTTCCTGTCGATCTCCTCTGCCCACCGCTGCTCGAACGCAGCGACATCATCATGCTCGGGAACGACATCGGTTTGCGGTGCGGCGGGAGCCTACAAGGTCTCGGACATGGCCCATACGGTCGACTCGTTCTTCTACCGATTCGGTGTCATCGTCCACGACCGCAGCGCCACGACCCGCACGCTACAGATTCACGGCTGTGGTTCCGCGGCTTGCCCCGCCAACGGCGATGCGGCGGATATCGTTGCCCGCTTGAGTGCCGGCACGACGGCAGACCTGCCCGCCAGCGAACTTGTCAATGTGCTTAACGCAGAGCTCAACGCGCAGCTCGCATCGCTACAGCAAGGCGTGTCGGTCAGCTGCAGTGAGCCTTCGATCGACAAGCGGCTGTGCGGCACGACCAACACGCTGGGCCGCTACATTAACGGGCAGCCGGATCCGTGTGAAAACAGCGCGACGGAGTTCAGTGGATCTCGCTGGTTGCATATCGAGCAGAACCTGAACTTACGCCAGGACGACGGTGCGGGGGATATGGTGACTCCCGAGACGCTGGCCGAGGCGATCAACCGCACTATGGAGGGCTCTTAGTTTGACGAATGAAACCAATCCTCAGTGGTCGAGACACCTGCAAGGGATCGCTGACGAACTCCTGCACCTGGCGGTCGCCTGTGATGTGCGGCTGCGCGACCCGGGCGTCGTCGAGCGCGTCTTGAAAGGAGACGAGACGGTGTGTGGCCGTCGCAACGAGATCGGCTTTCAGAAGCTCCGTAAACTTCTCATGGCCACCTTCGACTCGCTGGGCAAAGCGATCGATCGCATCGGGCCCGAGGAAACGCGTGAAATAACCGCGGCGATCACGGCGGAACTCGCCGGACGACGGGACCGGCCGCAGTCGAAGAGCTAGACCGGACCGCATCGCCGTCTGCGATGCGCCGGCCCAATCAGTCGTCGAGGTGAATGTTCACCCTGCGGTTTCTTTTGCCCTTTTTCTCGACCTTGCCGATACGCACCGCGCCGACTTCGCTCGTTGAACGCAGGTGCGTCCCCCCACAGGGCTGCAGGTCGATGCCTGCAATCTCGAGCAGCCGCACGCTGCCCTTACCGCGCGGCGGCTGAACCGACATCGTGCGCACCAGTTCCGGCTGGGCATCGAGCTCCTCCTCGGTGATCCAGCGGCAGCTCACCGGGTGATCCTCTGCGACCAGCCTGGCGAGCGCAGCGCCGACAGCTTCCTTGTCGACCGTGTCTTCCATGTCGAAATCGAGCCGGCTCCTTGCGGCCGAGATGTTGCCGCCCGTCACGCCATACTGCAGCACCGAGCCCAGCAGGTGCATGGCCGTGTGCATGCGCATGTGCCGGTAGCGGCGGTCCCAGTCAATACGGCAGCGAACTTCGGCGCCGGCTGTCAGCGCCGGCGCGCCTTCGTCGATGACGTGGACGATCGCGCCACCATCACCGTAGCGGGTATCAACGATGCCGGCCTCGCCGCCGTCCCAGCTCAGGGTGCCGGTGTCGCCGGGCTGGCCGCCGCCGAGCGGATAGAAAATTGTGCGATCGAGCACGACGCCAGTGTCGCGAACATCGACGACCGTAGCGTCGCATTCCTTGAGGTAGGAGTCGGAGCGGAATAACTCTTCAGTCATGCCCCGGAGTATCGCGCCCATGGGGCGCTCCTACAAGTTAGGCGTAGGACGGGGTCGCGTAGGAAATCGGCGACTTCCTGGGGTCCTTGAAGGAGATCTCTTCCCAGGACGCCTGCTCGTCCAGCATGGCGCGCAGTAACTTGTTGTTGAGATCGTGACCGGACTTGTACGCCCGGAACTCACCAATCACGGGATGGCCCAGCAGGTAAATGTCGCCGATGGCGTCGAGAATCTTGTGGATCACGAACTCGTTGGCGTAGCGCAGGCCGTCCTCGTTGAGGATGCGGTAATCGTCGAGGACGATCGCATTGTCCATGCTGCCGCCGAGCGTCAGGTTACGCTCGCGCAGCGCCTCGACGTCGCGCAGGAAGCAGAAGGTGCGCGCACGGCTGACCTCCTTGAGGAATGACGTCGACGAAAAGTCGATCGTCGCGTCCTGCTTGAGCTTGTTGAAGACGGGGTGGTTGAAATACACCTCGAAGTTGACCTTGAAGCCGTTGAACGGGTGAAACTCGGCCCACTTGTCGTCGTCTTCAACCCGGACCTTGCGTTTGATGCGGATGAATTTCTTCTCGACCCGCTGCTCTTCGATACCGGCGGACTGCAGCAGGAAAACGAACGGTCCCGCACTGCCATCCATAATCGGAACCTCGGCAGCCGACAGGTCGATATTGATGTTGTCGATGCCCAGTCCCGCCAGCGCCGACATCAGGTGCTCCACGGTGGCCACCTTGACGCCGTCCTGGATCAACGTCGTGCCCAGCATGGTCTCGCCCACGAGGCGCGGATCGACCTTGATGTCGACCGGATGATCCAGGTCGACGCGCCGGAAAGTAATCCCCGAGTTTTCTGCGGCCGGTCGAAGGGTCATATACACCTTCTCACCATTATGCAGCCCGACGCCGGTTGCCCGGATCGAGGTCTTGATAGTGCGTTGTTTGGGCATAGAGGCAGGAACACCTTACGCAGATTTGGCCGAAAGATTAGCACATCACTGAAAAACGTCAAGAATTCAAACTCTTAGCGAGATTGAATCAGGCTGGTCAGGACGTACTTACGGTGGCGGGAAGGAGATTGCCGGCCCGGGCGGACCCCGGGCCGGCGAGCGGAGGTGTTACCTGGACGTTTCCCTGTCAGTCGGCCTGGCGCCGCAGGAACGCCGGTATATCCAGCAAGTCTTCCTGCAGACCGGCATCCTCGAGGCCATCGCCTACGGCACGCTTTCTCTGCACCGTCGGCTTTTCGAGACCGTGGTAGTTCGGTTCCTCGCGCGCCGCGGCGGCCGCCGGCCGGCGCACGATGCGCATCGGCGACTCTGCGTTGGTCGCCGCGTGACCGAGACCGGTTGCAACGACCGTGACGCGGATCTGATCCGTCATGTCAGGATCGATGACCGTACCAACGACGACCGTCGCGTTGTCGGACGCGAACTCCTTGATCGTGTTACCGACTTCCTGGAACTCGCCGATGGACAAATCCATGCCTGCGGTGACGTTGGCGAGGATGCCGTTGGCGCCGGCCAGGTTGATGTCTTCCAGCAACGGACTCGAGATAGCCGCTTCGGCCGCCTCGCGCGCGCGGTCCTCGCCCGAGGACATTCCGGAGCCCATCATGGCCATGCCCATCTCGGCCATGACCGTACGAACGTCCGCAAAGTCGACGTTGATCAATCCGGGCCGGGTGATCAGTTCGGCGATACCCTGGACGGCGCCCTGCAAGACCTGGTTGGCCGATCGGAACGCATCCAGCAGCGTGGTCTCGCCGCCGAGCACGGTCAGGAGTTTCTCATTGGGGATCGTAATCAGCGAGTCGACGTGCTTGGCCAGCTCGGCGATTCCCTGGTCTGCAATCGACATCCGCTTGCCGCCCTCCATGATGAACGGCTTGGTGACGACGGCGACGGTCAGGATGCCGAGTTCCTTCGCAACCTGTGCGACGACCGGCGTCGCGCCGGTGCCGGTGCCACCGCCCATTCCGGCGGTAATGAACAGCATGTCCGCGCCCTCGATGACCTCGTGAATCCGGTCGCGGTCTTCCATTGCGGCCTGGCGGCCGATGTCCGGGTTGGCACCCGCGCCGAGGCCCTTGGTGATGTTGCAGCCGATCTGCAGCGCCGTGCGCACGCGCGACGTCTTCAGCGCCTGCGCGTCCGTATTGGCGCAAACGAAATCGACGCCTTCGATACCGGTGTCGACCATGTGTGCCACGGCGTTGCCACCGCCGCCACCGACGCCGATGACCTTGATGACAGCACTCTGGCTGTGGTTATCCATTAGTTCGAACATTGATGTTTCCTCCGCTTTTCTCGCTCTGTGGGCAGCATGTCGCTGCCGGTCTCCTAACCCCTGCAGGTCTCCTGCAGAACTCTCAAAACTGTCCGCTGAACCACGCCTTCATCCGGCCCCAGACATCACCGAGGTTGCTACTGATCGGCGTGGCCCGGGTGCCGCGGCGCGACAGGTTCTCGTAGCCGTAAAGCAACAGCCCGACGCCCGTGGCGTGGATCGGGTTGCGCACGACGTCCATTAATCCCTCCACGTGCTGCGGCGCACCCAGGCGCACCGGCATGTGAAATACTTCTTCCGCCAATTCGACGGCGCCTTCCATCTTTGCGCTGCCGCCGGTGATGACGATTCCGGCGGCGATCAGCTCTTCAAATCCGCTGCGCCGCAGCTCGTCGCGAATCAGGCCGAACAGCTCCTCGTAGCGCGGCTCGACGATCTCCGCCAGCGTCTGGCGCGCGAGCCGGCGCGGCGGCCGTTCGCCAACGCTCGGCACTTCGATCGTCTCGTCCGGGTTGGCAAGCTGCGACAGCGCGCAGGCGTACTTGATCTTGATTTCCTCGGCATACTGCGTCGGCGTACGCATCGAGACCGCGATGTCGTTGGTGACCTGGTCGCCGGCGATCGGGATCACGGCCGTGTGCTGTATCGCCCCGCCGAGGAACACGGCGAGGTCGGTGGTGCCGCCGCCGATATCGACAATGCAGGAGCCGAGCTCCTTTTCGTCCTCGGTCAGCACCGAGTAACTCGATGCGAGCTGCTCCAGAACGATGTCGTCGACCTCCAGCCCGCAGCGTTGCACGCACTTGACGATATTCTGGGCCGCGCTCTCGGCGCCGGTCACCATGTGCACCTTGGCTTCGAGGCGAACGCCGGACATGCCGACCGGTTCGCGAATGCCCTCCTGCCCGTCGATCAGGAACTCCTGGGGCAAGATATGCAGGATCTTCTGGTCCGCAGGAATCGCTACCGCGCGCGCTGCGTCGATGACACGATCGACGTCGCCGGCGCTCACCTCCTTGTCGCGGATACCGACGATGCCGTGCGAGTTGAGGCTGCGAACGTGGCTGCCCGCGATGCCCGTATAGACCGAGTGGATATCACAGCCGGCCATCAGCTCGGCTTCCTCGACAGCGCGCTGGATCGAATGCACGGTTGATTCAATATTGACCACGACGCCTTTCTTGAGGCCGCGAGACGGGTGTGAGCCGATGCCGACGACCTCGATGACGCCGTCGTCGTTGATCTCGCCGACGATGGCGACCACTTTCGACGTACCGATATCCAGGCCGACAATCAGGTTCTTGTCTCCCCGCTTCGACATTCAGCCTTCACCTCGCAGCGCCAGCATTTCCTCAGCGTCGCCTTCGGGATCATCGACAGGCGTGCGCGAGCCG
The DNA here is from genome assembly GCA_030066075.1 of Woeseiaceae bacterium. Classification (GTDB taxonomy): domain Bacteria; phylum Pseudomonadota; class Gammaproteobacteria; order Steroidobacterales; family Woeseiaceae; genus UBA1847. The sequence goes on from JASJCH010000024.1 coordinate 29,661, forward strand.
TTGTTCCAGCCGATCGTGAAGCCGTTGCTGTACCGCATGTCGACGTACTCGATGTCAGCCGCGCGGCCCGTAATGATGTCGGCGACGACGTCGAGAAACAGGTCGGTGCGGGCATCGATGTCGCGGCGGCCCAGCCGCACTTCGACGCCGTTGTGCAGCGTCATGTCCCAGGATCCGCGCTCGTCGAGATTGACGCGCCGCAGGTCGAGGCCGACCGGGATCAGCCTGTCGCGCACGGCGAGGTAGCGCCTGGCGACCTCGGGGGCCTGCTCGGCCGGGCCGTCAAGGCGCGGTAGCTCGGCCGGGATGTGGCGCGCTGCATTCACAAACAGCTCACCGCGCACGTTGAGCAAACCGCGCTCGCCCCAGATAGCCGCAGGCACCTGCTCCGTGACCGTAATCCGCAAGCGGCTGGGCCAGCGCCTCGCCACCGTGGCCTCGTCGATCCACTCGAGCGCCACGATGCGCTGCTGGATCCTGCCGAGGTCTGCGCTGACGAAGCCATCTTCGAGTTCGCCGGCGATCGCCTCCTCGATTTGCAGCGCCGTCACCCGCTGGAACGGACCATTAATTTCGATCGAACGAATCGGCCGGTCCAGCATGCTGGCGCTGGCGAAGTACGTCGCCACAACCGCCGCGACCGCGACGACCGGGGCCACGATGTGCGACAGCCGGATACGCGGGAACGCGAACCGCTGAGTCTTCTTCTGCTTTTTGCGTCGTGCCTGTTTACGCGTCATTGGCTGCCACCTCGATCGCGCTGGTCTGCATGTCGTCGCTGACGCTGGTCTCCAGGATGCGCCAGCAGAGTTCCTCGAAATCGATACCGGCCTGCTTCGCCGCCATCGGCACCAGGCTATGGCTGGTCATGCCGGGAACCGTGTTCACTTCCAGCACCTGCGGCTGGCCGTCTTCGCCCGTCATGAAGTCGACCCGGCCCCAGCCCGAGCAGCCGATCTCATTGAAGGCTGCGATGGCGATACCTGCGTAAAGCGCTTCGGTCTCGGCATCGGCCGTGCCGGGGCAGTGGTACTCGGTGCGATCGGACTCGTACTTCGCCCGGTAGTCATAGAACACCCGCGGCGTCTCGACACGAATGGTCGGCAGCGCCTCACCCTGCAGCACCGCCACGGTGAGTTCGTCGCCGACGATACAGCGCTCCGCCAGCGCCACGTCGCCGTACTGCAGCGCCAGCGCCACGGCCTCGGCCAGTTCCGACTGCTCGAAAATCTTGCTCATGCCAACGCTGGAACCCTGGCCGGAAGGCTTGAGAATCATCGGGAAGCCGAGCTCCTCAGCCGCAAGCACCGCGTCCGCGTCATGACGAATGACCGCGTAGGCGGGGGTCGGGATCCCGGCTGCTTCGAAAAGGTGCTTGCTGCGAATCTTGTCCATTGCCAGCGCCGACGCCATCACACCGCTGCCCGTGTAAGGGACGTCGAGCCACTGCAGTAATCCCTGCAGGGCGCCGTCTTCACCGCCGGTGCCGTGCAGCGCTATCCAGACGCGGTCGAACCCGGCAGCCGCGAACTCGGCCATTGACCTCTCGCCCGGGTCCCAGGCATGAGCGTCGACGCCGCGGGCCCGGAGCGCAGCCAGGACCGCCGCGCCGGTGTTCAGCGATACCTCGCGTTCGGCGGACGTACCGCCGAGCATGACGGCCACGCGGCCGAAATCAGCGGCATTCCGAACCTCGATGCGCTCCTCGCGCAACATCGCGACGCGGCTCATGCGGCTACCTCCCCAACGATGCGAACTTCATGGACGAGCTCGACGCCATGCTGTTCGATGACCTTTCGTTGCACGTGCTCGATGAGTTCCTCGATGTCGGTCGCCGTGGCGTCGCCGCGATTGATAATGAAGTTGGCGTGCTTCTCGGAAACCTCGGCGCCGCCGATGGAAAAACCCTTGAGCCCGGCCGCCTCGATGAGCCGCGCGGCATGGTCGCCGGGCGGATTGCGGAACACCGAGCCGCAGCTCGGCAGGCCCAGCGGCTGAGTGCGCTTGCGGCGCTCGAGCATGTCGTTCATCACCTGCTTGCTCGGCGTGGCTTCAGGATCGAAGCGCAGGGTCGCCTCGATGAACCACTCGTTGCTCGGACCGGTCACGCTGCGATAACCGACGGTGTATTCGCCCGGCGCGCGCTCGTTGATCACGCCGCTGCGATCGATCGTGCGCACCGACTCGACGCGCTCCCAGGTCTCGCCGCCATGCGCGCCCGCGTTCATCGCCAGCGCGCCGCCGACGGAACCCGGGATACCGGCAAAGAATTCCGACGGGCCGATCCCCCAGCGCAGGCACTGGCGGGCCAACTGCGTGCACGGCAGGCCGGCGCCTGCCCGGACGACGTAATGATCGAGGCGTTCGATCTCGCGCAGGATCTTCGATGCCGAGATAACGACACCCGGTATGCCGCCGTCGCGCACCAGCAGGTTGCTGCCGACACCGAACCAGAACACGGGAATTTCGCGATGCAACTTACCCAGGAATTCCGACAGGTCATCGAGACTCGCCGGGATGAAAAATGTCTCCGCAGGGCCGCCCACGCGCCACGACGTGTGCTTGCTCATCGGCTCGTTGAGCCGAATCTCGCCATGCGTCGCCCGAGCCTCTGCCGCCATCATGAGTGCACCTTGAGGTTCGGTTTGGTAGCCAGGAGGTCCGGCAGGCCTGCCGCGTACGCGCCGATGTCGCCGGCGCCCATCAGCAGTACGAGATCGCCATCGTTCAGGACGCTTTCGAGCACGGGCTGCAGTTCGTCCAGCGACTCGACGAAAACGGGTTCGATCGAGCCACGAGTGCGTGTTGCGCGTGCGATCGCGCGACCATCGGCGCCGGCAATGGGGTCCTCGCCCGCCGCGTAGACCTCGAGCACGATGGCCAGGTCGGCATCCGACAGCACGGAGGCAAAATCGTCCATCAGGTCGCGGGTACGCGAATAGCGATGCGGCTGAAAGACGAGCACCACGCGGCGGTCGGGCCAGCCGGCGCGGGCTGCGGCCAGCGTGGCCGCGATCTCGGTCGGGTGGTGGCCATAGTCGTCGACGAGCATGACCTTGCCAGCCGCGGTCTCGACTTCGCCGAGATTGGTGAAACGGCGATCGATGCCCTGGAAACTCGCCAGCGCTTTGACGACGGCCTCGTCACTGACCTGCAGTTCGTCGGCGACCGCGATGGTGGCCAGCGCGTTGCGTACGTTGTGCATACCTGGGAGGTGCAGCTCGACGCGCAACGGCTCGCGCTCGCCCGGGCGCACGACGTCGAAATGCGTGTGGCCTGCGCAAAACTCGATGTTCTCGGCGCGAATGTCCGCTTCCGGGTCGGTGCCGTACGTGACGACGGAGCGGCCGATGCTGCCGAGAATCTCGTTGACGCCCGGGTCGTCCTTGCAAACGACCGCAAGACCATAGAACGGCAGGTTGTGCAGGAACTCCACGAACCCGCTGCGCAGTTTCTCGATGTCGCCGTCGTAGGTCGACATGTGGTCCGCATCGATGTTTGTCACGATCGCCAGCATCGGCTTCAGGTGGACAAACGAGGCGTCGCTCTCATCGGCTTCGGCGACGAGGTAGTCGCCCTGCCCCAGTCGCGCGTTCGCATCGGCACTCTTCAATCGCCCGCCAATAACGAACGTGGGATCCAACCCCCCCTCGGCCAGCACGCTCGCGACCAGGCTCGTGGTCGTCGTCTTGCCGTGCGTGCCGGCCACCGCGATCGAGTATCGAAACCGCATCAGCTCGGCGAGCATCTCGGCCCGCGGTACCACGGGCATCAGGCGCTCGCGCGCTGCTGCGACTTCGGGATTGGTTTCATCGACCGCGCTGGAGACGACGACGGCATCCGCATGCTCTGTGTTTTCAGCAGCGTGGCCGATGAAGATGGTAGCGCCCTGCTCTTCGAGGCGCCGTGTTTGCTTGTTGGCCTTGAGGTCGGAGCCCTGGACCTTGTAGCCCAGGCTCAACATCACCTCGGCAATGCCGGACATGCCGGACCCGCCGATGCCAACGAAATGTACGCAATGAATCCGCCGCATTCGCTTGATCATGCTGCGACTCCCGCCTGCTCGAGGCAGAGCTGTGTGATTCGAGTGAGCGCGCCTGGCTTGTCCAGGCCATGCGCTTTCTCGGCCTTGTTGAGTAAGTCCTCGCGGTCGGTCAGCCACTCGTCGAGCTGGCCGGCCAGCACGTCGGCGCTCAGCATGCTCTCGTCGATGATGACGGCGGCGCCGACATCGGCCAGCGGCCGGGCGTTCGCGGTCTGGTGATCGTCGACGGCGCCCGGGTACGGCACGAACAGCGCCGGCAAACCGACCGAACACAGTTCGGCGACGGTCAACGCGCCGGCCCGACAGACGACAATATCGGCCCAGGCATAGGCCTCGGCCATGTTCTCGATGAACGGTACGAGATCGACGTCGACCGCGGCTGACTCGTAAGCCGCGCGCGCGGCGTCGAGGGTCAGGCTGCCGCACTGATGGCGCACGACGGGCCGTCTGGGTGCCGGCAGTTTCGACAGGGCTTCGGGGACCGTGCGATTGAGGGCCAGCGAGCCCTGGCTGCCGCCCAGTACCAGCAGGCGCAGCGGCCCGGACCGCTCGCGATATCGCGCAGCGGGCGCCGCCACCGCGGCGATGTCCTCGCGGACCGGGTTACCCACGGTTTCAGCACGGACAGAGGAATTAAAACTGCCCGGGAAGGCTTGCAGCACAACCCGGGCAAGACGCGCCAGAAGACGGTTAGTGAGGCCGGCGGCCGCATTTTGCTCGTGTATGACGAGCGGCCGGCGGGTGAGCCAGGCGGCAAGTCCACCCGGGCCCGATGCGAAGCCGCCCATGCCCAGAACGGCGGCGGGACGGCGGCGCAGCATAATGAAGAGTGATTGCAGCAATGCCCAGGCAAGCTGGAACGGCGCAACAACGAGTGCAAGCAGGCCCTTGCGGCGCAGGCCTTTGACGCTGACCCACTCGATATCGATGCCGGCGGCCGGGATGACGCGTGCTTCGATGCCGCGCTGCGTGCCAAGCCAGACGATATCCTGGTCGTGCGCCTCGAGCGCACGCGCCACGGCCAGCGCCGGGTAGACGTGGCCGCCGGTGCCGCCGGCCATGACCAGTATCGGCCTTTGCATGGGTCGCGCGCTCATCGTTTCGACCTCCGCCTGCGATTGACGGGCTTCGCGTCGACCACCAGCTCGTGGTGGATGCGCAGCAACAGCCCGATGGCCGCCAGCGCAATAATCAGGCTGCTGCGCCCGTAGCTGATCAGAGGCAGCGTAAGTCCCTTGGTCGGCAGCAGGCCCATGTTCACGCCGACATTGATAAAGGCCTGCAGGCCGAGCCACGTACCGATACCGATGGTCAGGTAGGCCTCGAAGAATCGCTCGGCATCGGCTGCGCGCATCGCGAGTTTGAAAACGCGCCAGAGAAGTGCCAGAAACAGCGCAATGAGCACAACCGAACCGAGCAGCCCGAATTCTTCGGCGAACACGGCGAATACGAAATCCGTGTGCGCCTCGGGCAAGTAAAAGAGTTTCTGTACGCCGTCGCCCAGGCCGACGCCGAGCCATTCGCCGCGACCGATTGCGATGAGTGATTGCGTCAGCTGGAAACCGGAGTTGTAGGGGTCCGCCCAGGGATCCATGAACCCCGTCAGGCGATTGAGGCGGTATGGCGACGTCACGGCGAGAGCGGCCATCGCGACCACTGCGGCCGAGAAAAACACGATGAAGTCGCGAATGCGAGCACCGGCGACGAACAGCATTACCAGCGCCGTGGCCAGCAGAACGATGGCTGCGCCGAAGTCAGGTTCCGCCAGCAACAACAGGCAGGCTATGCTCAGAACCAGCATCGGCCGCAGGAAACCAACGAAACGCTCGCGCAGGGCCTTTTCCTGCCGCACCGCGTAGCCCGCAACGTAGATCAGCAGGCAAAGGCGCGCCGGCTCCGAAACCTGCAGGTTCATGATACCGAAGCGCACCCAGCGCCTCGCACCGTTCACTTCGTAGCCGATGCCCGGCACCAGCACTACCGTAAGCAGCGCCAGTGCGAGCAACAGCATCGGGAAACCGAGCGCCTGCCAGACCCGCATCGGAATGAACAGGCATGCGATGCCGGCAAAGATACCGAGCGCGGCGGCAACAAGCTGGCGCTCGACATAGAAGAACGGGTTACCGGTCGCGTTGTCCGAGATCGTTATCGATGCCGATGCGAGTATGACCAGACCACCGAGCAGCAGTACCGAAACGAGCGTCAGCAGTGCCGGGTCCAGCTTGAGCTCGGTCTTTATGCGTGCCGGGAACGGCATTGTCGCGTTGCGCGCCGTCATCGCGTCAGCGCTCCTACCGCGGCGGCGAACGCGTCGCCCCGCGCACCGTAGTTCTCGAACTGGTCGAAACTCGCGCAAGCGGGTGCAAGGAGCACCGTGTCGTCAGATTCCGCGTACGATGCGGCCTGGCATACGGCGTCATCCATGTCGCGCGCGAAGTACACCGGCATCACCGTGTCGATCGCCTCGGCGATAGCTTCGGCGTCCGTGCCGATCAGGACCGCGGCACGCAGCTTGCCCTCGAGCGCCGCCGCAAGCGCGCCGAAGTCACCGCCCTTGCCCTCGCCGCCCGCGACGAGCACGAGCTCGCCATCAATCGAATCGATCGATGCGACAGCCGCCGCCACGTTGGTCGCTTTGGAGTCGTTGATGTAGTTGACGGCGCCCTTGCGCGCAACGAACTGCATGCGATGCGGCAGCCCCGGGAACTCGCTCAGAACTTGCAGCATGGCGCTCATCTTGAAACCACACAGCTCGCCGGCCGCCAGCGCCGCCAGGGCGTTGGCCTGGTTGTGACGGCCGACCATGCGCATGTCTTCGACCGCGATCAGCAGGCTGTCGCCACGCGCCAGGTAGAGCTCATCGTCTTCGACGCGTAAGCCGTACTGACCTTCCCCGGGCTCGTCGAGGCCGAACGAGATGACGTTATCGATGTGTTTCGCCGCGTCGGCGGCCTGTGCGTCGGTGCGATTGACGACCGCCGCCCGAGCCTCGCGATAAATGCGGTACTTCGCCTTGCGATACTCCTCCTCGCTGGCATGCCAGTCGAGGTGATCGGCCGACACGTTGAGCAGCACGGCCACGTCGGCCGGCAGATTGTCGATGCGCTGCAGGTGGAAGCTCGACAGCTCGAGCACGTAGAGCTCGGGTTCTTCCGCGTCCAGCAGGTCCAGCGCCGGCTCACCGAGATTGCCACCGGCAAGCACTTTGCGACCGTCGGCGCGCCCCATGTGGTAGAGCAGCGTCGTTACCGTGCTCTTGCCATTCGAACCGGTGATAGCGCAGTAAGACTGCTTTGCCTCGCGGGCGAACAGTTCGATGTCGGACACGACCTCGACCTTGTCCTTACGCGCCTTCACGAGTAGCTCGTTGTCGTCCGCAATGCCGGGCGACACGATGATGCGTGTGATGTTTGCGGGCAGCGCGTCGGCGCCGAGCACGAGTTCGGCATCGGGCCAGAGCGCTTCCAGTTCGTCCACGCCCGGCGGCTCGTCGCGCGTATCCATGAACACGGCGCTACGCTGCTCGCGCTTCAGGTAGCGCGCGATCGACAGCCCGGTGGAACCGAGTCCGAACACGAGATCCCTGTCCTGGCCGGCCGCTTTCTTCGGCGCCATTTTCTTCGCTGCGCTCATCGGATCTTGAGACTCGCGAGGCCGATCAGCACGAGGATGACCGTGATAATCCAGAAGCGGACGATGACCTTCGGCTCCGCCCATCCCTTGAGTTCGAAGTGGTGGTGCAGCGGCGCCATGCGGAAGACGCGCTTTCCGGTGAGCTTGTACGAGGCGACCTGGATCATGACGGACAGGGTTTCGACGACAAACACGCCGCCCATGATCACGAGCACGATCTCCTGCCGCACGACGACGGCAACGGCGCCCAGGGCAGCGCCGAGCGCGAGCGCGCCGATGTCACCCATGAAGACCTGCGCCGGGTAGGTGTTGAACCACAGGAAGCCGAGCCCGGCGCCTGCCAGCGCCGAGCAGAAGACCAGGATCTCGCCGGTCCCAGCAACGTACGGGATGCCAAGGTAGTCGGCGAAGTTGACGTTGCCCGTAACGTAGGCGAACACGCCCAGCGCCCCGCCGACCAGGACCGTCGGCATGATCGCCAGGCCGTCCAGGCCGTCGGTCAGGTTCACGGCGTTGCTGAAGCCGACGATGAAGACGAAGGACACCAGTATCTGGAACATGCCCAGGTACAGCGTCGTGTCCTTGAGATACGGGATCAGTAACGCGGTCGCCGTGTCGAGCGTACCGTTGGCGTCGGCCCACAGGTACAGCGCGACGGCCGCAATGATGGCGGACAGCGACTGCCAGAAGAGCTTTGCCCTGGCGGAGATTCCCGCGGGGTCCTGCAGGACGAGCTTCTTGTAGTCGTCCACATAGCCGATGACGCCGAACGACAGGGTCACGAACAGTACGATCCAGACGAACATGTTCTCCAGGTCCGCCCACAGCACGGTGCTGACCGCGATTGCGGTCAGGATCAGCGCGCCGCCCATCGTGGGCGTGCCGGCCTTGATCAGGTGCGTGTCGGGGCCTTCTTCGCGAACGGGCTGGCCGACCTGGTTCACGCTGAGCTTCTCGATCATGCGCGGGCCGATGATGAACGACAGCACCAGCGCCGTGAGGGCGCCGAGAATGGCGCGCATCGTCAGGTAGCTGAACACGTTGAACCCGGATTCGAACTGCGCGAGGTATTCGGTGAGATAGAGCAGCATGATCAGGCTCCCCCGTTCCCGCGCAGCGCGTCGATAACACGCTCCATGCGCATGCCGCGCGATCCCTTGACGAGCACGTTGACGCCCGACTCGAGCTCACCGCTGATCGTGTCGATGAGCGGCTCGATGGATTCGTACCACTCCGCCTTGTCGCCGAACTCTGCCACAGCGTGACGGCTCATATCGCCGTGCGCGAACAGGCGGTCGATACCCGCCTCGCGAATCGAGCCGCCGACGTCAGCGTGCATGCTCTCGGCATCGTCACCAAGTTCGAACATGTCGCCCAGCACGAACCAGTTCTTGCCGGGCAGCGCGGCCAGGAACTCGGCCGCGGCGATCACCGACACCGGGTTCGCGTTGTAGCTGTCGTCGAAGAGCGTCGCACCGCGGATGCCGGGCAACGGCGCCAGCCGGCCCGAGACCGGATCGACGCTCTCCAGCGCCTCCTTGATCGTGTCTGCGGGAACATCGAGCGCCGATGCGATGGCGGCCGCCGCGCACGCATTGCGCACATTGTGTTCGCCGGCAAGCGGCATCGAGAGCTCGATCGTCGTGTCGAGCAGATGCATCGTGAAATGGTTGTAGTCGCTGCCGGCCTCGACCTGGTCCGCCCGGATATCGGCATTCTCGCTGAGGCCGAAGCTCAGAACGTCGACGCCTTCGACCAGGGACAACCAGAAGTCGTAGTACGGGTCGTCGGCATTGAGGACGGCGACCTTCGGTCGCGGATCGCCCTGCAGAATCTCGGCCTTGGCGTGCGCGACACCCTCGATGGAACCGAATCCCTCGAGATGCGCCGGACCGGCATTCGTGATCGTTACGATATCGGGCTTGACGAGCGACGTCAGGTAACCGATCTCACCGGCGGCGTTGGCCCCCATCTCGAGCACGGCAAAGCGGTGCGATTCGTCAATGCGCGCCAGCATCAGCGGCACGCCGATATCGTTGTTGAAGTTGCCCTCGGTTGCGAGGGTCGGAGCAACGCGCGACAGGCAGGCGGCGATCAGTTCCTTCAGCGTCGTCTTACCGTTGCTGCCCGTGACGCCGACCACGGTCAGCGAATGCCCGTCGCGCCACGCGGCGCCCAGCTCGCCCAGCGCGATGCGCGTATCCTTGACTTCGATCTGCGGCAGGTCGACGTTGACACTGGTCTCGACCACCGCGCCCGCGGCGCCCTTGCTCTGCGCGTGGCTGACGAACTCGCCGCCGTCGAAGTTCGGTCCGCTCAACGCTATGAACAACTCGTTCTCACGGATCGAACGCGAATCGGTGCTGATGCCCTCGAAGCCGCAATCGGCGCCGTGCAGCTTGCCGTTCATTGCCTCTGCCGCGAAGGTCAGCGTCGAGTTCACGAAACCTCCCCGGCGCGCCTGTCGAGATTGGCGAGCGCGGCGCCATAGTCGGAAAAGTCGATCCGCTCGGCGCCGATAAGCTGGTAGTCCTCGTGGCCTTTGCCCGCGACGAGAATCGTGTCACCAGGCTGCGCGTTATCGATCGCCCAGGCGATCGCCGCGGCGCGGTCCTCGATCACCGTCGCCTTGTCAGGCGCGGCAATTCCTTCGAGAACGCCATCGATAATTGCGCGCGGTGACTCGCTGCGCGGATTGTCGTTCGTGATGACGACCACGTCCGCCCGCTTTTCGGCCATGCGGCCCATTTGCGGTCGCTTGCCGGCATCGCGGTCGCCGCCGCAGCCGAACACGCACCAGAGCCGGCCCGCGCAGTGCGCTCGCAGTGCGCGCAGCACGGCGTCCAGCGCCTCGGGTGAATGCGCGTAGTCGATGTAGACCGACGGCAGTCCTTCTGGCGCAGGCACGCGCTCCAGTCGTCCCGGCGGCGCGCTGACCATCTCGAGCTTCTCACAGGCCTGTTGCAGCGGCACGCCGTGCACCAGCATGGCCGCCAGCACCATTACCGCGTTGGCCACGTTGAAATCGCCGGGCAGCGGCAGGTGAAACTCGCCTGTGCCCCAGGAGCTCGCGATCCGCACATTGGAGCCCGTGCCTTTGGCGACCACGGAGCGGACGAAGACGTAGGGCCGTCCATTGGCGACGCGATCGAAACGCGTCGACACCGTGACGACGTCCTGGCCGCAGCGGGCGGCCAGCTCGTCACCGAATTCCGAGTCGAGGTTGATAATGCGGTGCTTTGCAGGGTAATCGAGGAACAGCCGCGCCTTGGTCTCGAAGTACTTCTGCATGCTGCCGTGGTAATCGAGGTGATCGCGACTCAGGTTCGTGAACATGACGGTGTCGAACGAGACGCCGGCAATGCGATCCTGGGCCAACGCATGCGACGAAACCTCGACCGCCGCCCATCCCGCGGCGGCGTCCCGGAAGCCAGCGAGATGCCGGTGCAGTTCGATCGCGCCGGGCGTCGTCATGCCCTCGCCACCGGCAACTTCGCCGACGCCCGTGCCGAGCGTGCCCACGTAGCCGCAGGTTTCACCGAGGTGCTCGCAACACTGCGCGACGAGCCAGGCGACCGTCGTCTTGCCGTTGGTGCCGGTTACACCCAGGACTTTCACGGCCTCGGACGGCCGGGCGTAGAAACGGTTGGCAATCTCGCCGAGACGCCCGGCGAGATCCTCGACCGCGATCATCGGCACGCCGACCCGGCCGGCCGGCGCCTCGGCGGTCGAAGAATCCCAGGCGATCGCGGCGACGCCTGCAGTGACCGCGTCGGCTGCATAGTCGAGTCCATGGCTGTTCTCGCCGCCGCAGGCCAGGAACAGGTCGCCAGGCTTCAGGTCGCGGCTGTCGCTCGAGATATCGCGGACCTCGATGGCCGGCGCCACGGCGATACCCTGCAGCAGGTCTGCGAGCGTCGGTTTCGTGGACAGGTATTCGGCCGGCATGCTCATTGACTCATGGCCTGCATGATGCTGCCCGGATCACGCGCCGGCATTGCATCGGGAGGTATCGCCAGCAAGCGCAGGGATTCGGACATGGCGTCGGCAAACACCGGCGCCGCAACGTCGGAGCCGTAGTAGAGCTCGCCGCTCGGCTCGTCTATGACGACGACCGCAGCAAGGCGCGGGCTGCTTGCGGGCGCAAGACCCGCAAAGATCGAAATGTACTTGTCCTTCGAGTAACCGCCAGTCGCGAACTTCCACGCCGTGCCGGTCTTGCCGGCGATGCGATACCCGGGTATCGAGGCCTTGGTGCCCGTTCCTCCGGGACGCACGACCTCTTCGAGCATGCGTTTGACGGCGGCTGCCGAGTCACCGGCGAGCACGCGGTCGGCATCGGGCTGGCCATCCAGCGCAACCAGCGACACCGGTCGGGCCAGGCCGTCACTGCCGAGAATGGCGTAGGCCTGGGCGAGCTGCAGCGGGGTCACGGAGATGCCGTAGCCGTACGCCAGCGTTGCCTGGTTGATGTCGCGCCAGTGGTTATAAGGAGTCAGCAGTCCGGCCGATTCCCCCGGGAAGCCGCTCGTCGTCAGCGAGCCGAGGCCAAAGCGTGTCATCGTATCCCACAACTGCTCCGGCTCCAGCGACATCGCGAGCTTGGTCACGCCGACGTTACTGGACCGCGCGAGAATCGTCGTCAGGCTGACGCGACCGAGGTTACGGCTGTCCTCGATCGTCTTCGGTCCCACGGTCACGTAGCCGGGCGCCGTGTCCACGATGCTGCTGGGACGATAGCCGCCGCTCTCGAGCGCCGCTGCGACAACCAATGGCTTGATGCTGGAACCCGGCTCGAAGATGTCCGTGATCGCACGATTGCGGTAGCGCTCGGCCGAGTACTGCGCCCGGTCGTTCGGGTTGTACGTGGGCTGGTTCACCATGGCCAGCACTTCGCCGGTCAGCACGTCGAGTATCACGATGGAGCCCGACTCGGCGCTGTGCTTCCGGATGGCCGCCTTGAGCGTGCGATAGGCCACGTACTGGATACGCAGATCGATGCTGGTGCGCAGTTCCTTGCCGGGCTTCGGCGGCCGGATGCTGGCGACGTTTTCGACAGCACGGCCGAGGCGATCCTTGAGCACGCGCTTGGCGCCGGTCTCCCCCGCCAGCCAGTGATTGAATGCGAGTTCGAGGCCTTCCTGACCCTCGTCGTCGATGTTCGTGAAGCCGACGAGATGGCCGGCGACCTCGCCGGCCGGGTAGTAACGGCCGTATTCGCGCTGCACATTCACGCCGGGCAGCTTGAGCGCCAGCACCTGGTGCGACTGCTCCGGGCTCAGGTGCCGCTTCAGGTACAGGAACTCCTTGTCCATGCTGCGCGTCACGCGGCGTATCAGCTGCTGCGAGTCGACGCCGAGGACGCGCGCCAGTTCTGGAATTCGGTCAACGGCCGGCGCCAGCTTGCGCGGGTTCGCCCAGATGCTGTCGACCGGCGTGCTGATGGCCAGCGGCTCACCATGACGGTCCGTGATCGTGCCGCGGTGCGCCGAGATTCTCTCGGTGCGCAGGTGGCGCGTATCGGCCTGCTGGTTGAGGAAGTCCTTGTTGAAGACCTGCAGGTGAACCGCGCGCGCGACGAGCGACACCGCGACCAGCGAGAAGAACACGCCGATCAGCGTCAACCTGCCGACGAATCGCCTCGCCGCCTGTTGTTTCGTTTCTGCCCCGCGCCTCATGGTCTTTCGATGACGTAAATTTCGGTTGCTTCAGGCCGTACCAGCGACAGGTCCTCGGTTGCGACCTGCTCGATACGGGCATGCGTGGCCCAGGTGCTCTGTTCGATCTGCAGCTGACCCCACTCGATGTTCAACTCGTCGCGCTCGTGCGTGAGTGCCTCGAGTTCGACGAACAATTTGCGTGACTCGTGCTTGGTGTAAACCAGCGCCAGCGCGCTCAGCACGCACACGACCGCAAAAGCGGCGACGAGTGCGAACGGTTGCCGTTGTTGCGAAACCTGGATCACAGACGCTCCGCGACGCGCAGACGCGCACTGCGCGCGCGTACGTTTTCGGCAATCTCGTCGGCCGTTGCCGTGATCGCCTTACCGACCTGCTTCAGCTTCGGCCGGAACTCCTCGGGGATATTCGGCATGCCACGGTATTGCTCGGGCTCACGCGAATGATCGCGAATGAACCGTTTCACTATGCGGTCCTCGAGCGAGTGAAAGCTGATTACGCACAGGCGGCCGCCCTGCGCCAGCATGTCCAGTGACTCCGCCAGCACCGCCTCGAGTTGTTGCAGTTCACGGTTGATGAAGATGCGGATTGCCTGGAACGTCTTGGTCGCCGGGTGCGTCTTGCGCGTATGCGCAGGCACGACGGATGCCACGATGTCGGCCAGGTCGGTCGTGGTCCGTATCGGCTGTTTGTCGCGAGCGCTAACCACGGCGCGGGCTATGCGACCCGCTTGGTTTTCCTCACCGTAACGCTGTAGCACCTGTCTCAATTCCCGTTCGTCCGCGTGTTCGAGCCATTCGCGCGCGGAGACGCCTGACTCCGGGTCCATGCGCATGTCCAGAGGTCCGTCCCGTAGAAAGCTGAATCCACGGTCGGCTTCGTCGAGTTGTGGTGACGAGACGCCGAGGTCGAAGAGAAGGCCGTCGACTCTGCCGGCAAGCCCTTCTTCTTCAATACGTCTGCCCAGTTGTTCAAGCTCGCCCCTGTACAATTCAAAACGTGGGTCTTCTGTCAGCACCGCTTCTGCAGCTGCAATGGCCTGTGGGTCCCTGTCGATTGCCAGCAATCGCCCCTTGTCTCCCAGCCGTTGCAGAATGGCTTTGCTGTGACCCCCGCGTCCGAATGTCCCGTCGACGTAAACGCCGTCTTTCTTGATATCCAGTCCTTCGAGGACCGGCCCCAGCAGCACCGGCACATGCGCGTTGCTGCTCACAGGAAAATTCGCTAGAACGAAATTGACTCGAGGTCGGGCGGCAGCTCGCCGTCGTCGTCCTCGCTGAGCCACGCGTCGCGTTTCTCGTTCCAGGTTTCCTCGTCCCAAAGTTCAAACTTGTTGCCCTGTCCAATGAGCATTGCGGCTTTGTCGAGCCCCGCGAATTCGCGCAGTTCGCGCGAAACGAGGATGCGGCCGCTGCCGTCCATATCCACCTCGGTGGCGTAACCGACCATGATGCGCACGATGTTGCGTGCCGTTTTGTTCATGGACGGCAAGCGCACGAGCTTGCGTTCAAGTTCTTCCCAGTCGGGTAGCGGGTAGACGAGCAGGCAATGATCCTTGTCGACGGTGACAACGATTTGGCCATCACAACGGGCGGCCAGCCGCTCCCGATACCGGGTCGGTATTGCCATGCGCCCTTTGGCGTCTAACGAGACTTTCGTGGCCCCTCGAAACACGTTGGTCAGGACAACCCGGGTTTCGCTCTTCTGGCGCGAATCCTGGGCAGGATGCCCATTTCCTCCCACTTTTACCCACTTTTCGACACTATAAGGTCGGGGCGAGAGGAGCGTCAACAAGCCCTGGCAATTATTTGTTGTTGTACAGGGACTTAGGGGCTATTGAGTGGCCCAAATCGGGCAAATTGTGGCGCCTGTCGCGCGAGGAAAATCAGAGGCTTAGCGAATCTTCCTCGACAGATTATGAAAAATCCGTCGGCAAACGGCGACAGTAGCTGCTTTCAGCGAATTTCGTGTCCTTCGTGCGCAGATCACGGGTATTTTGGACCGTGCCGCGCAGGAAAGTCAATAAGTTATTGAATTTATTAAAATAAATTGGGGTCAGAGCCCCAGGGCTCTGACCCCGCTGGTCGAGAAATCAGGAGCCGGCAGTAAGCCGGGTTCTGTCTGGGGCAATCATTCATCTGGGACAGCTGTCACCAACTGCCTCTAGCAACCTACCCGGAAGCCCGCTCGGGACCGGCGGTTCGCTTCCCTATTTGGTCTTGCTCCAGGCGGGGTTTACCGTGCCGCGAGCTGTTACCAGTCGCGCGGTGCGCTCTTACCGCACCTTTTCACCCTTACCATTGCTGGCGGTATATTTTCTGTGGCACTTTCCGTGGGCTCGCGCCCCCCAGGCGTTACCTGGCGCCTTGTCCGAAGGAGCCCGGACTTTCCTCCACAGATCAAAGACCTGCAGCGATTGCCTGGCCGACTCCTGAGTTCTCGGACCGGCGATTCTACAGGTCCAGGAGGCGCTTATACAGGGCATTGCGCCGCTCACCGGTAACGCTTGCGACAATTTTCGCGACCTCTTTGTCCGGCAGTTTGCCGGCCAGTTCGGCAAGCAGGCGATCGGCATCGATGGAAGATGCGGCCGCGTTGGTATTGCCGGATACGACGATGACGAACTCGCCCTTCAGCGGAATCTCATCGTTGGCAAGCCGGTCGCGCAGTTCGGCCAGCGTGCCGGCACTACCCTGCTCATGCAGTTTGGTCAGCTCACGCCCGATAAACGCGGCGCGCTCACCCCCGAGGGCGTCGATCATGCTCGCGAGGCAATCGTCGACGCGGTGCACGGATTCATAGAACACCAGCGTGCGCGGCTCGCCGGCGAGATTCGCAAGCGCTTCGCCACGCGCCTTGGCCTTCGCCGGCAGGAAGCCCTCGAAACAGAACCGGTCCGTCGGCAACCCGGCTATGGAGAGCGCAGCCGTCAGTGCGCTGGCGCCGGGAATGGGCGACACGGTGACGCCGGCATCGCGCGCCGCCTGCACGAGTCGGTAGCCTGGATCACTGATTAATGGAGTGCCTGCGTCGCTGACGAGCGCAACTGATTTGCCGTCTGCAAGTTCGTCGACCAGCACCTGCGCACGGTCGGCTTCATTGTGATCGTGCAATGCCAATAGCCGTGTTTTCACCCCGAAATGCGATAGCAATCGCCCGGTACGGCGGGTATCCTCGGCGGCAATGAGATCAACGTCTGCGAGCGTCTGGCGTGCTCGCGGCGACAGGTCCTCGAGGTTGCCGATGGGTGTCGCCACTATATAGAGTGTGCCGCTCATCGCTGCCGGGATTCGCTTTGGCTATGACTGATCATTCGAAACATCGTGCACGGGAAAGAAGCACATTGGCAAGCACGCTGGTGCTGCTGGTGGTGTCACTCTTCCTCGGCGCCTGCGCGACGCCGGGTGGCTACGCGGGCGTCCCGGGCGAGAGCCGTGCCGAACGGCTCGCAGACGCCGGCGATCATGCCGATGCCGCCCGCGTTTACATTGGCCTTGCCGCGGAGGCCAGCCTGCAGGAACGCGACCGGTTGACCCTGCTGGCGGTTGAACAGTGGCTGGATGCCGGCGACATCAACCGGGCCCGAAGCGCATTCCGCGGCGTACCGCGACCGGCCACGACGGAATCTCGCAATCTCTGGGATACCAATTCGGCTGCGCTGTCGCTGTATGCCGGAGAAGCCGACCGGGCGCTCGAGATTCTCGAGGCGATGAGCCGCCAGCCATTGTCGGAGCGGCGTCGCCTGCGCGTCGAGGCACTGCGGGCCGATGCCTGGATCCAGAAAGGAGACCCGACGCGCGCGGTCGAGCTCATGACGCAGCGCGAGATGTGGTTGAGCGATCGCCGCAGCATCGAGCGTAATCGCCAGCGACTGTGGCAGGGACTTCTCGTCAGCGATCCGCAAGAACTCCGCGCCGCGGCGGAACAGGCGCTGGATCCCGAGGTGCGAGCCTGGCTCCAGATTAGTTCGCTGGCGGCATCGACAGGCCAGCAGGGCATCGGCTGGATCAACGGCGCCGTGCGCTGGCGCGACGCCAACCCAACGCACCCGGCAATGACAATCATCGACCAGCTGCAGCTGCCCGACGAGCTGACGCTCGACTATCCGCGCCAGATCGCGCTGCTGCTACCGCTAACCGGTCGCTGGGCCTCTGCCGGGCAAGCCATTCAAAAAGGATTCCTGGGCGCCTATTTCTCGGCGGCCAGCAGCCTCGACGACCAGCAGGTCGTGCGCATTTACGATGTCGAAAGCGAAGGCGGTCCCAGCGCCGCCTATGAGAACGCCGTGGCGGACGGCGCCGAATTCGTCATCGGCCCGTTGTTGCCGAAGAGCGTTATCGACCTGGCCAACGACATCCTCGTGCCGGTGCCAATTCTGACGCTGAATTACCTGCCCGAGGATTCGCTAGCTCCACCTGGCCTGTACCAGTTTGCGCTTGCTCCCGAGGACGAGGCCCGCTCGGCGGCCGAACGCGCGATTGGCGATGGGTACACGCGCGCCGTCGCTCTCGTTCCGAGCAACGACTGGGGCAAGCGCGTGCTCGAGAGTTTCGCGAGCGAGTTCGAGGCCCTGGGCGGCACGCTGCTCGACTACCGTCTCTACACCACGGGCGTGCAGGACTTCTCGAATACGATCGAGGACCTGATGGCGCTCTCGGGCAGCGTACGCCGCTACCAGCGACTGCGCGCGAACATCGGCGGACCGCTGCAGTTCGACCCGCGCCGCCGGCAGGACAGCGAGTTTATTTTTCTCGGCGCCGACGCGCCGGCTGGACGCCTGCTGAAGTCCCAGCTCAAGTTCCACTACTCGGGTGACCTGCCCGTGTACTCCACGTCGTCGATCAACGCGCTCGACGGCCGCTCGAACTCCGACCTCAACGGCATCATGTTCGCCGATACGCCCTGGATCGTCGCGCCGCAGCCGTGGATCGACACCCTGCCGGGACTCTATAACGAGTACTGGCCCGGCGAGCGGCGCCTGGGCCGCCTGCACGCGATGGGCTATGACGCCTATCAGCTGATTGCAGCGCTCTATACCGCCCAGACCGGGGTCATGCAGGAAATCGACGGCGCTACCGGCAAGCTCTATCTCGACAGCGATGGGCGCGTACGCCGCAAACTGGCCTGGGCTCAATTCCAACGCGGCGAAGCCGTTGCCCTGCCCGACCTCGAACCTGCGGGTGGGCCCATCCGCGACATCAGCGACCAGGCCGAGGTGCTGGTACCCGACGTGGCGGACGATGAGGCGTGGCCAGAACCGACACGCGAGTTGTAGGCAGCGGCGCCGAAAGAACGGCCGAGCAGTTTCTCACCCGCAGGGGCCTTCAGCCCCTCACGCGAAATTTTCGTTGCAGGCTTGGCGAGATCGACCTGGTTGCGCTGGACGATGATGAGCTCGTTTTCGTTGAAGTCCGATATCGCGGACCGGGTTCTTTTTCTCGCGCCGGACTCACGGTCGATGTGCACAAGCAACGCAAACTCGTACGCACGGCCGCACTCTACCTCAATCGGTATCCGCGTTTCGCCATGAGCGTGATGCGCTTCGACGTCGTCGCCATCGATGTCGACGAACACGGTGCGGAGACGATCAAATGGATTCGCGATGCGTTCCGGCCAGCCGATTCCAGTCTTTAGGAACCTGCCCCGACGGCAAATCCGCCAAACCGGTCGAAAACAAACAACGTCCGTTCCCACAATTCCAACCTGGCCCTCCGGCAGTTTGCGGCAATGCCCGGGCGCTGAGATCGAGATTTCGTTGGCCAGACTGACATTTGCACGGATAATGCGTTATAACTGGAGCTAAGCTTCGGTAACAACAGAAATCAACAACGATAAGAGATACCGTCGGAGCCAGAATTGACTGCAAGCTCTTCTTGCGCACTGCAACAGCGGCAGAGATCACTTTTTCCATGGGTCTTGGTGCTGGCTGCTTACCTGGGCGGCTGCACCAATATCGGTCCAACAACTATCCCCCGGGATCGCTTTGACTACAACTCGGCGATTTCGGATTCCTGGAAAGAGCAAACCCTGCTAAACGTCGTTCGGCTCCGGTACTCGGACATGCCGTTATTTGTTGAAGTAGCCTCGGTCGTCAGTGGCTACAGCCTCGAGAGTTCCGTTTCGCTTGGGCTGGCTGAACAGGATGTAGCCGGCAGCGTCAACAACCTCGGCGCAGCATCCGGCACCGGAACGTACACCGACCGGCCGACGATTACTTATGCCCCCATCACCGGCAGCGACTTCACCGCCAGTTTTATGAGTCCGATACCGCCGGACGTCATCCTCTTTCTGGTGCAGACGGGTTGGCCGGCCGACACCATTCTGAATCTCACGCTGGATTCAATTAATGGTCTGAAGAGCCGCAAGTTCTCAGTATACGAAGGGCGAGCCGGGGATCCCGGCTTCTACGAGTTGGTCAATATCATCCGCGAGATTCAGCGTGCCGGCGCCGTGGGACTGCAAGTCAGGGAAGACGATGACGATAATCGAGAGACGCTTCTGATAATCCACAGGTCGGCGATCGACCCCGCTCGGGAAGAGATCACTGCCAGGCTACGTGACCTGTTGGGTCTCTCGCTTGACGACGTCGAGATATCTGTCGAGTACGGCTATTTTCCGACGCAACAGGGTGAGCTCGCCATGATCACCCGCTCGATGCTCGATGTGCTTTTTCAGCTGGCGTTCGACGTCAGTGTGCCCCGGCAACATGTCGATGAAGGCCGCACGCTCCTGAGCCTCCACGTAAACGATCGGCACGAGTCGCCCATGAGCATCCACTATTCCGAGAGCGCTCCGGCCGACGCATTTGTCTCTGTCAAATACGGCGACTACTGGTACTACATCGATGATCGCGACTTCGACTCCAAGCGAATATTCACGGTCGTGATGCTGTTGATGTCGTTGATGGAGAGCGGCGACAAGACGGGTTTACCGCTCGTGACCATCCCAGCCAGCTAGTTACACGGCGCGTCGGTCGCGGCCATGGGCCGCTCCTGCGGGCGCGGGTATTACTTGACGACCTTGAGGTGCGGGCGCGAGCGCGTCTGCTCGACTTCCGGCTCGCTGACTCCCTCGTCGGCGGGCTCGTTGTCGTGCGAGAAGATCATGCCTTGCCCGGTCTCACGGGCATAAATGCCGAGCACCGAACTCATCGGCACCCAGACGTCGAAAGGCACGCCCGAGAAACGGGCGCGAAAGCTCACGCCATTGTTGTTGAGCTTGAGATTGTGGGCCGCGGTCTCGCTGATGTTCAGGATGATCTTGCCATCCTTGACGTGCTCGGTCGGCACATTGACGCCGTCGACCGACGCGTCGACGACGATGTGAGGAGTATGGCCGTTGTCACCCATCCACTCGTGCATCGCGCGGATCAGGTACGGTCGCTTGGAACGGCTTGGGTTGTTCAACTCTGCAGAGTCCAATCTTATTTTGGCCCCAAGCTTATCACTGTTTGCAGCCCGGGGTTTTTATGTGACATAACGTCGCCGTTATAGTCGCATTTCCTGCTCGAGTTCGGTCAGGCTGTTCTGGAACGACTGGCGCGCAAACACGCGCTGCATGTACGCCTCGATCGGCTCCGCCGCGCTGCCGAGCTCAATGCCGTACATCGGCAGGCGCCATAATACCGGGGCAATTGTCGCATCGACGAGCGAGAACTCGTCGCTCAGGAAATACGGCTTCGCGGCAAACAGCTCGGTGCTCTGCAGGATGCTTTCACGCAGCAGCTTGCGGGACTTGGTCCCGAGCTTGTAGTCGTTGCCCGTTTCCGCCTCCTCGGCGAGCGAATACCAGTCGGTCTCGATACGGAACAGCGCCAGTCGGAACTGCGCCCGCATTACCGGGTCGACCGGCATCAGCGGCGGGTGCGGGAAGCGCTCGTCGAGGTACTCGATAATCACGCGAGAGTCGTAGAGCGTAAGGTCACGATCAACGAGCGTGGGCACCGTGTGATACGGGTTCAGATCCATCAGGTCTTCGGGCAGGTCGTTGCCGATGACCGTGGCGATCTCGATGTTGATGTTTTTCTCGGCCAGGACCAGCCGCGTACGGTGGCTATGGATGTCAGTCGGACGAGAGAACAGCGTCATGACCGAGCGTCGGTTGGCGATAACGGCCATTACTTGACGTCCTTCCAGATTTCTTTCTTGAGCATGATTGCGACGATCAGGAACACGAGGAGGTAGATCATCACCCAGACGCCGAGCACCTGCCGCTCGCCGCGAACCGGCTCGGCGATGTACACGAGGAAGTTCACCGTGTCGCGCACGAAATCATCATAAGCCTCGCTGTCCATTGAACCGGCGGTGAGCGGCTCGAATCGCTCGAACGTCCTGGTAGTGACGCCATCCTCGGTGGTCTCGGTAAACACACCCTCCTGGAAGCCCTGCAACTCCCACAGCACGTGCGGCATGCTGGTGCCGGCGAGTACCGTGTTATCCACACCGGTCGGGCTCGTTGGATCGACGTAGAAACCCTTGAGGAAATTATAGATGTAATCGCTGCCTTTCGACCGGGCGATCAGCGACATGTCCGGCGGCGCGTTGCCGTACCAGCGCGCACCGTCTGCATCTGTCATAGAGGCCTGGATCGTCTCGAAGGTCTTGTCGGCATTGAACATCAGGTTGTCGATAAGCTGATCCTCCGACAACTCGAGGTGCTTGCCGATCGTGTTATAGCGCACGTACTGCGCCCCATGGCATCCCGAGCAGTAATTCATGAAGTTGCGCGCCCCGCGCTGCAGCGATGCGATATTGCCCGGGTCGATATTGGCCGGTTCGAGTTCAACGCTGCTGCCTGCAGCGAAGCCCTCGGCTGCAACAAACAGCACAGCAACAGCGGTTGCAGTTCGCAGCATCGTTGATTTAAGCATGATAGGTCACCCTGTCCGGCACGGGTTTCGTCTTATCGGCCCTCGTGTAGAACGGCATCAGAACGAAGAACGCGAAGTAAAGAACGGTGAAGATCCGCGCCAGGATGACGTACAGCCCCTCAGCCGGTTGCAGGCCGAGCCACAGCAATGCGAGGAAGGTCACGACGAAGATCGACAGCGCCGTCTTGTACATCCAGCCGCGGTACCGAATGGAGCGAACGCGCGACTTGTCGAGCCACGGCAGGAACATCGGCAAGAGGACCGATACGGCGAACAGCACGAACCCCCAGAACTTGTCGGGAACGGCGCGCAGGATCGAGTAGTACGGCGTGAAATACCACACCGGCGCAATGTGCTCCGGCGTCGCACTAACGTTTGCAGGCTCGAAGTTGGCGTGCTCGAGGAAGTACCCGCCCATTTCCGGCGCGAAGAACACGACCGAGAAAAAGATCATCAGGAAGATGATGATATACACGAGGTCCTTCGACGTGTGATACGGGTGAAACGCAACGCCGTCGAGCGGCACGCCATCCGGCCCTTTGTTCTGCTTGATGTCGATGCCGTCGGGGTTGTTGGAGCCCACGTGGTGGAGCGCGACGATGTGCACGAAAACCAGGCCAACCAGCAACAGCGGCAGCAGAATGACATGCAGCGCAAAGAACCGATTGAGCGTGATGTCCGATATCGAATAGTCGCCGCGAATAATCTCGACCAGCGACTCACCCACACCGGGGATGGCCCCAAATAGCGAGATGATGACCTGTGCGCCCCAG
>JASJCH010000025.1 GCA_030066075.1 Woeseiaceae bacterium
GACCTCGATCGTGCTGGGCAGTGCCGCTAACGGACTGCCGCCCGGCGTGGGATTGCATGCCGAATTGCGCGCGCTGGCTGGTGCCGGGCTGGATGCGGAGCATGTGCTGCGCACGGCCGGTATCAACGCGGCCGCCGCCCTGGGTCTCGGGCTCCAGCTTGGCAGGATCGCACCGGGCGCGGTGGGCGACATCGTGCTGGTCGACGGCGACCCGCTGGCGAATATCGAGGATGCGCTGAAGGTGGTCGGCATCGTGCGCAACGGACGCTTTTTCAGCACGATCGGCCTGCTCGAAAGGGTCCCCGAGGCTCAATCCGTCGAATAATTTGACAAAGAGATTACGAAGTCGGGCCGATTTTCACACAGTGAGCAGACTGGCGATCGCCTCGGGCCCGCGCCGCCACAGGCTGTTCACACGGCCCCGGTGACTCACCCACTAAATGTAGTATTTTCTGGAGCTTACATAACCTAGTTGGCGCCGTGGCTGATGTGCGGCGCAGCAATTTCGTCGGTTTTCTTTACAGAACGGCTCTCACAACGGACCGAACGATCCTGTACCGGCTGCTAAATAGTTGAATTCACGGCGCCTTCGACACAGTTGGCACAGGACTTGCTTTTATAACTCTGCCCAAGCGAAGTGTAACTGCTATCGGTATCACTAAACGGCTACTAACAGGATTCAGACGCCAGAAGAATAATAACGACAAAAACAATAACGATTCTGTACCGGACACCGAATTCGCAGTTACCTCTTTTATAATAAAAAGAGAACTTAGCCCCGCCGCTCACGCCGCGGGGCTTTTTATTGCGCCACCTTATCCGGGTATGATCCGGTGACTCCAACGCCGCCTAGACACCTCTGACATGTTCAAAGCGATTCGCATCGCCATATTGCTGATGATCCTCGTCTTCGTGGCGATCGGGAGTTGGCTCGCCCAGGCGCGCAGCACCGACTGGAACAACAGCCTGTGGGTCAAGGTATATCCCATCAACGCCGACGGCAGCGATGTCGTCGACCGGTATATCGCCAACCTCGAAGTCGAGGACTTTGCTGGCATCGAGGAATTCGTCGCGCGGGAAACTCGCCGTTATGGCCGGACCGTCAATCGGCCACTGCGTATGGAACTCGGCCGGCAGGTTCGCGAGCAACCGCCAACTGTCGACTCCGACGGCGGTGTGCTCGGCATCATGGCCTGGTCGCTGAAACTGCGCTGGTGGGCCTCGAGCACCGCCGGAGATCAGGACCGCATTACTCCCGACGTCAGGATCTTCGTGCGCTACCACAACCCGGAAGCCGCCTACATCCTCGAAGACTCGGTCGGACTGCAAAAAGGGATGGTCGGTATCGTCAACGCACGGGCCGGTCGCCGCCACGTTGGGGCGAACAACGTAATCATTGCGCACGAATTCATGCACACGCTCGGCGCGAGCGACAAGTATGACCTGGCGACGGGGCTGCCGCTGCCGCCCCATGGCCTCGGCGAACCGGACCGCAAGCCGCTATATCCGCAACGCTGGGCCGAGATCATGGGCGGCCGAATTGCGCTTGCGGAGGATGACGCTGTGGTGCCGAAAAGCCTCCGCTATGTCGTGATAGGCCCCCTGACGGCGCACGAGATCCGCCTGACGGAAGAGAATGAGTGACCGGCCCGACACTCTGCTGAGCTGCGAATCTCTCGACGTCCGCGTACCGGGTCGGCAGCTTGTGCAGTCGCTCGACCTCCAGCTGCGCCGCGGCGAGCTCGTCGCCATCCTGGGTCGCAATGGCGCCGGCAAGACCTTGGCGCTGATGACGCTTGCGGGACTGCGGGCGCCCGCCGCCGGCAACGTCTCGCTGGAAGGGACGAACATCGCCGAGCAAAAGCGTCAGGACACCGCGCGCCGGCTCGCGCTGCTGCCACAGGTCATCGACGATATCTTCCCCGCCACCGTCATGGACACAGCGCTGATCGGTCGCCACCCGCACATTGCCGCGATGAGCTGGGAGTCGCCGGAGGACTTCGCCATCGCGCACGCGGCGCTCTCGACCATGGGCCTCGAGGAGCTCGGCGACCGCGACATACTGACGTTGTCAGGCGGCGAGCGACGACGGCTGGCGATCGCCCAGGTGCTTGCGCAGGCCCCCGACGTCTACCTGCTGGACGAGCCCACCAACCATCTCGATCCCCAGCACCAGCTCGACACGCTCAACGTTTTCCGGAAGGCCGCCGACGACGGCGCGGGAGTCATCGCCAGCGTGCACGACGTCAACCTGGCCGTCCGCTTCGCAGACCGCTGCCTGCTGCTATTCGGCGACGGACGCTGGGAGCTTGGCGAGACCGGCGCCATTCTCACCGAGGAAACGCTGGGCGAACTCTTCGCAACGCACATGGAAAGCGTGTACTGGCGGTCGCAGAAGCTGTTTGTTTCCGCCTCAGGCAACCCACCCGCGTAAGCGCTCGAGGCAGGCTGCGTGTAGCGCGGGATTCGCCGCGAGCACGGATCGCGTCTCGAGTCCGACGGGGTGTCCATTCAGGTCCGTGAACACGCCGCCAGCCTCCGTCACGATAACCGACAGCGCCGCGATATCCAGGATATTGACGTCTGACTCGATGACAGCCTCGATCTTGCCCGCTGCCAGCAGGTGGTAATGATAGAAGTCTCCGTAGCCGCGGATGCGATCGGCGCGAGACACGATCTCGCCGAGCCTCGGCCAGCCGTCGCTCAACGCCAGCGACTTCAGATTGCCCGTGGATACGGCGGCGCGGTCGATATCATCGACCTCGCTGATCGCGAGCCGTTCACCATTCAACCAGGCGCCCTGGCCCTGCTCCGCCCAGGCGAGTTCATCCATCATCGTGCCGCTCGATACCCCGAGCACGATCTCGCCGCCGCGCATCAATGCGATTTGCGTGGAGAAAAACGGGTACTGGCGCACGAATCCCTTCGTGCCATCGATCGGGTCGACCAGCCAAACAGAATCAGCATCATCGCGCGTGCGCCCGGTCTCTTCGCCATAGAAGCCGTGATCGGGGAAACGCTCGAGAATGATCTCGCGAATTTTCTGTTCGCACTCGACGTCGGCCTGAGTGACCGGCGTCAGGTCATCCTTGGTGGTCACCGTGAAATTACCCGCGTAGTACGCGCGGCTGATGTCGGCCGCGGCGCTCGCGGCGTCGAGCGCGGTTCTAAGTTCAGCCGATAAGCTACTGTCGTCGAAGGCTTTCATTGCTTGGCAAAATAGCCGCCCGCGTCGCGATTAACAAGCGCACCCGCGCTTGCTTGACAGCCCCGGGTACGCTCCCTATCGTAGCGGCACTCACCAGGTGAGCCCGGTTTGGCGAAAACCGGGTTAACGGGAAGCCGGTGTGGCCCCAAGGGCCAATTCCGGCGCTGCCCCCGCAACGGTGATCGAGTCAAACCGTAGCCCCCGGGCCGAAGCTTCGCCCCGGAGCCACTGCGAAAAGTATAAGAATCGTGGGAAGGCGCTACGGCAAGGATGCAATTCCGCTCGTCAGCCCGGAGACCGGCCTCGTGAGCCAATGAACCGTAACGCGTGCGGGCGGCACGCAAGGAGCCAGCATGACAATTCGTTTCGCATCCGTCGCCATCGCCCTGGCAATTGCGTTACCCCAGTATGTGAACGCCGACAGCGCCCCCGGCGAGACCATCGTCGTCACTGCAACGCGCACGGAGATCCCGTTGCGCGACGCGATCGTGCCGGTCACCGTGATCAGCCGCGAAGACATCGAGCTGTCGCTCGCAAACGACCTCGCCGAGCTATTGCGTTTCCAGGCCGGCATCGATATCGGACGCAATGGCGGCCCCGGCCAGGCGACTTCGATCTTCATGCGCGGCACCGAGAGCAACCACACGCTTGTCCTCATCGACGGTGTTCGCATGAATCCGGGCACGCTCGGCGGCGCCGCGATACAGCACATCGCCCCGGAAATGATCGAGCGTATCGAGATCGTGAAAGGTGCGCGGTCAGCGTTGTTTGGTACCGACGCGATCGGCGGCGTCATCAACATCATCACGCGCCGCGCTGAGAGCGCCTATTTCGAGACGGGACTCGGGGCCGGCAGTTTCGATTCTCGCTCGGGAGTCATATCGGGTGGCAACCGCAGTGAGCAAGGTGACTTCAGCATGTCGCTCAGTTACCAGGATACGGATGGCTTCGCGCCGCGGACCGACTCGGACATAGAGCGCGGCTATGACAACCTTTCGATGAACCTGTACGGCGCCCGGCGTTTCGGCAGCTCCGAGATCAGTTTGCGCCACTGGCAGACCGAGGGCAATGTCGAGTATCTCGACTTTTTCCTGACGCCGGTGGACCAGGACTTCAAGAATGCCACGACGGCCCTGCAGCTCGATAACGCGATCAGCGAGCGCGGCTCGAGCAAGCTCATCGCGTCCTTCATGCAGGACGACATCACCCAGAACCAGAGCGACGATTTTGTGAAATCGGAGCGCCTGAGCCTCGACTGGCAATACAGCCACGCCTTCGACGCGCACACCCTGACCGGCGGTTTGTTTTTCGTGGATGAGAACGCATCGAGCCTGTCATTCGGGTCCGGTTTCGACGAGGACACCGAGGTCCGTGCCGCGTTCATCCAGGACCAGTGGACGCACGACCGGCACAAGGCGTTTGTCGCACTGCGACTGACTGACCATGAGACCTTCGGCAACCACACGACATGGAATGCCGAGTACGCCTATGAACTCGGCGCCGGCTGGACACTGAATGCGGGCCTGGGCCATGCGTTTCGCGCGCCCGATGCGACCGACCGCTTCGGATTCGGCGGCAATCCGGACCTCGACCCTGAACGTGCCGACGAGGCGCAGCTCGGCTTTCGTTTTGAACCGGGCAACAGGCACAGCCTCGACATCGAGCTATATGCCAACGATGTGGACGACCTGATCGAGTTCGACCTCGAGACCTTCACGTTGCGCAACATTGCCCGCGCCGAAATACGTGGCGCGCAGGTCGCCTACGAGTATCGTGGCGCGAGCTTCACGATCCATGCGGAGGTGACTCGGCAACGCGCCGAGGATGCCGATACCGGCGCGCGCCTGCTGCGTCGTGCCGAGGAGTCCGGTTCGCTGACCTATACGCAGGATATCGGCGCGCATCGCATGGGGCTCTCGCTCTTCGCGAGTGGCGACCGTGAAGATTTTGGCGGCGTACGCCTGGACGGCTACGTGCTGGCAAACCTGACGGCACAGTTCCGGCTGGGCGATGCGCTGTCGCTGCATGCGCGCCTCGAGAACCTGCTCGACACCGACTACCAGACGGCGGCCGGCTTCCGCATGCAGGAACGCAGCGGATTCGTCGAGATGAAGTACCACTGGAATTGAGGCAGAGCGAAGAATGGGTAAACGACTCAGCAAGATCTACACACGCACGGGCGACGACGGCACAACCGGGCTCGGCGACGGTACGCGCGTCGCCAAGGACAGTCCTCGGGT
Organism: Woeseiaceae bacterium; assembly: GCA_030066075.1. Lineage (GTDB taxonomy): Bacteria > Pseudomonadota > Gammaproteobacteria > Steroidobacterales > Woeseiaceae > UBA1847. The sequence goes on from JASJCH010000025.1 coordinate 5,449, forward strand.
CGACGCTTACGGCACCGTCGACGAAGCCAATAGCGCCATCGGTGTCGTATTGGCCAACGACTCGGTACCTGGAAACGTCCGGGACATCCTGACCGAAGTACAGCACGACCTGTTCGAACTCGGCGGCGAACTCTGCATTCCCGGTCACAGCGCGATTACCGAGGATTTCATCTCCCGGCTCGAGAAAGAACTCGATGGACTCAACGCGGACCTGCCGGCGCTCAAGGAATTCATCCTGCCGGGCGGCGGCCCGGCTGCCGCGGCCTGTCACCTCGCCCGTACGATCGTGCGGCGCGCTGAGCGAGTCACGGCGACGCTCGGTGCCGATGAGTCCGTCCGCCCCGAAGTGCTGCGCTACCTGAACCGGCTCTCGGACCTGCTATTCGTGGTTGCACGAGTAGTGGCACGGGCAGAGTCGGGCGAAGAGGTGCTCTGGAACCGCGACCGCTGATTATCGTTCGCGGCGCTTGCGCGCCTCGTCGAGCGCATCGCATACCGCTCCGGCGCCATCCAGCAACCGGGGCGTCGCGCGACTGATAGCGTCCCCGGGCAGAATGAAGTGATTACCGTAACGATTGGCCGCGATCTGTGGCCAGCGCTGCCACTCGCGGAAGGCGTCCTCGCCGGCGTCGCTGGCGGCAAGGAAGACCTCCGGGTCGCGCTCGACAACGGCTTCGACGTCGATTGTTGGCGCCAGTTCGCCGAGGTCCGCAAACACGTTGCTGCCCCCGCATAGCTCGACGATTTCACTGACGAAATGAGCATCGCTAACGGTATACAGCGGGCGCGCGGATACCTGGTAGAACACGGATATGTTCGGCAGACCCTGGTGACGCTCGCGAATCGCTCCCATCTGTTCCTCAAAGCCGGATGCGACCAGCGCTGCTGGCTCACGACGCCCCGTCAACTCGCCGATTCGCAGGATTGCCTGACTGACATCGGCAAGCGAGTTCGTGCGTACGACCTCAACCTCGTAGCCCATAGCCCGCAGTTCGTCGACCACATGCGCCGGCGTGCCGCCGTCCCAGACGAGCAGCAGATCCGGCTCGAGTACGGCCAGGCGCTCGTGGTCGATCATGAACGCGTCGCCGACGACGGGTAGCTCGAGGGCTTTGGGCGGGTAATCGGAATAGGCGCTCACGCCGACGAGCAACTCCTCGGCGCGCGCCCAGAATACGAGCTCGGTCAGGTTGGGTGCGAGCGTAACGATCCGCGAGTAGTTGCTCGGCGGCGCCTCCGGCGGCGGCGTTGCCTGCGAACAGGCCGCGAGGCCGAGCAGTGCGATTGCGGCGAATGCTGCCTGGCGCAGCCTCACCGGGTCCAGCCGTACAACGTCATCGCGGCGATGACGACGGCCCAGATCATCAGGAGGCGAAAGACCATGCGGTTGGCCGCGGTCGCACCGCGGACGCCACGCGAGACCAGGTCTTCGTCCGGGTCATCGGTAAGCGCGAGGGCGGCGAAACCGACGCGCGCCAGGAGCTGTTCGTTGTATTCGCTGGGCGACTCCGCAACATGCTCGCTCGGCGCTCGCCAGGCCCCGATAGCGCTGTCGAAATTGCCAGCCGCGGCGTAACCGATCGCCGTCAGCCGTGCCGGAATCCAGGCCAGCCAGCCGTGCAGCAGGGTCGCGGCGTCGCGCAGGCGATCGCAGTTGCCTTCCTCGTCCCGGGATGCGGCGAACACGGCGCGGCGGCGCACGAGGTCGGTTGCGCGATAAGTCCAGGCGCCGAGCGGCCCCAGCAATACGAACCAGAAGACCACAGCGAACAGGCGATTGTTGGCCTGTACGCAAACCGCCTCTTCAACCTTGTGGATACGCTCCAGCGTGTCTTCGGGCACATCGCTCTCGATGATCGCCTTGGCCGTGTCATGGATACGCTGTTCGTCACCCGCCTCGATCGCCTCGCAGTATTCGTCGACATGTTCGCCGATATCCTGCGGGCCCAGGGAGAAGAACAGCACCACGACGGCGAGCACCAGGTACGGGAAACCGAGCAAAGCGTCGCCGAGCGCGAGAATGACGCCAAGCACGGGCAGTGCCAGCAGCAGCGCGATGATCACAATGGGAATAAGCGCCGGCCAGTTCGGCAAGCGGTTAGCCTGTTGAAATCCGGCGTCGATGATCCGGTCGAGCCAGCGCAACCGGCGCAGGTGAAATAGTTGCGTGGCAAGCCGTTCGATGACCAGGCCGATAAGCAGTGCGATCAGGTGCATGTTTCGTTAACTCGCAGCATCCTGTTGGTCAGGATCAGGAAAGGCAATCATACAACCGAAGCCAGTCGAACGCAGGGCCCGGATCGGTTTTGCGGCCGGGTGCAATATCCGCATGCGCGGCGATTTCGCGCCCGGTGATGCCCGGATACGCTTCTGCAATGGCGGCGACCACGGCGGCCAGGGAAGTGTACTGTGCATCGCTGTAAGGCGTCTCGTCCTCGCCCTCGAGTTCGACCCCGATAGAGAAGTCATTGCAGCAGGTCCTGCCGCGGAACGTCGACTCGCCCGCATGCCAGGCGCGCTGGGTGAAGGGCACGAACTGGATGACTTCGCCGTCGCGTCGGATCAGCAAGTGGGCAGACACTTCCAGCCCGCGAATCTGCTGGAAATACGGATGGGCGTCCCAGTCGAGCCGATTGGTGAACAGGTGCTCGATCTCCGGCCCGCCGAATTCACCCGGCGGCAGGCTGATGCCATGCACAACCAGTAATTCGGGCACAGCGTTGGCTGGGCGCTCGTCGCAGTTGGGACTCGGACACTGCCGCGCGGGTTCGATCAGGCCGCTGTCGGTATCGATGCTAAAGCGCTCGCTCATTGGTATACGATAGTCGTTCGAGCAGCACGTAAAATCAACGCCGATGTCTTTGACCCGCCTGTACAGCAACGACCGTCTCGGCACGGGCGCCACCTTGCGCCTCGAGGGAGACCGGGCCCGCTACGTGGGCCGCGTGCTGCGACTGCGGCCCGGCGACGTGCTCACGGTGTTTAATGGCGATGACGGCGAGTTTTCGGCGCATATTGTCAAGGTCACGAAGTCATCGGCCGAAGTGCTCGTCGAAGACCCGGTGGAGTCGACGACCGAGTCGGCGCTCAAGCTGCACCTCGTCCAGGGCATCTCACGCGGCGAGCGCATGGATTTCGTCATTCAGAAGGCCACGGAACTCGGCGTCAAGCGGATAACGCCGGTCATTACCGAGTACTGTGTCGTGAAGCTGGACGAGAAACGCGCCGCGAAGCGCCGCGATCACTGGCAGGGCGTGGCCGAGAGCGCCTGCGAACAGTCCGGGCGCATCCGCCCGCCCCTGATCGACGCGCCGGTCGCACTCAACAGCTGGTTCGGCATGGGCGCGAAAGAACCCTGCACCGACCTGATCCTGCAGCCCGGCGCGCCGACGCCGCTGGCGTTGATGGAGGCGCCAGCCACGAAGGTCTGTCTCCTTATTGGCCCCGAGGGCGGCTTCAGTGACCAGGAGTACGACGACGCTGATCTCGCGGGCTTCACCGGCGTATCGCTGGGCCCACGGGTCTTGCGCACGGAAACGGCGGCGCTGGCCGCGATCGCCGTGGCTCAGTCCCTGTGGGGTGATCTCGGAGCGAAGTGACGTTCCGGCCGCGCTGCGCCCAGGGCGCAGTCACGGCCGGAATTCATGAGCGGATTGCTAGTCTTCCCGGCTACCGATAGGAACCATCAGGTGCGCGTAGGGCGTTCCTTTCCACATCACGTACGGACCACCGTTATCCGGGTCGGTGGGGAACGCCTCCAATAAGGCCGGGGGCGCGACGATCATCAGGTGTGCGCCTTCCACTATCCATTCGTTGTCTTCTGTGGGACCTTCGGCGTAAGGGTCGATGTTACTTGCGCCCTCGTCACCAGCCAGCATGTAGGAGATGCCCAGCGCATCAGCCTCGAATTCCTTCTTGTTGGACCACGCATCAGCCCACTCCATCCACTCGGCGTCCATGCACATCGGCGCTGTTCCGGTAAGCATCGGCGGAGTCGGGAAACAGGTGTACCCGTTCGAACCCTCTCGCAGGACGTTGCCTTCCCAGTCCACGACCGTCGCGTCTTCCGCCATTCCCGGCCATGCCGCGCTCAAGGCATCCGCGATCATGTCCGCGTGACCGTCAGCAGGTGCGGTCACAGGCAGCATGCACACGGCAACGGCAAGAGCAGCAATGCCCAATACCCCATTATCGGTTTTGGATATTCTCATTCTTATTTCTCCCCTTTATTGAGACCTCGATGCGAGACGACAAGAAATTCACGCGGCTGCATGAGGTCGGTAGCCAACATTCTAGCTGAATCCAGCATTTCTGCTGTGGGGGTGCAGGCGATGATTGTCCGCTCACACAATCATGCCATTCTCTTTGGCGATCTGCTCGAAGAACTCCTCTGCATTCGGATGCAGTAGCGCTCGTTCGTCACGCCGCTCGAACACGAAAACGGAGTGAGACTCGCCTGACGAGTTTGCGGTCAGGAAGATCGCCGCGCCCAGCTCATTCTGTCCCAGTGGGTAGAAGCCCGCTTCGGCAAGGCCGTCGGAGCAAATCGGATAGAGAAAATATTCTTCGTCGCCCAGTCGAACGATCGGAGACTCGCGCAGCCGCGTCGACTCCCAAACTAGCTTCATCGAACGGGGCACACTCTTGCCCAGGTAGCCTTCATAAGAGCCCCAATCAGGGTTCTCATATCTATGCCGCATCATCTCTCGCTGAGAGGCTTCAATCTTGTCTTGGCCCGAGACCTTCTTGAAAACCCAGACAACAGACCTTTTCAGTGCAAGTGCCGCGGCTGTCACTGCAACGAATACAACGACGACGATCGGCACCCACAGGTAGTCGCTCCAGTTCAGGCTCGTGTCCTCGTGGTCAGTCCGTTGCTATGTAGTTGTCTTGCTGGAATCGCGGCGTGCACAGCGCCAGGAAGATAAGGTCCCTGTCGCCCGTGTTAGTGATCCGTTGTTCGGCACCGGGAGGAATGAGCACGATGTCGCCAACAGTGACGCTTTCAGGGTCCTGACCCTCAACCTCAACGAGACCCTCGCCTTCCAGTATGACGTAACGTTCCGCGGTATTGGCCACCTTGTGAAATGCGGTGGTTACGCCGGGCTCGACGCGAGCGCGCGCGATTGAGAGTGCTTCGTCGTCCACGGAGTTGGACAGCTCGAGAATGTGGCAGCGCTCCGGCGTGTAATACTCTTGCGCCAAGTCGGGGCGCACGACGCCGGCTTTCACTGACCTAGGCCTGCAGGGACTCTTGCGCCAGCAGCCCCTCGAGACTCTCGAGGTCGGGGATCAAAGGAAACTCATTGATCATTTTGACCCGGCACAGGACCGGCGCCTCGGAAGGCCAACCCTCGGTCGTGTGCAGGCTCAAAACGTCGCGGTTGACGCGGACCAGCTGCGGGAAACCCTGGGTGAGCACGCCGAAGAACCCGGTTTTGAGCTGGCCGCCGCCCGCGTAGAACACAACGATTCGCGTTCTGCCCGTCGCCGCCGGCACTTCTTTGCCAAGGAGTCCTTCGAACGACACGACAGGCAACTGGCGACCATTCCAGTTGACCGTACCCAGCATCCACTTGCGGGCGCCCTCCTCGTGATCGGGCGTCGAGTAACGCACGACCTCGGCCACGCAGGCGCGGGGCACGATAAGCCGGTCCTCGGCCAATGGCACGAGCAGGCTATATAGTTCGTCGGTCTCTGCGCTCACGTCAGCGTTATCCCTCGTTCTTCGAGCAGCCGGCCAATGGCGTCGAGCAACTCGGCATCCTGGTACGGCTTGCCGAGGTAGTCGTTGACGCCCAGCTCGATAGCCCGCGCGCGGTGCTTGTCGCCCACACGTGATGTAATCATGATGATCGGCACGTCGGCGACGCGCTCGTCATTGCGCACGTGCGAAGCAAATTCGTAGCCGTCCATGCGCGGCATCTCGATGTCGAGCAGAATAATGTCGGGTTTGCTCTCGGACATGACGCTGATTGCGTCGAGGCCGTCCTTCGCCGTCATCACGCGCATGCCGTTGCGCTGCAGGAAGCGCTCGGTGACGCGGCGGACCGTGATCGAATCGTCGACGACGAGCGCCAGCGGACGGTCGTCAGTCGGCGCCGGCGCGGCTTTCTTGAGCTCGACCACGGGCGCGCCCGTACGCACGAGCGCCGCGATGTCGAGAATCAGCACGATGCGGCCATCGCCAAGGATCGTGGCGCCGGAGATGCCGCGAATGCTCGCGAGCTGCGGCCCGACCGTCTTCACGACGATTTCCCGGCTGGCAATCATCTCGTCGGTCAGTAGCGCGGCCGAGAACTCGCCCGCGCGGACAAGAATGACCGGGATGAAAGGCTCGTCCTGCGGCAGCTTGGCCGCTTGCCCACCAAGGTACATGCCGAGGTGACGGAACTTGTAGGTCTGTTCGCCGTACTGGTAGCTCGGCTCCGACTGGCTGAGCAGGTTCTCGAGCTCGGCCCGCGGGATCCGGGCGACACCTTCGACGGATGGCAACGGCAGCGCATAGACTTCGTCGCCGGTACGCACGATCAGTGCCTGCGTGATTGCCAGCGTAAACGGCAGGCGCACGGTGAAGTTCGTGCCCTGGCCTGTCACTGACGAGATCCGCAGCGAGCCGCCGAGTTTCTTGACCTCGTTGGCGACCACGTCCATCCCGACGCCGCGGCCTGCGGCCTGCGTTACCTTGCCGGCCGTCGTGAATCCCGGCGTCAGGATCAGTTCCATGATCTCTTCGTCGGTGACCTTGGTCTCCGGCTGCAGCATGTCGAGTTCGTAGGCCTTGCGGCGGATCGCGTCGACATCCAGCCCGCGACCGTCGTCAGCCACGTCAATCACCATCTCCGAGCCTTCGCGATGCAGCCGGATCGTGATGCGGCCCGTCGCCGGCTTGTCGGACTTCTGGCGATCTTCGGCCGACTCGATACCGTGCACGACGGCGTTGCGCAGCATGTGCTCGAAGGGCGGCAGCATTTTGTCCAGCACCTGCCGGTCCAGTTCGCCCGCGGCGCCTTCCACCGCCAGCTCGGCACGCTTGTCCGCTTCCTTGGCGATCTGTCGCACGAGGCGGGTCAGGCGCGGCACGTGGCGCTCGAAAGGCACCATGCGCGTGCGCATCAGGCCGTCCTGCAGCTCAGCCGTGACGCGCGACTGCTGCACGAGCAGGCCGTCGGCTTCGGTCGTCAGGGACTGCAAAAGGTCCTTGAGACTCGTCAGGTCGTTCGCCGATTCGGCAAGGGCCCGCGACAGCTGTTGGATGTTCGAATAGCGATCGAGCTCCAGCGGATCGAAGTCCTGCGCCACCAGCGTGTCCTGGTGCCTGTGCATGATCTCTTTCTCGGTCTCGATCTCCAGCTTGCGCAGCTGCTCGCGAAGGCGGGCAATGGTCTGCTCGAGTTCCTCGACGTTGAACTCGAACGAGTTGACCTGCTGTGACAGGCGCGAGTGGTAAATGCTGATCTCGCCGGCCGCATTGAGCAGATCCTCGAGCAGGTCGGCGTCGATACGTGCGAATTCCTGCCGCTGCTCGGCGCGGGCCGCGGCCGGCCTGGCCTCCGGCGCTTCCTCCTTCGGCTTCGCGGTGACCATGCGCCTGGCATCCTCGGGCGCAGCGGCAACCGGCTCCGGCGCGGCTTCCGGTTCAGACTCCGCCTCAGGTTCCGGTTCGGGCTCTGCTGCGGGTTCCGGCTCTGGTTCGGGTTCCGGCTCTGGCTCGGGCTCCGGCTCGGGCTCGGGCTCGGGCTCCGGCTCGGGCGGCTTTGCGATTTCGGCGAGTTCGTCGGCTAGCGGCGTATCGACAATGACCATGCTGACCGTGTCTTCGGGCTCGATCGTGAACGGCGCGGGCTCCGCAGCCTCCACGTCTTTCTCGGCCGGTTCCAGTTCAACCTCGGCGTCGTCCGCCACTTCGAACCCGGCGTTGGCCTGCTGGATGCGTTTCTCGAGTTCGCCAGCCGGCGGTACGGCCCGGTTCGCCATCACGGCATCGCGCATACGATGCAGCTCATCGACACTGTGCTGCAGCAGGTCGTCGATCGCGGGCGTCGGCTTCACGCGCCCATCGGCAAGTGAAATCAGGAGCGTCTCGAGTTCGTGGCTCAGGTTGCCCATGGCCGTGATACCCGCCATGCGCGCGCCGCCCTTCAGCGTGTGCAGGTGGCGCTTGAGCTCCTCCATCGACTGGGAGGACTCCTTGTTGCTGGTCCACTCGAGCAGCGCCTTGTCGGTGGATTCGAGCAGTTCGGCCGACTCCTCGGTGAAGATCGCCGCGATCTCGGCATCGTAGGCCGGCTCTTCGCTGACGGGCTCGGCTTCCGGTTCTGCAATCGCTTCCGGCGCCGGCGCCGTCTTCGGCGTGATATCGACGACGTCCTCCGGGACGACCGTGCCCTCGGGCTGCACCGCGTCGGCCAGTTTGCTCAGGTGCTCGACCAGCGTTGAATAATCGGCACGTTTGCGCTCCGGCTTGTTGATGTCGCCGACAATGGTCCCAATAGCCTGGGCGCCGGCCCTGAGCGCATCGAGGCCCGACTGCTGGAATCCGACCTTGTAGTCATACACGCGGCGTACAAATCGGTTGAGCGCGGCGGCCACGGCAACGCCGCGCTCGACGTTGGCCATATTGGCGCTGCCATGCAGCGTGTGGCAGGCGCGGTGCAACTTCTCGGTCACATCGAACGGCGGGGAGTGCCCCTCGCATGCCGTAAGGTAGTCGACCACGACCTTGAGGTGGCTGGCCGTCTCCTTGGAGAAGATGTCGAGCAGCACCGGGTCCATTTCCAGCGCGGGTTCCGGCTCTTTCTCCTCAGCCTCCGCGGGCCGCGCAATCTGCAGCACCGCCGCATTCGGGTCGCCCTCGGCGAACGCGTTGGCCCGCGCCATCAGCAAAGCGATGTCGAGCTTCGGCTCCGTTCCTACCTCGAGTTGCTCGATGAGCTCCGGTACGGCGCCTGCGGCTTCGATAATGAAGTCCACCATCGGCGGCGTGCGCACCAGCGTGCGGTTGATCAACCGGTTCAGCAGGTTCTCGACGTTCCAGGCGTATTCGCCGATACGTTCGGCGCCGACCATGCGGCCGCTGCCCTTGAGCGTATGGAAGCTGCGCCGCACCGTGATCAGCGTTTCCATGTCCTCGGGATCGTCCTGCCAGGCCGGCAGCTTGCGCTTGATGGATGCGTACTCTTCCCGCGCCTCCTCGATGAACAGCTCCAGCAGCTCCGGGTCGAGGTGCTCGGCGTCGGGCGCGACGACCGGCAGCGGCATGACGTCGGTAGCCTGCATGCGCGCCTGCTCGGCCAGCGCCATTTCCTCAGCCTGCTGCCGGATCTCACCTGCGTCGAGCTTTTGCGTCTGCTCTACCCGAGCCGGCTCCGCACTCGCTTCCTGCGCCAGCCGGTGCTCCACGTCGCGCAACACGGAAAGGCAGGCCTCGGCGTTATCGAGCATGTACCAGGGCTCGCTGCGGCCGGCTTTGACCGTCTCCATGTAGTATTCGATGCTGACGATGGCGTCAGCCAGCCGGTCCGTTTCCTTCTGCGTGAGTCGTCCGAGACCCGTGTCTGCCAGCGCGAGCGTTATGAGGCCGCCGATGCGATCGACGATTTCCATCGCCCGCGTCTTGTTGAGCATCAGGAGGCCGGCCTTGATGCCGCGGATGAGCGACGGCACGCTGTCGAGACCCTGCGAAGGCGCCTGCTGCGCGAGACTCTGGCCGACCGTTTCCTTGATACGAGCGAGATTGATGATGCACTCGCGCATCACCGATTCGGCCACCTGCTGGTAGTCGGCTGCTTCCTGGGGCGGCAGGTCTTCGTCTTCTTCCGCGGCCGGTTCGCCAGGCGTGATCATGCGAACGAGCTGCTGGTCCAGTCGGTCCTCGACCCTGAGCAGCGTCGACGCAATATCGAGGATAATCTGGTCCGACGCGCCGCCGCCGCGCTCGACCACGGTCTTGAGTCGGTCTATCTCGCCATCGATATCGCCGCGCAGCTCACCGAGGCCGAGCACGCCGAGCGTGTCGCTGATCTTCTTGAGCAGTTCGAGCTGCGGCACCAGTTCCGCCGGCTTGTTCATGCCCGTGCGCACGAAGATGTCCAGCACGTCCTTGACCCTGGCGAGGTCTTCCTTGATCGCCGACGCGACCGTTTCCATGAGCTTGACGCTCGGCGCCGACAGGGCCTCGCGCGCGTGCTCGACCTGCTCGTCGCCCGGCAGCAGTTCGGACAGATTGAAGGCCGCGCGAATCTCGCTGATCCGCTCACCCGCCGTGCCCGATCGCGCGACGTAGTAAAGAAGGTTGTTCAGCAGGTCATCGATCGGGTGCTGATCGAAAGTCTCCAGCCCGTCGTCGATGATGCGCTTGATCTGCCGGTCGGCCTGGCCGAGCAGCCGTTTGAGCGCCACCGAGGTTTCCAGCCCGCCGTCCTGCAGCGACTCGAGGACACCGCCGACAACCCAGAACAACTGGTACATGTCGTCGCGCGTCGAGGAGCGTTCCAGGTTGCGCGCAACCGACGCCAGCGTATCGAGGTGGCGCTGCGTGTCGCCGCCCTTGATCCAACCCAGCAGCGCGAGCTGGAATTTCGGCCGCAGACGCGTCGCCACCGCAACCGGATCTTCGCCCGTACCCTCACGCTTTTCGGCCTGCCGCGTCGCTTGCGACGGCGACAGGTTGAGGAGCAACAGCGTGCCCTCGGACAGCAGCGGCTCGCCGCGAGCTGCGCGCAGGTCGTTGAGCATCGGCAGCAACACCAGCGCGATGTCGCGGCCGCCCCCGAGGAGGCGTTCGATATAAGCCGGCAGTTGCACCATGGCCCGGGTTAACGCATCGAGGCCGTCTTCACGACCCTTGCCGGCACGCAGCCCCGCCAGGTACTTGCAGCCGAGCTCCATTTCCTCGGTCAGCAAGGCGGCGCCATAGGTTTCGGTCATCTGCAGTGCGCCCCGAACCTGGTGCAGGAGCTCGCCCGCACGAACGAGCGCCGCCGAGCCGCCGCGCCCATCGACGCAGTCCTCCAACGCCAGGTGGGCGTTGCGAATCGTTTCCATGAGCTCGCCGGCGACAATCGCCAGTCCACTGGCCGCGCCCGCGCTGCCCGTGTCCTCGACGATCTTTTCCTGGATGCCGGTTTCGCCGCTCATTGGTTAACGGTCCGTGTCTTCCTAGCCTGCCTTGACCTGCTGGCCGTCATTGCTGGCGGCCGGTTCGCTGACCGGGGCATTGGCCGCGGAAATGGCCAGGGTCTTCGCCTGCAACACGTTATCCGGCAGCGAGAAGCCGGAAACGGTCTTCCTGAGCTGGGATGCGAGGTTTGACAGCTTTGAAATAGCTGCCGCCGTCGCCGTGGTGGCCTTGCCCGTTTGTTCCGAGATTTCCCTGAGACGGGTCGTACGGCGCGTCACGTCGGCCGCGGAGCCGGCCTGTTGCCGCGCCGAGCCCGAAATATTCTGTACGAGGCTCGCGATCTGATTGGAGACCTGCTCGATTTCGTCGAGGGCCGCGCCGGCGTTCTCGGCCAGCAGCGCGCCGCCCACCACGTCGGTGGTACTGCGTTCCATCGAAACCACGGCCTCGTTGGTGTCGGCCTGAATGGTGCGAACGAGCACCTCGATCTGCTTGGTCGCATTCGTTGAGCGCTCTGCAAGTCGCTGTACTTCGTCGGCAACGACCGCGAATCCGCGACCCGCTTCGCCAGCCATTGAAGCCTGGATAGACGCATTGAGTGCGAGGATGTTGGTCTGTTCGGCGATGTCATTGATCAGCTCGACGATGTTGCCGATCTCCTGCGAACTTTCACCGAGTCGCTTGATACGTTTGGACGTGTCCTGGATGGTCTCGCGAATTGTGTTCATGCCGTCGATCGTGCGCCGCACCGCTTCACCGCCCTTGTGCGCGACCTCCACCGAGTGCCGGGCGACGTCCGACGAGCGTTCCGCGTTCCCCGACACCTCTTCGATCGATGCCGCCATGGAAACGATCGACTCGGTCGCAGCGTTGATTTCGCGGGTCTGGTTGTCGGCCGCCTTGGCCATGTGCGACGCGGTACTTTCCGTCTGCTTCGCGGCAGAATCGACCATGATCGCCGTCTCATTGACGGTAGCTACGAGCTTGCGCAATTCCTCGATCGCAAAGTTGAAAGAATCGGCAATGGTGCCCGTTATGTCTTCGGTCACCGTCGCCTCGACCGTGAGGTCGCCGTCAGCGAGGCTGCCCATCTCATCGAGCAGGCGCAAGATGGCCTGCTGATTGCGTTCGTTCTGTTCCGCCTGCACCTTGGCGGTCTTCTCGAAGTGCGACGACTTGGAGTTCAGCGAAATCAGCAGGACGATGAGGATGAGCGCGACGACGATCAGCCCCACGGGAATCAGTGCGTTTTGCAGGTAGTCCGGCAGAGGCCCCGACGATCCGGACTGCGCGCCTGCCAGGCGGGCTGCGGTCGCAGCCAGCTGGTTCTGGGATTCGGTGAGACCCGCCAGCGCCGCAGCATCCGCACTGATCGTCTCTATCGCCGCCTCGAGCTGACCCAGGTGGCCTTCGAGCGGCACGAGCACGGCCTCGCGGCCCTCGTCATCCAAAGCGCCGACATCGAGCTCGGTCTCTTCGCCGGCAAAAGCGTCAACCACCGTGCGCAAGTAGGCCGCATCCGCGCTCACTCCGGCCACCGCCGCCTCGATATCGGGGTTGGACGCGAGGCCCGGCGCGAACGAGGAAATGCGCGCCGCGCGGCGCTGCAGCTCGAGCACGGTGTCAGCGGCGCCCGACCGATCCAGCAGTTCGTTCGACAGGCCGAGAATCGCGTCGGCGCTTGCAACGACGTTGCTTGCCGCTTCGTCTGCGCGCGCCAGCGCCGTACCGCCGGACAACACCTCGGAAGACTGCGACTGCAATTGCCGCCATTCGGCCGCCGAGCCGGACGCGCCGCCGCCCCCGAAGAACGCCAGCGCGGCTGCCGCGACCAGTAACACCGCCGCAATGATCGCGACGATCCGGAAAGTGGTAGATGTATCTGCTGAATTAGCCATAGTTGTGCGGTCTCTGAGTGCCCTACTCGGCTGCCGCCTGCAGGAACAGATTGCTTTCTATGAAATCGGACAGGTCGAAAACCGGCCAGGTGTCCTCTGAGCGCTGATAGGCCCCCGTCAGGAATCGGTCGCAGCGCACGACCGTCTCGGGCCAGGTGTCGGTGAACTCGTGGTCCATGAAGCGGCGAAATCCCAAGACCTCGTCGATAACCAGCCCGGCAGGGATTTCGCGGTGGTTGACCGAGATCACGCGGGTATTACGCCGCAGTGTCGTGCGCCCGCCCCCGAGCAGCAACTTGACGTCGACCAGCGGCAACAGGTGGCCACGCAGGTTGGCGATGCCGAGCAGCCAGCGCTTCGCGCCAGGTACACGGGTCATGCCCTCGGGCAGCATCAGCACTTCACGAACCTGGTCGCGATTCGCAACGAAATTCTCCTCCCCGATACGAAAACCGACGCCGACCCATTCGGCCGGCATGGCGCCCGCGCCCTCGCCTGCATGCGCCTGGCGACTGCGGCGTTCAATCTCGGCCAGCAGCTCGAAGGGCTGCTCGACGAGCTTCGCGAGTTCCGGCGTGGCGCCCACTCAGCCAGCCATTACCGCGTTGATCTTGGCGACGAGCTGCTTGGCGTCGACGGGTTTGACAAGGTATTCCACCGCGCCCTGCCGCATGCCCCAGATCTTGTCCGTCTCCTGGTCCTTGGTCGTAATCATGATGACCGGGATACTCGCCGTATCCGCGTCCTGGGTCAGCTTGCGCGTGGCCTGAAAACCGTTCATGCCCGGCATTACCACATCCATCAGGATGCAGTCGGGCTTCGCGTTCTTGGCCTTGCGCAGGCCTTCCTCGCCGCTGTCGGCAACGAGCGTGTCGAATCCGCTCTTTTCGAGCATCTTCTGGAACAGGTGTAATTCGGTCGGCGAATCGTCGACGATGAGAATGACTGCCATCTTCAGCGTCCCCCTAGTTGATCTGGTTCGAAATGGCCCCGAGCAACTCGTCCTTGGTAAACGGTTTGGTCAGGTACTGTTCCGAGCCGACGATGCGGCCGCGCGCGCGGTCGAACAGGCCGTCCTTGGACGACAACATGATCACGGGCGTCTCCTTGAACATCTTGTTGTGTTTGATCAGGGAGCAGGTCTCGTAACCGTCCAGGCGCGGCATCATGATGTCGACGAAGATCAGGTCCGGCTGGTGGTCTGCGATCTTGGACAGCGCATCGAAGCCATCGATAGCTGTAAACACCTGGCAGCCTTCCTTGGTCAGCAGCGTTTCCGCCGTGCGGCGAATGGTCTTGCTGTCATCTACAACGAGTATCTTGAGTCCGCTAAGACTTCGAGATGCGCTATTCGACACCGTATTTCCTCACGCTTTTACGGACTTTTACCATATTGACATAACTCCTGCTACGACGCGCGTTCTGAACAACAAAATCTTAGGAATTTTCGGCGTTTACCTTAGGATTCCAAGGTATAGTTGCTCGCTCCGTTCGCAGCGAGCTTTTTACAACTCTCATGGCCAGCAAAACCCTGAAACTCGGCATCGTGATGGACCCGATCGAGTCCATTACCCCCTACAAAGACAGCTCCCTCGCGATGCTGCTCGAAGCCGCGCGACGCGACGCCGAAATTCACTATTTCCAGCAGCGTGACCTGAGACTCCTGGGCGGCCGCGCCGTCGGGCAGTCCACCATACTCGGCGTCAGCGACGACAACAGCAACTGGTTCACACTGGGCGCCACGCAGGAAGTCGATCTCGGCGACCTCGACGTGGTGCTCATGCGCAAGGACCCGCCGTTCGACATGGAATATGTCTACACGACCTACATCCTGGACCGGGCGCGCGCCGCGGGCGCGCTGGTCGTCAATCACCCGCAGGCCCTGCGCGACATGAATGAAAAGGCCTACACGGCCTGGTTCCCGGAATGCACCCCCCTGACGCTGATCACTCGTTCGATCGAGGAGATGCGATCTTTCCTCGCCGAGCAGCAGCACATCGTCGCCAAACCGCTCGACGGCATGGGCGGCAAGTCGATTTTTGCTATCAGGAAAGGCGACAAGAATGCCAATGTCATCTTCGAGACGCTGACCGACGACGGCCGCAAGTTCGCGATGGCCCAGGTATTCGTGCCCGAGATCAAGGACGGCGACAAACGTATCCTGCTGATCGACGGCGAGGCCGTACCCTTCTCACTGGCGCGCATCCCTTCCGGCGACGACCATCGCGGCAACCTCGTGATGGGCGCCCAGGGCGTCGGCCAGCCGCTGTCGGATGCCGACCGCGCCATCTGCGAGCGCGTTGGGCCCGCGCTTCGCGATGCCGGCGTCGTGTTCGCCGGCATCGACGTCATTGGCGACTACCTGACCGAGGTCAACGTCACCAGCCCGACCGGCATCCGCGAGCTCGACAAGCAGTTCGACCTCAATATCGCGGGCCTGATGTTCGACGCCATCGAAAAACGACTGCAGAACATCAAAAGCGGGACTTAAGCGCTTGTTTTGAGGTTGTATTTGGCGGATGATTCGGCCCAATCATGGCTACCGCCGCGATCAGAAAAGATACCGACGAAATCCAGCTCGTGCCGCCGGAGCGGCCCGACCGCCTGCCCGCGATGCTGTTCCTGGCCGCACTGATCCATGGTGTCCTGATCATCGGCGTTACGTTCAACCCCTACCTGCTCGATGACTTCTCGGATGCGATTTCGCTGGAAGTCACTATCGTCGCAGACCCGGATCAGTCGATTGACCGGCCGGACGAAGCCGAGTACCTCGCACAGACCTCGCAGCTTGGCACCGGTAACACCGCAGAGGAGGTCCGACCCTCCGCTCCGCTGCAGAGCGCGTCGCCGATCGACAATCCCGGCGAGGAAGACGCCGAAGCGCTGCAGGAGGCGAAGGCGCACGAGTCCAGCGCCGACCAGCTAATTGCGACGACGAGCGACCAGGATCTGCAGGTTGCCGACGACCTGCGCGAGGATCCTCAGCCTGAAGACGCCACCGCGCTCGCGCTGGAGCGCGGCGCGGAGCAGACGCTGCCGTTGCCGCAGGACGACGAGTCCACGATGCTGATTCACGATGACGACCCGCGGCAGCTGTTCATCAGCGCCGACACGCGCGAGTCGATCGTGGCCGCCTATCTCGACAACTGGAAACGCCGCATCGAGGCCGTAGCTGACGAATACATCCCCGAGCTCGGCGACCTGCCGGACGCGACCGGCAGCCCCACGCTCGAAGTCAGTATCGAGGCCTCCGGCCAGCTGGCCGAGGTGGTCATTCGCAAGTCCAGTGGATCCAGGGTGCTCGACAAGGCGGCACTCGACATCCTGCGACGCGCTTCGCCCTTCGACCCGTTTCCGCCCGAGGTCCGCGCCGACTACGACCGCCTGCGCTTTGCCTACAAGTGGGTCTTCTCCGCAGACCTCGAGAACGCGACGGCAGCCGCACAGAATTAAACCGAATTATGCACAGGACCACTTCTGGTCCATACTGTGGTCATGGGATTCGAAGGCTCCATGGCAAATCAGCTGCTTATCGCCATGCCCGGTATGGCCGACCCCAATTTCAGCACCACGGTCACTCTTATTTGTGAACATAACGACGAAGGCGCGCTGGGCATCGTCATTAACCGGCCGCTCGAGCTGAAGCTGGAGGGCCTTTTCGAGCAGCTCGACCTCGACAACCCCGACCCCGAGGCGGCCGAGCTACCGGTACTCATGGGTGGGCCGGTAGGGCCCGAGCGCGGGTTCGTGTTGCACGGCCCTGTCAGTCACTACGAGAACACTCTCGCTGTTTCGGACGATATTCACCTGACCCTGTCACGCGACGTGATCGACGCAATGGCGGCCGGCAGCGGCCCGGAGAAGACGCTTGTCGCGCTCGGCTATGCCGGATGGGATGCCGGGCAACTCGAAGGTGAGATGCTCGCGAATTCCTGGCTCACGGTGCCCGCCACGACAGAGGTCGTGTTCGACATGCCGTTCGACCAGCGCTGGATGTCCGCCGCCCGCACGCTGGGCATCGATATCAGCCAGATCTCCACCGATGCCGGTCACGCCTGACAGCGGCCGCGGCGCCCCGGAGACCATTCTCGCTTTCGATTTCGGCCTCCGACGCATCGGCGTCGCTGTCGGCCAGTCCGTAACCTCGTCGGCCAACCCGCTCGGGGTGGTGGCGAACGGCGAGAACGGCCCCGACTTTGACGCCATCGCGAAGCTCATCGACGAGTGGCGGCCGTCGCGGCTGGTGGTGGGCATGCCGCTGAATATCGATGGTGAACCGGGAGAAATACAGGCGCACGTCGAGGAATTTGTGCGCGAACTCTGGCGCTTCCAGCTCACCGTCGACACGGTCGACGAGCGCTACACGTCGCTCGAAGCCGAGGAGGCGCTGAAGCAGGCCCGGGCCTCGGGGACGCGTGGTCGCATCACCCGCGAAGCGATCGACAGCGCGGCTGCCGTTTTTATCGCCGAACGGTTTCTAAAGGGCCGCACGAACGTGTAGGATTGCGTCTCGATGCAAGCAATCGAAACCTTCCCCGCCACCGAAAACGTCGCCAACCTGCAGCTCGATGCTGCCGGCAACCTGCGGCATCTTCTGACGCTCGACGGCCTGGACCGGGACCTCCTCGTTGGTCTCCTCGACGACGCCCAGAAGTTCGTGACCCAACCGGGTCATTCCACCGCCCGCAGCGAGTCGCTGGCCGGACGTACCGTGGCCAACCTGTTCTTCGAGGCCAGCACACGCACGCGCGCCTCGTTCGACCTTGCGGGCAAACGCCTCGGCGCAGATGTGCTGAACCTCGACGTCAATACCTCATCGCGCAAGAAGGGCGAGAGTATTCTCGACATGATTTACACGCTGCAGGCGATGCAGGTCGACGTGATGGTCGTGCGCGACGCGAGCGCCGGCGTGCCTGCCTACATTGCGCGGCACGTGCACGACCATGTCAGCATCCTCAACGCCGGTGAGGCCGAGGTTTCGCACCCGACCCAGGGATTGCTGGACCTGCTGACGATGCGCCAGCACAAGGGTGACTTCGAGAACCTCACCGTGGCGATCGTGGGCGACATCATGCATTCGCGCGTTGCGCGCTCGGCCGCCCAGGGACTGCACACGCTGGGCGTCGGCGAGCTGCGCCTGATTTCGCCGCCGGTGCTCGCGCCCGATCCGGACGAAATGCCGTATGCCCGGTTGCTCGACAACCTGGACGAGGGACTGCGCGACGCCGACGTCGTGATGGCCCTGCGCATTCAGCGCGAGCGCATCGGCAATCTCGACGGCGTCCCGGGCATCGACGAGTACTTCGCCAACTACGGGGTGAGCACAGAGCGCATGCAGCTCGCAAAACCCGACGCGATCGTTATGCACCCGGGCCCGATGAACCGCGGCATCGAGATCGAATCGGTGCTGGCCGACAGCCCGGCCTCGGTCATCACCGAGCAGGTTGCCAACGGCGTTGCCGTGCGCATGGCCGTGCTCGAGCGGGTTTGCCGGACGATGGGTCAGCGTTGACGACCGCCGCCCAACAACACGCACAACGGAATCGCGGGACCCTGTTCGTCGAAGACGGCGAGCTGATCAGCACCAGCGAGTTCCCGGGCGAGCAATACATCCAGCGCATCCGCGCGCCCAAATGCGCGGCGGCGGCGCGGGCCGGCAGCTTCGTGCACGTGAGCTGCGATGACAGTTTGCCGATGCGGCGGCCGCTCTCGATCATGCGGGCCGGCGACGACTGGATCGAGGTGCTGTACAAAATCGTCGGTGAGGGGCTGCACCTGCTCGCCGGCAAACAACCCGGCGACACCGTCAACGTGCTCGGCCCGATCGGCCAGCCTTTTCGCCCGGACCCGGAGCGGCCGAACGCGCTGCTGATCGGCGGCGGCGTGGGCATTCCACCCATGGTGTTTCTCGCCGAGTCGCTGCGCGACACCGCGGCGACGCCACTGGCGATCCTCGGCTCGGAGATCCCGTTTCCATTCGAGCTGGAGACATCGACCATGGCGACGCCGTGGGCCGGTGACGGTATCGTCAGCACGATGCCACTGCTCGAAGGCTGGGGCGTACCCACCAGGCTGACGAGCATGGCGGGTTTCGATGGCTGCTATCGCGGCTTCGTGACCGACCTCGCCGAACTGTGGCTGCAAAGCCTGGACGACAGCGAGAAAGCCAGGGTGCAAATCTTCACCTGCGGCCCGACACCCATGCTCAAAGCCGTGGCGACCTTGGCAGAGAAACACGACGTGCCGTGCCAGGTATCACTGGAAGAATTCATGGCCTGCGCGGTCGGCGGCTGCGCCGGCTGCACAGTAGAAGTGACGACCCCCGAAGGCCCCGCCATGAAGAGGGTGTGCGTAGACGGTCCCGTTTTCGAGGCTAGCTCTGTGGTATGGAGTTAAACAGCGACCCGGGAGGTGTTTACCGGAAGTCACCCGCAGCGCAGCGAGGCATGGAGGTAAACACCTCCCGGCCCGCGCTTTAGTCGGACTTTTTGGGCCCCCGGGGGCGCCGGGAAGGCCGCCGTTTCCCGGACCGTTTACGTTGCGGCCCAGGCTTGCGCGCCTTGCGCTCCTTGCGAGGCGGCCGCGTCAGTTCCGGTAACAGCGCCGGATCGAATTTGGCGACCGGGATCTTGTGGCCGATGTAGTCCTCGATATCGGGTAACGACATCGCGTACGACTCGCAGCCGAAGCTGATGGCGTCGCCAGTGGCGCCGGCGCGCGCCGTGCGGCCAATGCGATGGACGTAGTCTTCCGCATCCTGCGGCAGGTCGTAGTTGATGACGTACTGCACATCAGGAATGTGCAGGCCCCGGGAGGCGACGTCGGTGCCGATGAGCACCTGCAGGTCGCCGCTCTGGAAGTTGAGCAGAAGGCGCTGGCGCTTTTTTTGCGGCACGTCGCCGGAGATGGCCTGCGCCTGCACGCCGTTTGCCTTGAGATAGGCCTCGACGCGCTCCGCGTCGCGCTTCATGTTGACGAACACCATGATGCGGCTGGCGCCCATCTCGCGAATCAGCCCGACGAGCAGCGGCAGCTTCTCCTCGTTCGACGGGAAGAAGATCGCCTGGCGCACGCGGTCGGCCGTGACCTTGTCGGGTTCAATGCGTACGAGCTCCGGCTCGTTCATGTGTTCGAACGCCAGCTCCATCACGCGGTGCGACAGCGTGGCCGAGAACAGCATATTCAGGCGCTTGTCGGGCGGCGGCAGGCGGCGCAGCAGGTAACGGATGTCCTTGATGAAACCGAGGTCGAACATGCGGTCGGCTTCGTCGAGCACGGCGACTTCAACCTCGTTGAGCTTGAACACGCCCTGCTTGAAATAGTCGATGATTCGTCCGGGCGTGCCGATCAGGATATCGATGCCGTCCTCGATGATGCGCCGCTGCTTTTCGTAGTCGGTGCCGCCGTAGGCCAGCCCGATCTTGAAACCCGTGTGCTTGCCCAGCAGTTCCCCGTCTTTCGCGATCTGCATGGCCAGCTCCCGCGTGGGCGCGAGCATGAAGGCGCGCGGCTGCTTTTTCCGCTCGGGGTCCGGTGTGGACGCGAGCAGTTTCTGGAATGTGGCGATCAGGAAAGCTGCGGTCTTGCCGGTGCCCGTTTGCGCCTGGCCCGCAACGTCACGCGGCTCGAGGGCGATCGGCAGTGTCGATGCCTGGATCGGGGTACAGAACTCGAAGCCGGCGTCGCGAATACCCGCCCGTACGTTGTCGTGCAGCGTGAGAGAGTCAAACCTGAGGTCGCTCAGATGGTTATCGGCCATGTTGTGGGGGCTTTAAAAAGTGCATTTAGTGCTTGCAAAATGGCTCGTGAAGCGGTGAAATTGGGTCTAATTCGACGCGACAAACCGTCGCACCCGCCAGTTTCGCATTCATCGAATCGTCAAAGAAGCCGGACAGTCGGCCGTAAAGCTGCGACATATTGCCTTATAGAGAAGGCAGCGTCATCCATTTTTACAGATAAATATCCGTATTCAATTGGAGGTAGTAGCCGGTGAGCGACAATATCGTGCACACCAATGACAGCAATTTTGATGCTGACGTCGTAAATTCCGACAAGCCCGCGCTTGTCGATTTCTGGGCCGAATGGTGTGGTCCCTGCAAAATGATCGCGCCGTTCCTCGACGAAGCGGCCACCGAGTATGCTGACAAGCTATCGGTCGTCAAACTCAATGTCGACGAGAGCCCGAACGTTGCGGCCAAGTTCGGCATCCGCAGCATCCCGACCCTCATTCTGTTCAAGGATGGCGCGGTACACGCGCAGAAGGTCGGTTCGTTTTCCAAATCGCAACTGACGGAATTCCTGGACTCTAATCTGTGAGAGGATACTTGGGTAATCAAGCAAAAAGCCGGCCGCAAAAGTCCGGCAACAAGAGCAAGGGTGGCAACCGCCGCCGTCGTCGCCGACCGCAACAGTCGGAGTTCCCGGATGACGGGAATATCGAGGTAATCCCGCCCGAGCAGCTGGAGGCGAGCAAGAACGCGATGAGCCTGACCGACCTGAAGAGTCGGCCGGCCGCTGATCTCGTCACGCTCGGCGAGGAACTCGGTCTCGAGGGTCTCGCGCGTCAGCGCAAGCAGGAGATGATCTTTTCCATTCTCAAGGCGCACGCCGAGAATGGCGAAGACATCTACGGCGACGGCGTCCTTGAAATTCTGCAGGACGGCTTCGGCTTCCTGCGGTCATCGGACGGCTCGTATCTCGCCGGCCCCGACGACATCTATGTCAGCCCGAGCCAGATTCGCCGTTTTGCACTGCGCACCGGCGACACGGTCTCAGGTCTCATTCGCCCGCCGAAGGACGGCGAGCGCTATTTTGCGCTGCTCAAGGTCGGGCAAATCAACCACGATTCGCCCGAGAACGCGCGCACCAAGGTCCTGTTCGAGAACCTGACGCCGCTGTTCCCGACCGAGCGCCTCAAGCTCGAGCAGGGCACGGGCAGCACCGAGGACCTGACGGCGCGCATCATCGACATGGTGGCGCCGATCGGCAAGGGCCAGCGCGGCCTGATCGTCTCGCCGCCCAAGGCCGGTAAGACCATCCTGCTGCAGAACATCGCGTCGGCGATCGCCGCCAATTCGCCCGAAGTCGACATGATCGTGCTGCTCATCGATGAGCGGCCCGAGGAAGTCACCGAGATGGAGCGGACCGTGCGCGGCGAGGTTGTCTCCTCGACCTTCGATGAGCCGGCCAGCCGCCACGTGCAGGTGGCCGAGATGGTCATCGAGAAGGCCAAGCGCCTCGTCGAACACAAGCGCGACGTTGTGATCCTGCTCGACTCGATCACCCGCCTGGCGCGCGCCTATAACACCGTCGTGCCCTCATCGGGCAAGGTGCTGACTGGTGGTGTGGACGCCAACGCGTTGCACCGTCCGAAGCGGTTCTTCGGCGCCGCGCGCAACATCGAGGAGGGCGGCAGCCTGACGATCCTGGCAACGGCGCTGGTGGACACGGGCTCGAAGATGGACGAAGTCATCTACGAGGAGTTCAAGGGCACGGGCAACATGGAGATCCACCTGGATCGCCGCATTGCCGAAAAGCGCGTCTTCCCGGCGATCAACATCAACCGCTCGGGCACGCGCAAGGAAGAGCTGCTGACCGATCCGGCCGAGCTGCAGAAGATGTGGGTCCTGAGAAAGGTCCTGCACCCGATGGACGAGCTCGCCGCGGTCGAGTTCCTGCTCAACAAGATGCAGGACACCAAGACCAACTCGCAGTTCTTCGAGGCAATGAAGAAATAGGGAATCGTAGGAGCGCCCCATGGGCGCGATCGCGGCCATGGGCCGCTCCTATCGCAGCGCCTCGAATCGAGTTGCGAACGTAAACGCGTCCGTCGTTGGTCCGTTATCCCATAGCATATCGAAGCGCTGCTTCGCCTCGGCGATTGTCGGGATGTGGCCTTCTTCTATCCACCATAGAACCAGCGGCGAGCGCGTCGATTTTTCGAACCACTCTGCGCGTCTCTGCACGACGGCCAGGTGTTGTCCGCTGTACACCCAGGCCCGGAGTGTTTCGACGGACTCCCACACCGACATGTTGAACAGGGTTCGGTCGCTGGCGAAAATCCTGGCGATTTCCGCGGCATCGGCCTCATCTTCGATGAGTCGCCAGACGAAGCCCTCGGCCACGTCGGCGCTGGCATTGACGTCGTCGAGCTGGGCTACGAAGTCCGCCATAGAGGGGTCTTCGTAGCTGGTCAGAATCGTTGCAGCGTTAGCTGTCGCCAGGTGCATTTTTTCTCGTTATTGATCTCGGCCGGATCCAGATCCAGCTGGCGAGGACAAGCAGGCCGAAGGCCGAATAGCACAGAGTGAACACCCACGCCGGGGCGTCATAGTACAGAATCTGCTCTGCCCAGTGCGCGATGAACGACCCCGGGTAGACGGCATCCCCGGCCTTGTCGCGCAGCCACATCTCGAGGATCGTCAGCGGGCAAAGCACGCCCAGCCAGGCCTGCAGAACCACGACGCCGATGGCCGCGACGTGCGCCAGGCGAAACCAGCCATTGCGAATCCAGCGCCAGTCCGCAATGTGGCCGACGACGATCAGCACTAACCCGGCGACGACGAAAACGACGAAAGCGATGTGGAGGTAAAGAACCAGATCCGCAGCGAGGCGGTAGAGACTGCTCAACCGGTCCCCAGCAGCCACGTGCGGGCTTCCTGCTCGGTCTCGAATACGAGGCCGGGCATGCCTCGGTTGGCCAGCACCGTCTGCACGAACTCGATGGTGTCGCGGGCGTCCACGTTCTTCTCGACCCAGGCGATGCGGTAGTGCGGGCCGATGCCCACGTCCCTGAATACGTTGGGCAAATCGTATCCCTCGACGGCCTCGACGGGTGTGCGCGTATCAGCGAGGCCCAGCACGTTGTAGCAATCGTGCTGATCGCAGGCCGTTGCGACTTCGCGCCAAAGCTTCTCCATGTAGCGATAGTCTTTGTCGCCGTTCGCTATGACGAGGACATGATCGCCCTCGAACGTGACTTCGAGAGTGTTCTCCATCACTCTCTAGTCTAGTACAAGAACGCCGTTCTTGCGGCCTCATTCCGCCGGCTGGGGTTCCTCGAACACGGGGCCGATGTAGGCATTGGCGATCGGGTGGTAGGTGCCGCGAGCCGTATCGAACAGCTCCTTTGCGAGGTCGAGATCGCTACCGTTCTCGGCCAGCGCCACGTAAATGGGCCGGATCAATCGCACGCGCCCGAACCGGCGCAGGTGCTCTGCCATCTGCTCATAGGCAGGTTCATGGCGCCGTTTGGCCACCTGGATAAACCAGGTGCGGCCGATCTCCGCGTTCTGCGTGTCGCTCAGCCCGAACGCGTTGTCGATCTCGACGAGTTGTTCTGTAGACAGGTTCGGGTCCAGCGCGTTGATAAAGTGAATTGTCGCCTGTGCGCTCCAGTCAGATACAGGCAGTTCAGATGCGTCGATCTCTCCCCGTGACCACTTTGCTGCCAGGTCCGCTGCATCGTCGAGATTGCGTGACGTCGGTATGACGGCATCATCGGGCAGGCCCGGCTCGTACATCCAGCGCTCCACCTGCTCGCGCGACAGGATACCGTGGTGCACCGAGAGCAGGCGCTGGTCGAGATAATCCACGAAGTCCTCGGTCGTGATCACCTGGAACGCGAAGTCGCTGAAGTAATCGGTAATGAACTGATCAAAGATCTCGCGGCCGTAAGCGTTTTCGAGGTACTGCAGGAACAGGTTGCCCTTATGGTAGATGATCATGCCGTGGCCCGCATCGAGGTCGAACTCCGCGATGCGCGGCGCAAGCGCCTGGTACTTCGGGTCGATGCGCTCGAAGTTCAGCAGCAGTTCCTCGTAGCTCAACAGGTTTTCCTCGGCCGCGCGGTCTTCGTCGTAGATGACCTGCATCAGCCTGTGTTCCAGGTAGCTGGTCCAGCCTTCGTTGAGCCAGCCATCGCGCCAGGTCTGGTTCGTGACGAGGTTGCCCGACCAGGAATGGGCGAGTTCGTGTGCGACTACCGAGACGAGGCTGCGATCGCCGGCGAGCAGGCTCGGTGTGAGGAACGACAGCCGCGGATTCTCCATGCCGCCATAAGGAAAACTCGGCGGCAGGATCAACAGGTCGTATCGCCCCCATTGATACGGCCCGAACATGGCCTCAGCCGTCTCGAACATGGCCTGGGTATCGGCAAACTCGAAGGCGGATTCCTCGAGCAACTCCGGCTCGGCATAGACGCCCGTGTCTTCGCCGATGGGGGCGAAGTGCAGGTTGCCTGCCGCGATAGCCATCAGGTACGACGGAATCGGCTGCGGCATCTCGAAATAGTAGTCGCCATCCCGTTCGGCGTCCGGATCGTTCTCGGCGCTCATCAGGGCTATCAGCCCCGGAGGGGTGCGAACGCGCGCAAGATAAGTGAATCGCACAGCGGGCGTATCTTGCAATGGGATCCAGCTGCGGGCGTGGATCGCCTGCGATTGCGAATAGAGCATCGGGTGCTTGCCACCCGCCGTCAGTTCAGGCGGCAGCCAGCCCAGCGCCGTGGACTCCGGGCTGGTCCGGTACACGACGACGGGTACTATTTGCTTGGCGTCGGCCAGCGAATCCGGGATGTGAATGGTAAGCGGCGTTCCGAGTAACGCGTCGGTCTCCCCGACAGTGTGCTCGGCGGGTATTTCTTCCCACTCCTTGCCCTGGCTAACCAGGAAATGAACCTCCTCGATGGTCAGGTCGCGCGTATCGAGCACTATGTCCCGAGCATCCAGGTCGATCCGCCGCATGAACAGCATCGCCGAGCCGCTGAGGACCCGCTCCTCAAAATCGACGCTAAGGTCGAGAACTATGTTTTCGGTGACGAACTGCTCGACATTGGCGAACGAGTAGTGGTCCTTCGCCAGCGCTTCCTCGAGATCCGGGGCGTCGTCGGCCGAGCAGGCCGCGACAGCGGTTGCAGTGAGTAACAGCAGGAGTCGCTGAGTGGTTCGAATCATGTCGGTCTCTCCTCGCGGCCCGCCATTATTCCGTTGCCAGCCCCAAAAAAAAAGCGCCCGCGGGATCCGCGGGCGCTCCGGACTCTGGCTAACCAGGGTATCGCTACGGCCTTGTACCTCCCAGTACGGGGTCGTCGCTCCAGCCGAGTCCTGTCCAGTCGATGGCGTCGCTGGTGTGGCAATCGCCGCAAGCGCCGCCCATGCCGAAGGCTTGTTCCTTCGGGGCGATTTCGTGGTTGACCGTCAGGTACATGACGGTGTCGACGAAATCAAAGGCGCCCGTGTAGGCCTGGCCGGTGTAGTTCGCGCCGTCCGTCAGCGCGAGATCCCAGTCATAGGCAACCCAGAACGGGTTGGGGCCGCCCTTCATGCCGAACAGGTGCGGTACGAGCATGGTCTGGTTGCCGGCGTCTGCGGGCTGGTTGCCGATCATCTTCTTGAACGGATAGATCATGGCGCCCGGCGTCGTGTAGTCGGCCGACGGTGCGCCCAGCACGACCGGAGTTTCGGTGTACTGGTCGTTCTTGTTGATCATCATGCGGTCCCACTTGCCGTCGAAGTACAGCAGCTCGGGCCGTACGTCGTTCTCCCACACGAACGTGCCTTTCTTCTTGTCGTAGGTCGGGCGACCGGTGACGGGATCAACCGGAATCGGGTCGATGTCCTGACCGGCGTCTTCCCAATACCACTCCGTCTTCGTCGAGGTCACACGTGCAATTGCCGGAATGTGGCAGACCTGGCACGCGAGTGTCGTGTGGAGATCAGTAATGGGCTGTACGGACGTTCCAACGTGGATGTTGGCGAGGTTGCCGTGGCAGTCTACGCAGCCGAGCATGTCGCCGTCGTCAACCGAGTGATACGGCATACCGCCGATACCATGGTCGACCAGCTCGCCATCGACAGTGCGCATGACCTGGTGGCAGTCGACGCATTCCATGTCGCCGCCATCCGTGCCCATGTGGACGTCGAAATCGCGCGTCGTGTCGAGCAGGTTCATCGCGATGTCACCGTGCTTGACGTTGTCGCCGCCGCCAGCATAGGCGTGGCAGAACGTGCAATTCTCGCGTGTAGGCTTGCCGTTGTTCAACGCAACGCTGCGGGCAACGATATCGAGATCGACCGCGGGGTCGGGCAGACCGGCTGTGGTCTTGCCTTTCTTGTAGGTGCCGGACTGATCGTGGCAGATCAGGCAGTCGATGGTCCTGGGATCGTCGTGCGTAAATGTATCGTCTGCCCAGCCATACCCGGTATGGCAGTGCGTGCAGCGGCCTTCGTTCGACGGTATCGCAATGCAGAAGTTGTTGATCAGGTTCGTCTTGCCGTTGATGTCTGCTTCGAAGCCCGTGATGTTTGCCGAAACGCCCTCCCACGTGAAGTGGGCATTGGTCAGCAGGTCCTCACCGGTCAGGCCGTGGCAGTTCAGGCAGGACTGCGTGCCATCGTAAGTGTTCTGGGTGAAGTAACCGATGTGCAGCTGCGCGGTCTCGTAGGCGCCGCTGGCCAGCGCGTTACAGTCGAGTACGTCGACGACGCCATCGCCGTTGAGATCTTCATTGGGATCGGCTACGCCGTTCTCATTGAGATCCCAGCAGTTGATGCCGTCAGCGCCATCGTCGCCGGCAATGCCTGGTGCACCGTCCGCGCCATCCTTGCCGTCGTCGCCAGAGCATGCAGCTAACGTGAATGCCATAAAGACGATGCCAAGGAAGGTTGAGAAACTTAATTCCCTACTTCTTGGATCTCTCATCATCGTGTCCTCGGGTTGGTGATCTGTTACGGAGAGCTGATAAATCAGTAAATTAGGGATTACTGATATACTGCTTCAGTCAAGGATTATCCGCGCTCTGCAAGCGCTTTAAATACGTTGGGGATGCAGGGTTCTAGGGACTTTCACGGATTGCCGGCCTGGACCGGAATTCGCTATTTTGTCCGCTCTCGCAGGTGCAGCTTGTCCATGACGAGCGCCGCGGCCGCCAGGTCCTGGCAGGCCATCCCGATCGATTCGAAGACCACCGTATCCGCCGTATTGACCGTGGTGGTTCCGCCCAAAATTTCGCCCAGCTCGGCGTGAATGTCGGCGTTCCAGCGGCGCACGTTGCCCGACTCGGTGAGCGCGCCATCGCGTGAGTCGACGATGACGGTATTGGCCATGGTCGCCGCATCGAGTTCGCTGCCATCGGCGCCGGACCAGCCGACCGAAGCGACCCTCGCGCCCGGTCGAATCCACTCGCCGCGGAGCACCGGTTCGGCCGAGGCGGTCGCAGCAACCACGACATCGGCGTCGCGAACGGCTGCTTCGGAGTCCGCGGCCCGTCCGCCGACCCGCTCGGCGAGTGCCGCTGCACGTTCCGGGGTGC
Organism: Woeseiaceae bacterium; assembly: GCA_030066075.1. Taxonomy (GTDB): domain Bacteria; phylum Pseudomonadota; class Gammaproteobacteria; order Steroidobacterales; family Woeseiaceae; genus UBA1847. The sequence goes on from JASJCH010000025.1 coordinate 33,779, forward strand.
GGTTCCAGATCCGGATATCGTCAAAGGCGCGGACGAGTGTGAGCGCTTCGATGTGGCTCTCGGCCTGTTCGCCCGCACCGAGGACGGCGAGCGACGATACGTCGGTGGCGGCGACAGCGTCGACGAAAGTCGCCGTGACGGCAGCGGTGCGCATCCGGGTAATCAGTCCGCCATCCATCGTTACCAGCGGTCGGCCGGTCGCCGGGTCGAGCAGGGCGATCAGCGCCATGTGAGTTTCCAGCCCGCGGTCCGCGTTGCCCGGATAGAACGCGACGAGTTTCGCGCCCATCGCGGCGGGGCTCACGGCCGGCATGCCGCCAAAGTAGCCGCCGTGCTCGCGGACCGTCATGATGCGTCGCGGCGGCTGTTCGACGCGGCCCGCGGAGTAGTCGATCATCGCCTCACGCATGCACGGTATCAGCTCGTCCATGCGCAAAACGCGGGCAACCGCGTCGTGATCGATGTAGCGAACGTCCAATCGCTACCCGCGGTTCGTGGCCCGGGTCACCAGGAAAATCATCAGCGGCAGCATGAGCAGCGCGCCAATGATGATCAGGGGAATCGCGAACGGCGAGAACAGGTTCTCGCCCCCATAGTGGCCGAAAAGGCCGAGGCCGAGCACGATCGTGCCGGCGACGTCGAGAGCCAGCATCCAGGGAGGGAACTTCGGTGGGTTGCTCATGGTTAGCAACCCTAGAGGATGCTCAGGGCTCGAGCAACCGCCCGATCATCCGGGCATCCGCCAGCGGTGCAGCCGGACGGCAGTACCGGCCGGGAACTCGGACTCGTCGAGCGGCAGTTCGATACAGCCGTCGGTGGCTGACAAAGCGGCGAAGTCGCCCGACGTGTTCGTTGGCACCGGCATTGCGAGCACCTGGCCGGTGGTGTTGGAAATGAGTTGCGCCGGCAGGAAACAGGTCAGATGCGGATTGAAAGTGACGTCCCGGGCGAGCGCCGCAAACTCCGGCTGCGCGTCCGCCTGGCCGGACGCCCTGGCCAGCGCCGGCACGACATACTGCCGGGCGCACACGAGCGTCGATACCGGGTTGCCCGGCAGTGCAAACACGGTCTGGCCACGAGGGCCCATCCCGAACCACATCGGCTTGCCGGGCCGCTGGCTGATCCTGTGGAACACGAGCTCAACGCCCAGCTTGCCCAGAACCTCCGGCACGTAGTCGGCCTTGCCCATGGAGACGCCACCGGACAGCACGAGCACGTCGGCCGCGTCGAGGTGGTCGGCGATACGCCGTTCGAGCAGTTCGGGCTCGTCGACGAGATGGTCGTGCTCGCAGTCCGCATAGCCGTGCTGCTGCAGCAGCGCGATCACGGCCGGGCCGTTCGATAACCGGACCTGGTGCGGCGCAATCGGCTCGCCGGCGGGCACGAGCTCGTTACCCGTGGATATGACGCGGATCGTGGGCGAGCGGGTCGCGCTGATCTCGGTGATGCCGGCCGAGTGAATAATGGCCACGTCCATCGGAGAAACCCGTTTGCCGGGCTGGAGCAGTTCGGTACCCCGGCCGTGGTCGGAGCCCTGGCGGTGGATGAACTGGCCTGCCTCGGGCGCGTAGCCGTCCTCGAGCGTCGCGACGCCGTCGGCGACGGTGATCCTCTCAACCGGCACGATGCAGTCCGCATCCCTGGGCAGCGACGCACCGGTCATGATTTCGATGCACTTGCCCGCTGCGAGCGTTTGCTGTTCATCGCCGGCCGCCTGCGTGGATTGCACGGGGAAGCACCGTTCGCCCGACTCGAAGTCGCCGAAAGCGATCGCGATGCCGTCCATCATCACGCGGTCGAACGGCGGCTGGTCACGCTCGGCAACAACGCTTTGCCGAAGCACCCGGCCGCAGGCCCGATCGACGGGCACGGTCTCGGCATCGAGGGCCGGCATGGCCGCAAGGATGGTGTCGCGGGCTTCGCCGACCGTGATCACGGCGTCAGGCCTGTTCCCGGGCGATGGCGCGGTGGCCGATGTCGCCGCGGAAGTAGGCGTCGTCCCAGCTGATCTGCGCAACCGCGTCGTAGGCGGTAGCGGCTGCCGCCTGAACCGAATCGCCGAGGCCGACCACGCACAGCACGCGGCCGCCGCTGGTCACTATATCGTCGTCCTCGCGAGCCGTGCCGGCGTGGAAGACCTTGCGATCGTCGCCGTCGACGGACTCGAGGCCGCTGATGCGTTTGCCTTTGTCGTAACTGCCCGGATACCCGCCGGCCGCCATGACCACACCCAGCGATGCGCGCGGGTCCCATTCGGCCGCCTGCTCGCCCAGGCTGCCGTCGAGCGTGGCTTTGCACAAAGCCGCGAGATCGGACTTGAGCCGCGCCATGATCGGCTGCGTTTCCGGGTCGCCGAAGCGGCAGTTGAACTCGATCACCTTCGGCGTACCGTCGGGCATGATCATCAGGCCCGCGTAGAGGAAGCCGACGTAGTTGTTGCCGTCGGACTTCATGCCTGCCAGCGTCGGCTGGATGACCAGGTCCATGATGCGCTGCTCGATCTCGGCCGTCACGACCGGAGCTGGCGAATAGGCGCCCATGCCGCCCGTGTTCGGTCCGGTGTCGCCCTCGTCGCGCGCCTTGTGGTCCTGCGACGTCGCCATCGGCAGCACGGTAGCGCCGTCGGTGATGACGATGAAGCTCGCTTCCTCGCCGTCGAGAAATTCTTCGACAACGATACGAGCGCCGGCATCCCCGAACTTGTTGCCGGCAAGCATATCGGTTGCCGCGCGCTCCGCTTCCTCAACGGTCGTCGCGACAATGACGCCCTTGCCCGCCGCCAGGCCGTCGGCCTTGATAACGATCGGCGCGCCCTGCTCGCGGATGTAGGCGAGGGCGGCGTCGAGGTCCGAAAAATTCTGGTAGGCGGCCGTGGGAATAGCATGGCGCGCGAGGAAGTCCTTGGTGAAGGCTTTCGAGCCTTCCAGCTGCGCGGCCGCGGCGCTGGGGCCGAAGCAGGGCAAACCGAGTTCCGTGAACCGATCGGTGATACCGGCGACGAGCGGCGCCTCCGGGCCGACGATGGTCAGGTCGACGGATTCCGTGGCGGCCAGCTTCGCCAGTGCTTCGATGTCGTCCGACGGGACCGCAACATTGCGGACCTTGTTCTCGAGCGCGGTGCCCGCGTTGCCGGGCGCGACCAGCACGTCGCTGACGGCGTCGGACTGTGCGCATTTCCACGCCAGTGCGTGTTCGCGCCCACCGGAGCCTATTACCAGTACTTTCATCAGTGACGGAAGTGCCGCATGCCCGTAAAGACCATCGCCAGGCCGTGCTCATTGGCCGCCTGGATGACCTCGTCGTCGCGCATCGATCCGCCGGGCTGGATGATCGCCCCGATGCCGGTCTCGGCCGCCGTGTCGATGCCGTCGCGGAACGGGAAGAAGGCATCCGAAGCCATCACCGACCCGCCAACGTCCAGCCCCTCGTCGGCCGCCTTGATCGCGGCGATCTTCGTGCTGTACACGCGGCTCATCTGCCCCGCGCCGACGCCGATCGTCATCTTGTCCTTGCAGAAGATAATGGCATTGGACTTGACGTACTTGACGACGGTCCAGGCGAACAGCATGTCTTCGATCTGCTCGGCAGTAGGGGTTTTCTCGGTGACCACTTGCAAATCGTCGGCCGTAATCCTGCCCATGTCCGACGTCTGCACCAGCAGGCCGCCCGAGACTTTCTTGAAATCAAAGCCGGCGGTCGTGGCGTCCCACGGCCCGGTACGCAGGACACGCACGTTCTTTTTCGCGCTCAGCGCTTCGGCCGCATCGTCGTCAACGTCCGGCGCAACGATAACTTCGACGAACTGCCTGTCGATGATCGTGCTGGCCGTCTTTGCATCGAGCGGCTCGTTGAAAGCGATGATGCCGCCGAACGCCGAGGTCGGATCGGTCTTGAAGGCCTTCTCGTACGCCTCGAGAATCGACCCGGCGACGGCGACGCCGCACGGATTGGCATGCTTCACGATGACGCAGGCCGGGGCATCGAACTGCTTGACGCATTCGAGCGCGGCGTCCGAGTCCGCGATGTTGTTGTAGGAGAGGGCCTTGCCCTGCAGCTGCGTTGCGGTGGCCAGCGATCCCGCGGGAGCCTGCTGGTCAATGTAGAAACCGGCTTCCTGGTGCGGGTTCTCGCCGTAGCGCATGCGCTCCATCAAAGTGCCTGAATACAGGATCTTGTCGCCGAGCGGAGGCTCGTCCAGCGCTGCCGACAGGTACTTCGTAATAGCCGTGTCGTAACTCGCCGTGTGGGCATAAGCCTTGGCCGCGAGCGTGCGGCGGGTTTCGAGCGACAGCCGCTCGGCCTTTAGCGACTCGAGGACGTCGTCGTAATCGGCCGGGTCGACGACGACAGCGACGCCGTCATGGTTTTTCGAGGCGGCGCGGATCATCGCCGGCCCGCCGATGTCGATGTTTTCAATCGCGTCATCGATGGTTGCGTCTTCGCGCGCGATGGTCTGCTCGAACGGGTAGAGGTTCACGGCGAGCAGGTCGATCGGTTCGATGCCGTGCTCGTCCATCGTCGGCTCGTCGGTGCCGCGGCGTCCGAGCAGGCCGCCATGGATTTTCGGGTGCAGGGTCTTGACGCGACCGTCCATGATCTCGGGGAAGCCGGTCTTGTCCGACACCTCGATTACGTCGAGGCCGGCCTCGCGGAGTGTGCGGCAGGTGCCGCCCGTGGAAACAATCTCGATGCCGAGTTCGGCAAGGCCCTCTGCAAACGGGATCAGGCCCCGTTTGTCGGATACGCTGAGCAGCGCTCGTCGCACGGTAAACATCTGGTCACCTGGGATAAGTTGCTGACAAGAATAGAATTAATGGATCAGGGAATAGGACCGAAGTTTCTTGCGCAGCGTGCCGCGATTGATGCCGAGGATCCCCGCTGCCTGGCTCTGGTTACCGTGGGTATAGTCCATCACGGCCTTGAAAAGCGGGCGCTCGACCTCGCCGATAACAAGATCGTAAAGATCGCCCGGCCGATCCCCGTTCAGGTTCCTGAAATACTGTTGGAGTGCGTCTTCGGTGTGCTTGTGAAGCGGTTTGCTCTTACTGGAGGCTTTTAGTTCCTTGCTCTTCTTGTTCTTCTTTGCCACGTTGGTCAATCCTTAGCGACTACGCTGCGATGGCAATACCTCCTCCCTCTCTCTCGAAGTATTCCCGCGTAAGTCTGAGTTGTTCTTCTGCGCTCCCGACTCGCACGACCTGGTGTCGGTACTCGTCGGCGTCGACGAGGTGCTGGCAATACCAGGTCAGGTGCTTGCGTGCCACCCTCACACCGGTCGTTTCTCCGTAGAAACGATGCATGTCTGCAAGGTGGCCGAGCATAATATCACGCAATTGGTTTTTTGCTAGCTGTGGCAAACCGAGGTCGCCGCGATGCGCGTTAAGCAACTCCTGGAAGATCCACGGCCGACCCTGGGCGCCACGACCGATCATCAAGCCGTCTGCATTAGTTAGGCGCAGAACTTCAAGCGACTTCTCGATGCTGGCGATATCGCCATTGGCGATGACGGGTATACCGACCGCCTGCTTGATGCGCGCGATCGTGTCGTACTCCGCGTTGCCCTTGAAGCGGCAAGCGCGCGTGCGGCCATGAACCGCCAGGGACTGTATGCCGCTGTCCTCCGCAATGCGGGCAATCTCGACACCGTTTCGGTGGTCCGGGTCCCACCCGGTGCGGATCTTCAGCGTGACGGGCACGGCGACGGCGGCGACCACGGTCCGCAGTATTTCGGCCACGAGCGCCTCGTCGCGCAGCAGCGCCGAGCCGGCGAGCTTGCTGCAGACCTTCTTGGCCGGGCAGCCCATATTGATATCGATAATCTGAGCGCCCCGTTCGACGCAGGCGCGCGCCGCCACGCCCATCTGGCCGGGGTCGGAGCCCGCGATCTGCACGGTAACCGGTTCGGCATCCAGGTCGAGATCGAGCCGACGGCGCGACTTGGCCGTTTGCCACAGGCTCGTGTCGGCTGTAGTCATCTCCGACGTGGTCATGCCCGCGCCGAAGCGCCGGCAGAGACGCCTGAACGGCGCGTCGGTGACGCCCGCCATCGGCGCGAGCACAAACGGGCTCGCCAGTTCGTAGGGGCCGATTTTCATTTGAAATCGTGGTCGGCGCAGCGCAACTGGCCGCCGGCGACTCGATAGCAAACGTTGAGCTTGAATCCGGTCGCTTCAGGGGCGGGCGATTCGATGGCGATGACCGCGTTGAACGAACTGCCGGGCGGCACCGGTTTGCGCGGATCCGAATTCTCGGGCAGGTAATCGACGGGATCCAGCAGCGCGCTGCCGATGATGTCCTCGAAGCGATCGGTCAGCGATACGTGCACCAGCGGGTAGGGCAGCTCTTCTTCCGAGTTGTTGCCCACGCGCGAATATATCGTCAGCAGCTCACCGCTCTCGTTGGTATCACCCTTGGTCGCCTCGAAGCGCCAGCCACCGATGTCCCATTGTGGTGTGAGCGGCTGGCCGAGCATCCGGTAAACAGGAGCGATCGCCGAATTGATGGCCGGCACCGTCGCCAGCGCCTCTCGTGACTGGTGGATGAACTGCAAGCCCAGCAGCAGCACGAGACCCGCCATGGCTGCCCAGGTGCCGGCGCCGGCTGGCGCGTGCGTCATTTCTTTGCGCCGCTCGTAGTCGTCCTTCTCACGATTGAGCGGGATGGCGACGGTCGGCGCATCGGCCGGCTCCGCCGACCGGTCGTCGGCCAGTTCCTCGACGTCGAACTCGCCGCGCACAAAATCGCCTTCCATGACGATCGTCTCGACGGCCACAGCGGGCGCCGACGGCTCATCTTCAGAGACCGGCTCGTCGTCGTCCTTCTCGGATTCATCGAAAGCCTCATCCTCGGCGGCCTCGGCTTCAGGTTGTTCGACAGGTTCCTCGTCAGGCTGGAGCTGCACGATTGTGGATGCGAAGCCGTCTTCGTCCTCCACCGCGACATTGAAGAGTTCCTGGTCGATCATCATGTTGATCGTCTTCTCTTCCTCGCTCATCTCCGGGACGACGTGGTCCTCGGACCTGGTTGCGATAGTGTCGTCCGCCTCGTCATCGAGCGACATCGAGAGGGTCTCGATATCGCGCTCGACATCGTCGTCGAAGCCCATGGCGATGTCTTCGACATCGTCCTCGAACTCCGACTCAACTTCGTCCTGCAGGTCCACCTCGAGTTCGGTGTCTTCTCCCTCGTCTCCGGGTGGCTCGTCCGCCGTTTCCTCCTGCTGCTCGTCCTCGTCCTCGTCCTCGCCGTCGGCTGCTGCAACGTCGACGTCGTCCTCGAGCTCCAGGGCTTCTTCGACAAACGACTCTTCGAGCGCTTTCGCCGCGGCTTCGGTTTCGAACGCGGCAGCCATCAGGTCTTCCTCGATCGAGGTCTCCGTGAGGTCCTCGGCGTCGGGCTCCTGCTCGAAAGCAGGTTCTTCCGGCTCCTCCGGCTCCGGCTCGGGCTCCTCTTCGAGCTCGAGCCCCGCATCCGCCGCTTCGTCGATGGCCTCGTGCAAGCCGCTCAGGTCGATGCCCATGGCCTCCGCCTGTAACTCGAACTGGGTGTCCACATCGAGTGGTTCGTCCGGCTGAGCTTCCGCTTCCGCGGCCGGATCGGCTTCCAGCTCTTCCACTTCCGCGGCCGGCTCGGCTGCCAGCTCTTCCACTTCCGCGGCCGGCTCGGTTTCGAGCTCGGCCTCCAGCTCAGCTTCCAGCTCAGCTTCCAGCTCAGCCTCCAGCTCTTCGAGGTCCGGCGCTTCATCTTCCATTGCAGAGGCCGCGGCCGCTGTCAGCTCATCGAGATCGCCGAGCAGGTCGTCCCATTCGTCGGGCTGACTGAGGTCCAGGTCGATCTGCGGCGCTTCCGCCTCCGACGGCTCGGGCGGCGGCTCTTCGACCCTGGGTTGCGACGGCGTATCGACAACGTCGTCGAAATCATCGGGCAGGACTGTGTTGTCATCGAACAGCATTTCGTCGATGGCGCGCGACGGCTCGCTGGCCTCGGGTTCCGTTACAACGCTGTCGTCGACATCGTCATCTTCCTCGAAGTCTTCTTCAATGACGCGCCATTCCGCACCGGTATCCTCGATGCGAATTTCCTTGCCGGCGAGCTGGTCCAGCGTCTTCAGCAGCGCTGCGCTCTGCTCGGCGGAGATCGCCTCCGGAGGGGTGTCGGCTTCCAGTTCGGGAGCTTGCTCGGGCGGCTGCTCGGGTTGCAGCTCCGGAACTTCGGGATCGGGCAGTTCTTCCTGCGGCGGTGGCGTCGACGGCTTCTGTTCAGAAAGGTGCTCGAGGGCATTGAACGCCACGCCGCAACCCCCGCAGCGGACCTTGCCGGCCGCCATCTTCAGCACTTCCGCGGTAACGCGAAAGGCGACGCTGCATTCAGGGCATTGGGTGTACATCGCTCAGCCCCCGGTCCTGCGACCGCTCAAACGTACCCAGGTCTGTCCGCCGTGCTCTCGTTCAACGGGTGCGTCGAACTCGATCCACGGTTGATAAGCCTCGAGCACTTCTCCAACCTGCCCGGAGAGTATGCCGGAAAGCGCGAGAGAACAACCGGTTCTGACGCGACCGGCGATGGATTCGGCCAGCTCGACGAGCGGCGCAGCGAGAATGTTCGCGACGACGACATCGAACTGCCCGTCGACGCCATCGAGGTTCAGGCTCGTAACCAGGCGGTCGCCGACGTCATTGGCAATGGCGTTGTCGCGAGTCGCAAGAATGGCCTGGTGGTCGATATCCATGGCAACGGCATGAGCGCAGCCGAGCCTGAGCGCGGCGATCGCCAGGATGCCGGAGCCACAGCCGTAGTCGAGCATCGTCTTGCCCTCGAGCGGCAGGCCGTCCAGCCACTCGAGGCAAAGCGCCGTCGTTGCGTGGGTGCCGGTGCCGAAGGCGAGACCCGGATCCAGCCGAACCACGACGGCGTGCTTATCCTCTACGTGACTGTCGCCGGGGCAGACCCAGAGCCGGTCGCCAAAACGCATCGGCCCGAAGTCCCGCAGCCACTCGCGCTCCCACGGCCGGTCCTCGAGATCGGAAACTTCATGCTCGGGCAGTTCGGCGATATCGAACGAGCGCAGGATGTCCTTCTCGAGGGCGCCGAGATCCGCATCGGTCGAGAACAGCCCCGTGATGCGGGTGTCCTGCCACAGCGGCGTGTCGCCGGGTGCGGGTTCCAGCAGGGGCCGATCGCCCGCATCGGAATAGGTGACCGAGTGGGCGCCGTGACGCAACAGAATTTCCTCGACTCTGTCCGGGTTGAGCGTTTCGAGATCCATGACAAATTGTCGCCAATCCATGGCTATTTCGATGTGCTCTCGGTCACGCCAGGCCCAAACGCTTCTCCAGGTAATGAATGTCGGTGCCGCCTTGCTGGAACGCAGCGTGCTGGAATATCTCCTGGTGCAACGGCACGTTGGTTCTGATGCCCTCGATGACGATCTCGGTCAGCGCGTTCTTCATGCGCGCGATGGCCGCGTCGCGATCGGCGCCGTGCGTGATGAGTTTGCCGATCATCGAATCGTAGTAAGGCGGCACCTTGTAGCCGCTGTAGATATGGCTGTCGATGCGCACGCCCGGGCCTCCCGGCGCGTGGTACAGGGTGATCAGGCCGGGGGACGGCATGAAGGTCTTCGGGTCCTCGGCGTTGATGCGGCACTCGATGGCGTGACCCTGGATCTTGATATCTTCCTGGCTGATGCTGAGCTTCTCGCCGGCGGCAACGCGCAGCTGCTCGCGTACCAGGTCCACGCCCGTGATCAGCTCGGTGACCGGGTGCTCGACCTGCAGGCGCGTGTTCATCTCGATGAAGTAGAACTCGCCGTCCTCGTACAGAAACTCGAAGGTGCCCGCGCTGCGATAGCCAATCTCCTGGCAGGCCTTGACGCAGCGCGCGCCGATCGCGTTGCGCTGTTCTTCGGTCAGCCCCGGGGCCGGCGCTTCCTCGATGACTTTCTGGTGACGGCGCTGCATCGAACAGTCGCGCTCGCCGAGGTGCACCGCGTTGCCGTGCGAGTCGCACATGACCTGGATCTCGATATGCCTCGGCTTTTCGAGAAACTTCTCCATGTAAACCGTGTCGTCGCCGAAAGCGGCCCGGGCCTCGGCCTTGGTCACGGTGATGGCCGCGGTCAACGATGCTTCTGCATGTACGACACGCATACCGCGGCCGCCGCCACCGGCTGCCGCCTTGATGATGATCGGGTAGCCGATGTCGCGCGCCATCTTGATGATCTCGTCGGCATCCTCGCCGAGCGGACCGTCGGAACCCGGCACGGTCGGCACGCCGGCCGCTTTCATGGCACGGATGGCCGACACCTTGTCGCCCATCAGGCGAATGGCGCTGGCCATCGGTCCAATGAACGTGAAGCCGCTTGACTCCACGCGCTCGGCGAAATCCGCGTTCTCCGACAGGAAGCCGTACCCGGGGTGTATCGCAACCGCATCGGTGACTTCGGCGGCACTGATGATGGCCGGCATGTTGAGATAGCTGTCTACGGAATTCGGCGGGCCGATACACACGGTCTCGTCGGCCAGCAGCACGTGCTTCAGGTTGTTATCCGCGGTCGAATGGACGGCCACGGTCTTGATGCCCATCTCGCGGCAGGCGCGCAAGATGCGCAGCGCGATTTCGCCGCGATTGGCTATGACGATTTTGTCGAGCATAGTGAGCTGCCCGTTAGTCGGATTGCCGCTGGTCGATGACGATCAGCGTCTGGCCATATTCAACGGGTTCACCGTTTTGAACGCGAATCGACTTGACGACGCCGGAGACATCGGCCTCGATCTGGTTCATCATCTTCATGGCCTCGATGATGCACAGCGTGTCGCCCTCGTTGACGCGGTCACCGACCTGCACGTAGGGCGCAGCGCCGGGTGACGAGGCGGCGTAGAACGTGCCGACCATCGGCGCCGCGACGAGATACCCCTCTTCCTCCGCTTCGACGGGCGCAGCCGCCGGGGCCGGCGCCGCTTCCACGGGTGCGGCTGCCGCCGGTGCTGGCGCCGCCATGGCAACGGGTGCCGGTGCCGCCGGCGCCGCGGTCACCGTCGTACCTTGCGGGTAGCGGCTGATGCGCACGGCTTCTTCGCCCTCGGTAATCTCGATCTCGGCGATGCCGGATTCGTCCAGGAGCTCGATCAGTTTTTTGACTTTTCTTATATCCATTAGTCTTCCTCGGCGCCTGCCAGAAACTGCGCAGCCGCGTGTAAAGCAAGTTCGTAGCCCAAAGCTCCGAGACCAATCACGCAGCCTTCAGCCACATCGCTGAAATAGCTGGCGTGCCGGAACTCCTCCCGGGCAAACGTATTGCTCAAGTGAATCTCGATAAACGGTATGTCCACGGCGAGCAGCGCATCGCGCAGAGCGACACTCGTGTGTGTAAACGCGCCGGGATTGATCAGGATGAAATCGACGTTGCTACGGGCAGCTTTTTGCACGCGATCGACGAGCTTGTGCTCGGCGTTGCTCTGGAAGCAATCCAGCGAGTGCCCAAGCTCTTCGGCCAGCTCGATGCAGTTTGCTTCGATGTCATCGAGGCGCGTTGCGCCGTAGACCTCGGGCTCACGCGTACCGAGCAGGTTCAGGTTCGGACCATTGAGGAGCAAAATGCCGGCCATATTCCGCCACTTTCGACCAATTTCCGGGAGATGGCGGCAAGTTTAACCGTTTTTCTCGACTTTATGGCAAATTTTGAGGTGGGGCGCTTCAGTCAGCGCTACGGGAACTTGAGTGCCGTCCGCGCGCTGTCCCTGTCGATCTCGCCCGCGTCGAGCATCCGCAGCACTTCGGCGATGTGATCGAGGTCCGCCTCGACGATCTCGCCGAAGTGCGCATTAAGCAGTTCGCCATCCTCGGCGACGATCATCGTGAAAGGCATGCCGATCAGCTCCATGCCGGAGCTCTCGGCAACGGCCATGGCGTCTTCCTGGCCGATCAGGACCGGGTAGTTGAACTGTGCTTCCTCGGCAAACATCTCGACCATCTCCTGGTCGTCCACGGCAATGCCGATAACCTGGATGCCGTTCGCGCTCTGTTCCTCGTGGAAGGTCTTGAGCAGCGGAATCTCGCGAAGGCATGGCGCGCACCACGTGGCCCAGAAGTTGAGCACCGTGTGCTTGCCGCGCCATTCCGAGAATTCGCGCGGTTGTCCGGCGAGGTCCGGCAGGCTGAAATCCATGAATACGGGCGCGGCTGCGCCTGCCTCGGCTGCCGCTGCGGGCGCCGCGGTTTCCTGGGCGGGTGTCTCCGGCGCCTGCACGGGCAGTCGCGCTGCGTAAAACAGCGCGCCCGCCATCAGCGCGACGAACGCCACCGCCAGGAAAAGAAATGATCGTTGCACGGGTACCCTCCGTTGGAGCGGCCCATGGCCGCTACGAACTGCTATGCCCATCGCGCCCGTGAGGCGCTCCTACAGGCTAAATGCCTGGTTCACGTGATCGGTGAAGGCCTCTGCCTTCATGAAACCGACGACCTCATAGCCGTGGCGCTGCTCGCCATCCGTGCCGAAGAAGATGATCGTCGGTGGTCCAAAGACCCCGAAGCGCTGCAGAAGTTCCTGGTCCTGCTCGTCGTTGGCCGTGACGTCGGCCTGCAGGACGACGGTGTCGGCGAGCGCCGCCTGGACGCCCGCGTCCGTGAAGGTGTATTCCTCCATCTCGATGCAGGACACGCACCAGTCGGCGTAGAAATCGAGCATGGCCGTCTTGCCGGCGGCGGCTGCCGCCGCGATCTCGCGGTCGAGGTCGGCAACGGTCTTGATGCGCTGGAACTCGAGATGTTTCTCTTCCGCGACCATGACACCGCCGCCGAAGCTGACCGCGGCGAGCGGTTTGAGCGGGTTGGTGCCACCGGACAGCGAGCCCAGGAACAGCAGCAGGCCGTAGAGGATGGCGAGCAGCCCGAAGCCCTTGCCGAGCTTCTGGGCGATCGAGGAATCCGGACCCAGCGAGGTCAGGCCACCCATGAAGACGCCCGACATGAATATGAGTACGGCCCACAGCGCCAGGGTCACGCCGCCGGGGAGGATGCGCGAGAGCATCCAGACGGCCAGGCCGAGGAACATGAAACCGAACGCGCCCTTGACGGCCACCATCCACGGGCCGGCCTTGGGCAACAACTGGCCCTGCGCGGCGCCGACGGCGAGCAGCGGCGCGCCCATGCCGAGGCTCATTGCGAACAGCGCGGTGCCGCCGCGCAGCATGTCGCCGCTCTGCGCCATGACGGTTAGCGCCGCGATCAGGGCCGGCGCGACGCAGGCCGTAACGACGAGCGCGGACAGCGCGCCCATGACGAACGCGCCGATGGCCGTGCCGCTCTTCTGGTTGCCGCTGATCGTCGACAGCTTGCTCTGGATCGAACTCGGCATCTGCAGGTCGAATGCACCAAACATGCCGATGGCGAGTACGACAAACAGCCCCGAGAACAACACAAGCACCCAGGGCTGATTGAAGGTGGCCTGCAACTGCAGGCCGGCCGCCGCCGCGGCGACGCCTGCCGCCGTGTACACGAGCGCCATGCCCATGACATAGGTGAACGCGAGGAAAAAGCCGCGCGACGGGCTCACGTTGTCGCCTTCGCCCGCAATGATGCCCGACAGGATCGGGATCATCGGCAGCACGCAGGGCGTGAATGCGAGGCCCAGGCCGGCCAGGAAGAATACGCCCACGGTCACCCAGAGGCTCGAACCCGTTATGACCTGGGCGAGCTTGGCCTGCTCCGAGACGGGCGCGTCACGGTCGGGCAGGGCAGCAAGGTCCGTAACGGTGGTCGCCTCTGGCAGCGTCGCCGATACGACACGCGTCGTGGGGGGGTAGCAGAGGCCGCCCTCGGCGCAGCCCTGGAAGTTGACCTCGAGCTCGAGCTCCATGGACTCGGGCGTCGCCCGGGCCAGCGGCAGCGTGGCAAAAACGTCCTCGAAGTAGACCTCGGACTCGCCGAAGAACTCGTCGAACTTGATCTTGCCCTCGGGCAGGTCCAGCTTGCCGAGCTGCACGTTTTCGGACAGAGCGTTGACGGAGATCTTGTCCTTGTACAGGTAATAGCCATCGAGCACCTGGAACGACACTTCGACGGTATTGCCGTCGATCGGAATGAGCACCGGCTTGAACGCCTCGTCGACCGGCACGAACTCGCTGTTGCCGAGTCCGCCCGCCTGGCCAACCGTGGTGATGTCGAGCTTGCCCTCTGACGGTTGCTTGAGCTCGACTTTCTCGGACCAGATCTGCGGCGGGTAGCACAGGCCGCCGTCCCAGCAGCCCTGGCTCTTGATGACGAGGTCGATTGACTCCGGCCGCTCGCCGTTTAGCCGGTAGGGGATGCTGACGTAGAAATTCTCGCGGTACACCTGCTGTTTGCCGAAGAACTCGTCTTCGTGCGGCAGGCCCTGGGGCAGGCGCACCTGGGTAATCTCGAAGCCGTCCGTCGCGCTCTCGAAAGAGAGCTTGTTGCGGTACAGGTAATAGCCCTCGTCGATGGCCCAGTCGACTTCCAGCGCATCGCCGGTGTCGAACACCGCGTAGCGGAAGACCTCTTCCGGTTTCTTCGGCTCTTCATCCTGGCCGAGCGCTATCGGGCTCGCGGCGAGCAGAACCATCAGGAGCAGGTGGGTTATCAATTTTGTCATTGGAATTCCGGCGCTTGCGACAGATATGACCCGGCTCGTGGCGGGATTATTACGGTAAAAACGGCTAACGCGGCGGAGCATACCGGGGGTACCGGAGGTTGTCATCGACGCAAGTCGGGTTTTCGGGCGTTCGCCGGCGGAAAATGCCTTGAAATTTGGACTTCGATGCCTATTATTAGCACTCCCTAGGGCCGAGTGCTAACAGTATGCGGCCGGAAAACCGCCAAAAGTCGGTTATAAATCAGAAACTTACAGGAGATATGCCCCATGAAGATTCGTCCGCTTCATGATCGAGTCATCGTAAAGCGCATGGAAGAAGAGCGCACATCCCCCGGCGGAATCGTCATTCCGGATGCCGCGACCGAGAAGCCCATCAAGGGCGAGGTCATCGCTGTCGGCAACGGCAAGATTCTCGATTCCGGCGAAGTTCGCGCCCTCGACGTTAAAAAAGGCGACAAGGTGCTGTTCGGCAAGTACGCCGGCACCGAGGTCAAGGTCGAAGGTGACGAACTGCTGGTGATGAAAGAAGACGACATCATGGCCGTAATCGAAGGCTAGAACCGCACTACCGAATTCAAGTAAAGGAATTAAATCAATGGCTGCTAAAGAAGTACGTTTTTCTGACGACGCCCGCCAGAAGATGTTCGCTGGTGTGAACGTCCTGGCCAACGCCGTCAAGGTGACGCTGGGCCCCAAGGGCCGCAACGTCGTGCTCGACAAGAGCTTCGGCGCTCCGACCGTTACCAAGGACGGTGTCTCCGTCGCGAAAGAGATCGAACTTGAAGACAAGTTCGAGAACATGGGCGCACAGATGGTCAAGGAAGTTGCTTCCCAGACGTCTGACGTCGCCGGTGACGGCACGACGACCGCCACGGTCCTGGCGCAGGCTGTTCTGCGCGAAGGCCTCAAGTCGGTTGCTGCCGGCATGAACCCGATGGACCTCAAGCGCGGCGTCGACAAGGCGACGGCCGCCATCGTCGAAGAGCTGCAGAGCCTGTCACAGCCCTGCGAAGACGAGAAGGCTATCGCACAGGTGGGCTCGATCTCTGCCAACTCGGACACCGAGATCGGTGAGATCATTTCGGAAGCCATGCAGAAAGTCGGCAAGGAAGGCGTCATCACGGTCGAGGAAGGCTCCGGTCTTGCCAACGAGCTCGACGTTGTCGAGGGCATGCAGTTCGATCGTGGTTACCTGTCGCCGTACTTCATCAACGACGCCGACAGCCAGCAGGTCGAGCACGAGAACCCGTTCATCCTGTTGCACGACAAGAAGATCTCGAACATCCGCGATCTGCTGCCGGTCCTCGAGGCCGTCGCCAAGTCGGGTCGTCCGCTGATCATCATCGCCGAAGACGTCGAAGGCGAGGCGCTCGCCACGCTCGTCGTCAACAACATCCGCGGCATCGTCAAGGTTGCGGCCGTGAAGGCCCCGGGCTTCGGCGACCGTCGCAAGGCCATGCTGCAGGACATCGCCATCCTGACCGGCGGCCAGGTGATCTCGGAAGAGGTTGGCCTGTCGCTCGAAAAGGCCACGCTCGATGATCTTGGCGAAGCCAAGAAAGTCCAGATCTCGAAAGAGAACACGACGGTCATCGACGGCGCCGGCCGCGCCGAAGACATCCACGGTCGCGTCGAGCAGATCAATCGCGAGATCGACGACTCGTCGTCGGACTACGACCGCGAGAAGCTGCAGGAGCGTGTTGCCAAGCTGTCCGGCGGTGTTGCCGTCATCAAGGTTGGCGCTGCGACCGAGGTCGAGATGAAGGAGAAGAAGGCCCGCGTCGAAGACGCGCTGCACGCAACGCGCGCCGCCGTCGAGGAAGGCGTGGTGCCGGGCGGTGGCGTCGCGCTGATTCGCGCCGTTTCCTCCATCAAGGTCGAAGGCGACAACGACGACCAGAACGTCGGCATCGCGATCCTCAAGCGTGCGGTCCAGGAGCCGCTGCGCCAGATCGTTGCCAACGCCGGTGGCGATCCGAGCGTTGTCCTGAATGCCGTTGCCGAAGGCAAGGGCGATTTCGGCTACAACGCCGCGACGGGCGAATACGGCGACATGATCAAGGAAGGCATCCTCGATCCGACCAAGGTCACGCGTTTCGCGCTGCAGAACGCCGCGTCCGTTTCGGGCCTGCTGCTGACGACCGAGGCAATGGTCGCCGATGCGCCGCAGGACGAGGCGGCGCCCGCAATGCCGGACATGGGCGGCATGGGCGGCATGGGCGGCATGATGTAAAAAAAGTCGTCCCATCGACGAACAAAAAAGCCCCGCTCTGCGGGGCTTTTTTTGTGGATTTCGCGCCGCGAACTACAAGTCTGTAGTTGTACCGATTTCGAAAACGGCCCGTAATCGCCATTATCCAGATGCGGTGAACTGGAGCCGAAAACAATGGGATTGAGCTATGCACATGGAGGTGGCGGGCCACCTCTGATGGGCCTGACTATAAGTGGCGTAATCGAAAATGCCGCTGCTAACTGGCCGGAAAAAGATGCCCTGGTTGTTGTTGACCAGGGGGTACGTTGGAGCTGGAAAGAGCTGCGCGAGCGTGCTCGCAAACTCGCCGCTGGCCTTCTCGCCTCGGGTCTCGAACCCGGCGATCGCATCGGTATGCTGGCGCCTAATCGCGCCGAGTGGCTGCTGGCGCAGTTCGGCAGCGCCTATGCGGGCCTGATTCTCGTCAATATCAACCCGGCCTACCGGCTGTCCGAGCTCGAGTACGCGCTCAACAAGGTCGGCTGCCGCGGTCTGATTACCGAGACTCGCTTCAAGTCCAGCAACTATATCGAGATGGTGCAATCCCTGTACCCGGAGAAGGTGCCGGAACTCAAGGTCTTGATTCACCTCGGTGACGAGGCCATTCCGAACATGCAGAGCCTCAGTGAAGTCATGCAGCTCTGCAGCGACAAATCGCTGCGGACGCTCGACGCCATTGCTCAGCGCGCCGACTTCGATGCGCCGATCAACATCCAGTTCACCAGCGGGACGACCGGGGCGCCGAAGGCGGCGACGCTGACGCATCACAACATGATCAACAACGCGTCAATGTCGGCCGCGATACTGCGTTTCACCGAAGACGACAAGCTGTGCGTGCCGGTGCCGATGTACCACTGCTTCGCGATGGTGCTCGGCACTCTGCTGTGTGCGACGCGCGGCGCGACCATCGTGTTCCCGGGCGCCGCGTTCGACGCTCGTGAAACGCTGCAGGCTGTGCAGGACGAACGCTGCACGGCGCTGCACGGCGTGCCCACGATGTTCATCGCCATGCTCGATGACCCGGACTTCGCCAAGTTCGATCTCAGCGCACTGCGCACGGGGATCATGGCCGGCGCGCCGTGCCCGATCGAGCTGATGCGTGAGGTCATCGACGACATGCACATGAGCGAAATCACGATCGGCTACGGCATGACCGAGACGGGCCCGCTGTCCACGCAGACCTCGCCGGACGACCCGATCGACCTGCGTGTGGGCACGGTGGGCAAAGTGCTGCCGCACACGGAGGTGAAGATCGTCGACGAGAACGACCAGATCGTCGCCCTCGACGAGCCGGGCGAACTCTGCGTACGCGGCTACAACGTCATGCTCGGTTACTGGGGCGACGGCAGCCCGGGCCGCTGGATGCACACGGGCGATATCGCCACGATGGACGCGGACGGTTACGTACGCATCGTCGGCCGCAGCAAGGACATGCTGATCCGCGGCGGCGAGAACATCTACCCGCGGGAGATCGAGGAATTCCTGTACACCAACCCGAAGATCGACCAGGTCGAGGTGGTTGGCGTGCCGGACCAGAAGTTTGGCGAAGAGATCGCGGCCTGCATCAAGCTGCACGAAGGCGAGACCGCGACCGTCGAAGAGATCCGCGACTTCTGTCGCGGCGAGTTGTCGCACTTCAAGATTCCGCGGTACGTGCATTTCGTCGAGGAATTCCCGTTAACGGTAACGGGCAAAGTGCAAAAATTCATTCTGCGCGAGCAACTTACGGAGGAACTCGAGCAAGCCAACAGAGCATCACAAACCATGGGAGCAGTGAAATGACAGCGTCAGCATTTCGTTTCTGTGATGATCTTGGTCCCAAGACCATCCTACATATCTATGAACCCGCTATAGGCCTGAAGGCCATCGCGGTTGTCGACAATACCGCCGCTGGACCCGCCATCGGTGGAGTGCGCATGGCGCCGGATGTATCACTGGATGAGTGTTTTCGCCTCGCGCGCGGCATGACGCTCAAGAATGCCGCCGCAGGGCTCCCACACGGTGGTGGCAAATCGGTGATCTTCGGTGATCCCACGATGGAAGCCAGCGCCAAGGAACAGTTGATCCGCGCTTTCGCAAAGAGCGTCAAGCAGCTGGTCGACTACATTCCCGGCCCGGACATGGGCACCAACGAAGCAGCCATGGCTCTCGTCAAGGACGAAGGCGGACGCTGCGTCGGCCTGCCGCGCGTACTGGGCGGTATCCCGCTTGATGAGATCGGCGCGACGGCATGGGGCGTTGTGTCCAGCACGGACGTCGCCAAGGACGTCGTCGGTATGAAGATCGACGGCGCGCGCGTTGCGATGCAGGGTTTCGGCGCCGTCGGCAAGCATGCCGCACGGTTCTTTGCAGAACGTGGCGCGATCCTCGTTGCAGCGGCCGACTACAGCGGTGCGGTTCATGATGCCGAAGGTCTCGACGTCGAGGCCCTGGCCCGCCACGTCGAATCAGGTGGCAGGATTGCCGACTTCAAAGACGGCGAACGGCTGAATCGTGAGGCCATTATCAGCGTCGACTGCGACATCCTCGTGCCGGCGGCACGCCCGGATGTCATCCGCGCCGACAACCAGGCCACGGTCAAAGCCAAGCTGATCGTCCCGGGCGCTAACATCGGCGTCACCGAGCGTGCGGAAGCCATGCTGCATCGCCGCGGCGTGCTGTGCATCCCGGACTTCATCGCCAATGCGGGCGGCGTCATCTGCGGAGCCGTCGAGTATGCGGGCGGCAGCGAAGGGCAGGTCTTCGACATCATCGACGAGAAGATCCGCCGCAACACGGCCGAGGTGCTCGAGCGCATGAAGCACGAGCGCATCCTGCCGCGGGAGGCAGCGGTGCAGATGTCGAGGGAGCGCCTGGCAGAGGCAACGCGCTATCGGCGGTTCAGTTCTGGCTGGTCGGTGCAGGCGCCCAAGCCTGACCCGGATCTGCGCGCCGTTAGTTAAGTCCATTTAAGACCGGGCATCGGGGAAATTCAATTCGGAGTTTCCCCGATGTCCCGTATTGCTATGGAGGGTTATATCTAGTGGGCTGGCAGAAAATCGCCAGCGCAAAAAGCGGAAGGAGGTGAGTTGAATGTCAAGGTTGCATAAATTCGAACCCCGCAAGAGGGTAATTGACGTTAAACGGACTGCGCCTCTGGCCCGCAGCATGGAGGAGTTCTTCGAGGACTTCCCACCACGCCGCTGGATGGAGACGTTTGAGCCCTTTGGTTGGCAGTGGCCTATGGGAATCGATTTCGAGCGGAGCTTCCGCATCGATCTCCTGGACCACGAGAAAGAGCTCATAGTCCGAGCGGAACTGCCTGGCGTCGAGAAAGACGACGTAGAGGTCACGATTGCAGGCGATCGCCTGACAATTGAGGCCGAAAGGGAGTTTGAGGAAGAAGAAACCAAAGAAACGTTCTACCGCCATGAGCTGGGTTACGGAGAGCTCCGGCGGACGATCGCCTTGCCTGTCGAAATCGATACGGAGCATATCGAGGCAGAGCTCAAGGACGGCATCCTGAGCGTTAAACTTCCGAAGATCCAGGCGGCGACACGCCACACTGTCAAAGTCGCCTGACTTTCGACACGTGTGCCACGACCGGGGCGACAGCGAGCCGCCCCGGTTTTTTTATTCTAGTTTGAAGGGGCTCTGCGGTGCTTCCAGTAGAGCCGCAGTCCCAGCAACACGGCCAGGATGATCGCGTAGATCAACGGCTCGAGGATGTCCTGTTTGACCTGCCACCAGTAATGCCAGACGCCGAGAATGCCCACGGCATAAGCGCCGTAGTGCAGTCTGTCCCAGTTCTTGCGCAGGCGCCGGCGCATGCCGTTGGTCGAGGTCAGCGCCATCGCCGTGAGCAGGAGCAGGGCGGCAAACCCGATTGTGATGAATGGCCGCTCCGTCAGGTCTTCCCAGACGATGCCCCACTGGAAGGCCGGGTCGACGGCGAGCGCCCGGTCCAGCAGCAACCAGACCACGAAGTGCATCAGAACGTAGAAGAACGCAAACAGGCCCAGCATCCGGCGAAACCGCGCCAGCCAGTTCCAGCCCGTGATTCGGCGCAGTGGCGT
This sequence comes from Woeseiaceae bacterium, assembly GCA_030066075.1. Taxonomy (GTDB): domain Bacteria; phylum Pseudomonadota; class Gammaproteobacteria; order Steroidobacterales; family Woeseiaceae; genus UBA1847. Next base: position 54,696 of record JASJCH010000025.1, read on the forward strand.
CACGGCAAGGGCCACCATGATGAAACGCAGCCCCCAGTTGCCGAATCGATCCAGGATGTCCTCGACCGGGTTGGCCGACAGCTGGCCGGTCAGGTTAAACGCATCGCCGACGACGAGCAGCGCCGGGACCAGGCACAGCATGAAAACGATCGGTTTACCGACAAACCGAACTCGCTGCAGCGTGTTCATGGCGGCTAGTAGTTCTTGCGCAGGTCGAGTCCGTCGTAGAGGTGGGCGACCTGATCACCGTAGCCGTTAAACATCTGCGTCGGAATCCGCGCTGCGAAGAGCCCGGAACCGATGCGTCGTTCGCTCGCCTGGCTCCAGCGCGGGTGGTCGACCTCTGGATTCACGTTGGCGTAGAAACCGTACTCGTGAGGTGCGGAAATGTTCCAGCTCACCGGCGGCCGCTCTTCGGTAAAGCTGATGCGAACGATGCCCTTAATGCCTTTGAAGCCGTATTTCCACGGCACGACGAGCCGAATCGGAGCGCCGTTCTGGTTGGGCATGGATTCGCCATAGACACCCACCGCGAGAATGGTCAGCGCGTTGGTCGCTTCCGCAATCGTCAGCCCCTCGCGGTAGGGCCAGTCGAGCACGCGGCGGCGCTGGCCGGGCATGCGTTTGGGGTCGTGGAGCGTTTCGAAGGCCACGTACTTCGCCTTCGACGTGGGCTGGTGATGCTTGACGACGTCAGCCAGCGAGATGCCGATCCAGGGAATGACCATCGACCAGGCTTCGACACAGCGCATGCGGTAGATGCGCTCCTCGAGGTCGAACGGTTTGATGAAGTCGTCGAAGTCGAACGTGCCGGTCTTTTCGGCATGCCCGTCGACCGTCACTGACCACGGCCGCGCCTCGAAGTCCTGCGCGTTTCGAAACGGGTCGCCTTTACCGGTGCCGAATTCGTAGTAGTTGTTATACGTCGTGATGTCCTCGTAGCTATTGGGCTCTTCCGAGGTGCTGAACGGGCTTTTGCGGACATCGGGCAGCTTCGCGCGATCGCCCAGGGGCACGACGGCGGCAAGTGCCGGGCCGGCCAGCAGGGATGCGCCCGCGATGCTCCCGGCGCCCATGAACTGGCGGCGGTTCAGGTAATTGGTCTCGCTCGTAATCTCGGACGGGCGAATGTCGGCGGGTTTCTTGATCAGCATGTCGGGCCCTGCAGGCAGTGTCGATACCTAGTAGACCGATATTAATCGAGATTTATTGCAGTAAACTCGACGGAAATGAATAGAAACATTTTGCGCATCTACTACGCGGCGACGGCAGTGTTCGTCTTCCTCGATTTCGGCTTCGGCGTCAACGTCCGCGCAGCATTTCTCGACTCCGCGCCGACGCTGCGTGTGCTGTTTTATGTCGTGCTCTTCGCCTGCTTCGCGCTGGTGATCTGGCGCCCCGCCTGGACCAATGTCGTCGGCCTGGTGGAATCCGTCGTTACGCTGGCGGCCTTGATCATCAACATGGCGCTGCGCTCGATGATGATCACGCACGACGTGTTTGCGACCGGCGCTGGCCCGGTCACGATGGCCGAGATCGTGAACTTCATGATCTCCGGCGGTGCCGCTTACGTGTCCTACACGCAGGGGCTCAAGTGGCTAGCCAATCGATCAGGAGCCGATTGACCTCGTCGGGTTTTTCCTGCTGCGACCAGTGGCCGCAGTTCTCGAGCACGTGGCACTCGAGGTTTTTCACGAACGGTTTCATACCCTCGATGTGTTCTGGCGAGACGACGATATCGTCCACGGCGCCGATGAACAGCGTGGGCACCTCGACAACCTGCGGCACCCCTTCTAAACGCTGCCAGTTGGCGGTCCAGTTGCGGTACCAGTTGATCGGGCCGGTAAAGCCTGTTCGGGCGAAAGCGCTAGCGAAGTAGTCGCGCTCCTCGTCACTGAGCAAGGGATCGCCACCTGACTCGCTGCGCGCGAACGTCTGCAACAGGCTCAGCACCCGACGTTCGGCAGGAAGCTGCTCGAACTCGCGGCGTGATACCTGGTTCTTGCGCATGAGCACGTCAAAGAAATGTTCCGGGTCCGAGGCGAAGGTCCGGTCGGCCTCATCGGAGTCCTGGAAGTTGACGATGTAGAAGTCATCGCCGAAGCGTTGCCGGAACAGCGCGACCGGGTCGACCGGCGGGCGCGGCCAGAACGGGATGTTCAGAATTGCCTGGCGCTCCATGCGCTCGGGACACAACAGGCTCATGTGCCACAGTACGAAAGCGCCCCAGTCGTGCCCGACAAACGTGGCCTTGTCGAGCCCGTAGGCGTCCAGCAGCCCGAGGACGTCGCCGATGAGCTGGTCGATGCCGTAGTCCCGGACCTCGGGCGGCACCGAGCTCTGGCCATAGCCGCGCTGGTCGAATGCAATGGCGCGGTAGCCGGCCTCGGCCACCGCCGGCAACTGGAATCGCCAGGAATAGGCGAGCTCGGGAAAGCCGTGCAGAAAAAAAACCGCCTGGCCGTCTCCCTGTTCGAAGACGGCCAGGCGGATATCGTTGGCGGCTACAAAATGTGGTTCTGGAAAGACGGCTCTTCTCCCATCAGGGGAAGAGCCATCAATTACTTGACCGTGTGCTCGTCGTCAAGCAGCTTGGGGAACTCGGCAAACGGGTCGAAGAACGCCGCGGCACGCGCGCCCCCGCCGTCGGTCCAGAGGTAGCCATTGTTGCTGGTGCCCCCACCGTCGGTCCAGAGGAAGCCGTTGGCCGCGATGCGCCCGCCGCCGGTGCCACCGTCGGTCCAGAGGTAGCCATTGGCGACCAGCCCGCCGTCGGTCCAGAGGTAACCGTTGGGGTCGACGCTGCCGTCGGTCCACAGGTAGCCGTTGGAGTCGATGCCGCCACCGTCGGTCCAGAGGAAGCCGTTGGCGTTGATACCGCCACCGTCGGTCCACAGGTAGCCGTTGGAGTTGATGCCACCACCGTCGGTCCAGAGATAACCGGATCCCCAGATCGTGTCGCCCCAGAGAATGCCGGTCTCCTGGATCAGCGTGGCGCCGGTCGCCGGGTCCTGGTGCATCAATGGCGACAGCGCTTCGCCGGAGACGGTGTTCGCTTCGTTCAGCGCCGCGTCGACATCAAGCAGCCCCGCACCAGCGTCGATCGGCGAATGGCCGTACTTGCGCGCCGAGCGCATCAGCCGTGCCTTGACCGTAGCCGGCGTCAGCGACGGGTCTTTCTGCAGCATCAGGGCCGCCGTGGCGCTGACCATCGGGGCCGCCATGCTCGTACCCGACAGCATGAAATAGTCGTCGCATTCGTCGCCCATGGTGCAGCGGACGATACGATCAGGCAGCAGGCTGCCCAGCGTGGAAGAGCCGGGGATCGTCGACACCAGTCGGTTACCCGGGGCGACGAGGTCGGGCTTGACGACAAAGTCGCCCGCCGTCGGCCCGCGAGAGGAGAACGTCGACACGTAGTCATCGCTGAAGTCGGTGCCCGTGCCGTTATCGGTCAGCGAACCAACCGTGATGACCTTGCGCGAGTTGCCCGGGCTCGTCACCGTGAAGTAGCCGTCGTTACCCTGGTTACCCGCGGCGACGACGACAACCATGCCGCTATCCCACAGCGCCTCGACGGCGAGCACGAGCGGGTCGGTTGTGTTCGATTCGGTAACGGGCTTGCCAAGCGACATGTTGACCACGTCGATGTCGAAGGCCTCGCCGTACTCCAGCAGCCAGTCGAGGGCGGCGATGACGTCGGACATCTGCCCCTGGCCGTTGGCGTCGAGCACCTGCAGCGACAGGATGTTCGCGCCCGTGGCCAGGGCCGTGTACTTGCCATCGGAGCTCTTGCCCGTTGCCGAGAGGATGCCCGCAACGTGCGTGCCGTGACCGTAGCCGTCCTGGAGACCGTCGTACTCAACATCGCCACCCTCAACGTCCTCGATTTCCACGTTCGGTGACTCACCGTCCAGGAAACTGAACTGCTCCACGCGGCCATAGAGGTCTTTGTGCGAGGCGACGCCCGTGTCGATCATCGCAACGTTGATATAGCGGCCATTGAAAGACCTGTTCGGCGACGGATAAACGGGGCGATTCGATGCAAGCGCGGACGATTGTATTTCAGGCGCGCTAGATGCCAGCAAGGTCGCCGCTGTCACCCGCACGGTCTCGTCCAGTGATACGCGATCGACCGACTCGTCGACAGCAAGGTCGACCAGGGCGTTAGCCGGCAGTCGTACAGCGAGCTGCTCGATGATCGTGTAGCGGCGCACGATTTCGCCGCCCAGGCTTTCGATGCGACCGTCTTCAAACAGGTGCGGATACTCGTTGTAGCTGACAATGAGCTCGACCGGAGCGTTGCCGCCGGAAGCCGCCAGTGCAGCGACCTGGCTGCTCATCTTCGCCATAGCGGCTGCCTGCGTGCTGCGGGCCGGGCGCTCGTCAGTCGCGTTCGCCGTCTGCTGGCGGGCGGCTGTCGTGGCCTGCGGGGCGTAGAAGCTCGTGACGGCATCCGCCATGTACAGGTCATCGGCCGGTGCCGCGACCTCGGAACTTACGTCGGTAGCTGCCTGCAGTGAAGCGCGTTCGCCTGCAACGTCGCTCTTCACAATGGCAATGCTATCAGCCGGCGCATCTGAGACGCTGGTCGACCAGGGGATCATACGGTCGTTCGTTTGCAGGACGAACGCCGCGGCGCCGATAACGGCGGTAAGGGCGATTGCTGAAATAAATTTCTTCATGATTGTCGGTCTCATCCTTGTTCCGGACTGTTGCATCGTCGTCCGCGTTTCCCAATTCCTATGGCAGCTATTAACTCAAATTGACGTTCTGGCCGCGTTGATGGTGTTAAGGGGAGTTGGCGGTATGGTTGTGATGCGGGTCACATAATGCGTGTGTCAAATTCCTGTTAGTTCCTGTTCTTTAGGGGTTTTTGAAACGGGTTCCTCTCCCCGCCGGGGGAGAGGAACCATGAATCATTCGACCGGATGCTCGTCATCGAGCATGACCGGGTTGTCGGCGAGGGGGTCGAACAGGGTCTGCGCGTTCGATCCGCCACCGTCCGTCCAGAGATAGCCGTTGGCCGCGAGGCGTCCGCCTCCACCGCCATCGGTCCAGAGGTAGCCATTGGCGAAGGTCGTGCCGTCGGTCCACAGGTAGCCGTTGGCGTTAATCCCACCACCGTCGGTCCACAGGTAGCCGTTCGCATTGATACCGCCGCCGTCGGTCCACAGGTAACCCGATCCCCAGACCGTGTCGCCCCAGAGCAGGCCCGTTTCCTCGACCAGCGTCCCACCGGTCGCATCGTCGAATACCATCAGCGGCGATAGCGCTTCGCCAGCCAGGGTGCCCGTCTCATTGAGGGCGGCTTCAACATCCAGCAGGCCGGCGCCCATCTCGATGGGAGACATGTCCGGGAACTTGTGCGCGGAGCGCATCAGGCGAGCCTTGATCGTGGCCGGCGTCAGCGATGGATCCTTCTCGAGCATCATCGCAACCGTGGCGCTGACCAGCGGGGCAGCCATGCTGGTGCCGGACATGACCAGGTAGTCGTCCGTGCAGCTGTTGTCGGAGCTGCAGGTAATAATGCGACTTGGCAGCAAGGCGCCGAGCGTCGAACCGTCGGGTACCGTCGAGATCACCCGGTTGCCCGGTGCGACAAGGTCCGGCTTGATGACGAAGTCGCCCGGCGTCGGCCCAAGGGACGAGAACGAGGAGACGTAGTCGTCGCTGAAGTCGTCGCCGGTGCCGTTATCGGTCAGTGAGCCGACCGTAATGACCTTGCGCGAGTTGCCCGGGCTCGTC
>JASJCH010000026.1 GCA_030066075.1 Woeseiaceae bacterium
ATCAGCCCGCCGAGCTTCGACAAGCAGTTCGTGCGCGACTATCTCGACACGCTGGACTGGGACAAGACCGCGCCCGGGCCCGAGTTGCCGGCCGACGTGCTCGAACAGACCAGCGCCAAGTACCAGGAAGCGTTCGACCGCCTGACACAATGATCCCGACGCTGCGCAGCAAGTTCGACGACTTCGTCTGGGGCGACGGCCTCGAGAAGCACGGTCTTGGCGGGCGCATCGCTGCGACCCTTCTGCGTTACTCCTACGGCCTGATACGCGACATGGTGTCGGGTCAGATCACCCTGCGCGCCATGAGCCTCGTGTACACGACGCTGCTCTCGGTCGTGCCGCTGATCGCGTTCAGCTTCTCGGTGCTACAGGGATTCGGCATTCACAACCAGCTCGAGCCGTTTCTCTTCGACTTCCTTGAGCCGCTGGGCGCCCAGGGCGCCGAGATGACCCGGCAGGTCATCGAACTCGTGGACAACGTCAAGGGCGGCGTGCTCGGCGGCATCAGCCTGGCGTTCTTCATCTACACGGCCGTGTCGATGGTGCAGAAGATGGAGGAGAGTTTTAACTACGTCTGGTACGTGGCGAAACGCCGCAGCCTGGCTCGCCGGCTGACCGAGTACATGGTCGTGCTACTGATTGGCCCAGTGATCATTGTCGTCGCGCTCGGCATGATCGCATCGCTCAAGAGCAATACCGTGGTGCAGTTCCTGCTGACCAGCGAAGCGTTGGGGCCGGTCCTTGTCGCCACCAACAAGCTGACGCCCTACCTGCTCGTGACGGCCGTGTTTACGTTCCTCTACATGTACATGCCGAATACGCGGGTGAAGTTCACAGCAGCCCTGTACGGCGGTCTCGCAGGTGGCTTCATCTGGGCCACGCTCAGCGTGGCGTTCGCGACATTCGTGGTGTTTTCCACGCGCACGCAGCTTATCTACTCGGGTTTCGCGGTCGCGATCCTGACGCTGATCTGGCTGTACCTGAACTGGATCGTGCTGCTGTTCGGCGCGCAGCTCGCCTACTACATCCAGAACCCGGCGTTCCTGCGCATCGGCCGCCGCGAGCCGCGGCTGTCCAACGCGATGCGCGAGCGCCTGGCGCTCAACATCATGCTGTTCGTCGGACGCGCATTTCGCGACACGGAAGTTTCGATCGATGCTCACGAGATCAGCCGCCGGATGCGCATCCCGTCGATCACGCTGGCGCCCGTCCTCGAGGCGCTCGAGGCCGGCGGCCTGCTCGCGGTCACTGACAAGGACGACCTGTTGCCCGGCAAGGACATGGCCACGATTCGCCTCGACGACATCCTTTCCGTCGTTCGCGTGCACGGCGAGACCGGGTCCTATCGCGACCCCAAATGGTCGAAAGAAGTCGACTCGCTGGGTCGGGCCCTCGACAGTGCGGTCATCGAAGTTGTCGGCACGCGGACCCTGTCCGACTTGCTGGCGCACGCCCCGTCCGGCAATCAGTAGGGCAAAGGAGGACGCATGCTGTTGCGCCGGGTCATTGAACACGTCAGGACCCAGAACTGGTTCGCGGTCTGGCTGGATTTCGTCATCGTCGTTGTGGGTGTGTTTCTGGGTATCCAGATAGGCAACTGGAACGAGGAGCGGGTATTCAACGACCAGGAGGAGATGCTGCTGCTCGATCTCCGGTCGGAGATCGAAGAGAGCGCCAGCCGGGCGGGCAGTTACTGGCGATCTTACCTGGGCCAGGTTTCAGAGGCCGGCGCCCGATCCATCGCGTTTATCAACTCCGATGAACCCTGTTCGGACGACTGCTGGGAACGCATCATCGATTTTTTTCACGCGTCACAATTCATATCGCTGGAGCTCGATCGCACAGTCCTGGACGAGATGCAGCGATTGGGATTACCGCGCGACCGGGATGTCGAAACGGTGGTCTCGGCCTACTATCTCCAGGGCCGGGGCATTGCGCAGAACCTCAATGAAAGACCCGACTATCGCAAGCTCGTTCGCGAACTTATCCCGCACGACATGATGGAAGAGCTCTGGCGGGGATGCCACGATGTCAACGGCGGTATTGAGGTTCTGACGCGCAGCTGCACGCCGACCAGCGACGACGCCACGCTGAGGGCAGTCGTCGATGAAATTCGCACGAATGTCCGCATCAAACAGACGCTCAATCACTGGACGTCAATGACGAACACCATCAGGCCCTACCTCGACGACCTCGCCGAGGTAGGCCATGCGGCGATAAGCGCGATCGACGCGGCGTTGAACCGCTAGCTGCGGCGGTGGGCTTTGACGCGGACGACCTTGCCGTCAATGCCTGCTCAGAACCGGACAGATACGCTCAGGGAGAACCCATCCTGGTCCGTATCGCTGTCCCTGTCGGCCGGCTGGAAAGCGACGCTGCCGCGAGAGTCGACATCGTCAACGCGGTAGCTGGCGCCGAGAACGACGCTCGGCGTGACGAACCAGCTCGCGAAGCCCTCGTAACTCGTGCTCTCAAGGAACTCAGGGTCCGCATCCTGCTCGACGATGCGCAGGCCGAACTCGACATCGCGGTTGGGATACAGCGACAGCGCGGCGTTCCAGCTATCAATCTCAAGGTCGAAATCGCCGTCAGTGCGCGCATAGCCGAGATCGACACCGTACTGCCAGGTCTCGCCCATGTCACCGAGATGAGCAAACGCCAATGCGACAACGGTTGCGTCGGCGACGTCATCATCCGTCTCGCTGACGTCTAGCGCCAATGTCGTCGTATCGAACAGGTACTTGCCGACGCCCAGGCGCCACGCTGTCGCGTCGCTGGAGCCGCCGATGGTGCCGCCGACATTCGCGTCCGCCTCTGCAACGCCCGCATTCATAAACCAGCCGCTGTCGCGCCAGACGTAGCGCAGGTCGAGCGCATAGGCGTCCCCATCTGACTCGAATTCACCCTCGAACGGGGGAACCAGCGGGTCCGTGCTCACGATCGAGGTCGAGAACGTCACGTCGGTCCGGACATAGCCCACACTGAGCATGGACGCGCGATCGACGAACGCCGCCCGGGCTCGGGGCCCGTTGTCGTCGGAAAGGCCCGCGAAATACCAGCTGCCGAACAGGCCGTAGGCGTCCGTATCGACTTCCGTCGCGTTGAAAATTGTGCCCACGTTGGACGTAAAGGTCTGCTCTGAATCGAGCTGGGTCCTGTCGTACGTGAGGCCAACCTCAAAGTCGAAGTCGTCAGCTGCAGCGCCGCCCGCCAGCAGTATCGCGCCCAGTAACAGGGCGCGGAGGCCAATCCTTAAAGCCATTGTCATTCTCTCCTTGAATTTCGGGTTTCGCAGCTGCGTGGTTATCAGGCGCCTGCAATGGTCATTTCTTCGACGAGCACGGAACCGCAGCGGATACCGCCGCGCAAGTCCTGATCGTCACCGATCGCCGCGATTCGCGGGTACAGGTCGCGCAGGTTGCCGGCGATCGTGACCTCGTGCACCGGGCACTTGATCTCGCCGTTCTCCACCCATTGCCCCACGGCGCCACGCGAGTAGTCGCCAGTTACCATGTTGAGGCCATGGCCGATCAGTTCCTCGACGATAAAGCCCGTGCCCATCTCGCCGATCAGAGTTGCGAGGTCGCCGCCGGTTCCTGGTACAAGCAGGTTTTGCGCCCCGCCGGCGTTCGCCGTCGTCTGCAAACCGAGCCGCCGCGCCGAGTAGCTGCTGAGGACATACTCGCGCAACACGCCGCCGGAGATGATGTCGCGATCCCAGGTGCCGACGCCCTCCGCATCATAGGCCGCGCTCGCCATGCCCTTCGGAATATGCGGCCGCTCCTCGATGTTGACGAAGTCCGGGAAGACCTGCTCACCGACTGCGTCCAGCAGGAACGAGGCTTTGCGGTACTGCGCGCCGCCCGAGGCCGCGCCGATGGCGTGGCCGATAAACCCGCGCGCCAGCTCGGGAATGAACAGCACCGGGGCCTTGGTGGTCTTGATCTTCTGCGCCCCGAGCCGGCTGACGGCCCGCCTGCCCGCCGTCACCCCGATGTGCTCGACGTCTTCGAGGTCGGCCGCATCCCTTGCGGCGCTGTAGTAGTAGTCGCGCTGCATCTCGCCGGCCTCACTGGCGAGCACGACGCAACTCACGCTGTGGCTGGACTTCGCATAACTACCGACAAAACCGTGGCTATTGCCGTAAGCGCGCACGCCGCGGTTGGTGGACACCGTCGCGCCCTCGGAGTTGGTGATTCGCGCGTCGACCTCGAGACCGGCAGCCTCGCAGGCGATCGCCATGTCAATGGCCTGTGCCGCCTCAATCTCCCACGGATGGTCGAGATCGAGGTCCTTTGCATCCGTGCACATCAGGTCGGCGTCGGCGAGCCCCGAGAACTTATCCTGCGCGGTGCAATCCGCGAAAGTACAGGCCTTGGCCACCGCCTCGCGGATCGACTCGGGCTGGGTATCCGACGTGCTTGCGCTGCCCTTGCGCGAGTCCTTGTACACCGTGATCCACAGACCGCGGTCGTTCGTGTATTCGAGATTCTCGACGTCACCCAGCCGCGCCGTAGCAGCCAGCCCGGTGTCGCAGCTCGCCGCCACTTCGGCCTGGTCGACGCCGCGCTCTCCCGCCTCCTCGAGCGCTGCGCGCACGAGGAGTTCCAGTTCATCTCGTCCCATGCGATAAGCTTATCCGGTGACCGATCCAAAGCCCAGCAAAAGCGCCCGCAAACGCCAGCAGATCCAGCTGCAGAAACTCGGCGAAGAGCTTATCGACCTCAGCGATAGCGACCTCGAGTCGTTCGGCCTCGACCAGCGCATTGTCGATGCTGTTCGCGCTGCCCGCTCGATCCGGTCGCATGGGGCTCTGCGACGCCAGAAGCAGCTCATCGGCAAGCTGATGCGTGACCTCGATCCTGAGCCGATCCGCGCCGGTCTTGCGGCGCTGCGCGCCGACGACCTCGCCGCCAAGCGAGTCTTCGCCAACGCGGAGCAATGGCGTGACCGGCTGTTACGCGAGGGAGCCGCTGCCGTTGCCGCATTCGAGCAGGAGACCGGCCAGCCGGAGTCCGGTCTCGCCAGGCTTCTGGCCGACAACGAGGTCGCGATCAGCGACCGCGCCGAGAAGACGCTGCGCAGGGAGATTTTCCGGCGGGTCCACGAGATTCTGGTTAAAATTGCGCGATGACGTTCAAAGTCGGCATCATCATGGGCTCACGCTCGGACTGGGACACGATGCAGCACGCCAGCGCCATGCTGGACTCGCTCGGCGTCCACCACGAGGTTCGCGTCGTATCGGCCCACCGCACGCCGGACCTGCTGTTCGAATACGCCGACGCCGCAGTGGAGCGCGGTATTGAAGTCATCATTGCCGGCGCCGGGGGCGCTGCGCACCTGCCGGGTATGACCGCCGCCAAGACCCGGATTCCGGTCCTCGGCGTCCCGGTGCAGTCAAAAGCCCTCAACGGCATGGACTCCCTGTTGTCGATCGCCCAGATGCCAGCCGGCGTTCCCGTGGGCACCATGGCCATCGGCAAGGCCGGCGCGAGCAACGCCGCGCTGCTCGCCGCGGCCATCATCGCGAATCATGACCCGGCCGTGGCGAGCGCCCTTGATCAATACCGGCAGAATCAGACCAACAAGGTCCTCGCCGACCCCGACCCCAGCGCTTAACGGTCATGCGCATTGGCATCATAGGCGCCGGCCAACTCGGCCAAATGCTGGGCTTCGCGGCGCGCGAGCTCGGCCATGAGTGTTTCTTCCTCGACCCCGCGGAGCGCCCGCCTGCCGCGCGGGTCGGCCCGGTGATCCAGGCGCCGTTCGACGATTCCGTGGCCCTCTCCGTACTGGCCGAGAAGGTAGACGTGATGACCTACGAATTCGAAAACGTGCCCGTGGAGGCGTTACGGGATCTCGGTAAGACCGTGCCCATCTACCCACCGCTGGAAGCGCTGCGACTCGCCCAGGATCGTCTTGACGAAAAGCAGCTGTTTGCGCGACTCGACATTCCGCTGCCCGGCTATCACGTTGTGGATAGCCCCGACGATCTGCACGCGGCCTGCGACGCGATTGGACTGCCGCTCGTGGTCAAAACGCGGCGCCTGGGTTACGACGGCAAGGGCCAGTTCGTGCTCAAGGTCAAAGATCAGATCGACGAGGCCTGGGAGGCGGTCGGCGGCGTGCCCCTGATTGCCGAACAATGGGTCCCCTTCGATTACGAGGTTTCGGCTATCGGCGCGCGCAGCGTTCACGGCGACATCGCAGCCTACTGCCTGACGCATAACGAGCATGCGGGCGGCATCCTGCGAGTCTCACGGGCGCCGGTCGACGACGAGGCGCTCACCGCGAAGGCGCAGGCGTACCTGTCGCGCATGCTGGAGCACCTGGATTATGTCGGCGTTCTCGCGCTAGAGCTGTTCGTGGTCGGCGACGAACTGCTCGCCAACGAATTCGCGCCCCGGGTCCACAACTCGGGCCACTGGACCATTGAAGGCGCCGAAACCAGCCAGTTTGCCAACCACGTACTCACTGTCTCGGGCAGCCGCCCCGCATCGACTGCCGTGCCCGGTCATGCAGGGATGGTCAACCTGATCGGCACGATCCCGGACGCGGCCAGGGCGTCCGGGCAGGGGACCTTGCATGATTATGGCAAGGCGCCCCGGCCGGGCAGGAAACTCGGCCATATCACGGTGGTAGCGGATTCCGCCGCCGAGCGCGACGTGCAAACGGCCGCCGTTAGCGAAACTGTGAAGTAACGCACTTCGTCGTGGGGAACTGCGCCATAGCCGCTGGCCGGGAAAAGCGGGTAAACTGGTTCAAAAGTACGCCCTATGTCTTACCTTGAGCATTTCAACCTGCAGGAGCAGCCGTTTCGGCTGACTCCGGACCCGGATTTCCTTTACTGGACGAAACAGCACGCCCGGGCCAAAGCCTACATGGAGTCGACGATCTGGCTCGCCGACGGCTTTGTCGTGATCACGGGAGACATCGGCTCGGGCAAGACCACGCTGTTGCAGTCCTTCCTCTCGGAGCTGGACGACGATGTCGTCTACGCCGTCGTGTCGCAGACGCAGCTCACCGCTACCGAGTTCCTGCAGGCGGTGCTCACCGAGTTCGGATTCAAGCCGTTCGACAAACAGAAAGTCGAGCTGCTCGACATGCTCAACATGTTCCTGATCGAGCAGTACTCCAATGGCAAGAAGGTCGTGCTGATCGTCGACGAGGCGCAAAACCTGTCCAAGAAGGTCCTGGAGGAGGTGCGCCTGCTGTCCGGCATCGAGACTCACAAGGAAAAGGTGCTGCGCATCATCCTGGCCGGCCAGCCCGAGCTCAAGGAAACCCTCGAGTCGCCGAGCCTGCAACAGCTCGTCCAACGGGTACGGCTGCGCTTTCACATTGGTCCACTCGACAGCAGCGAGATGCGCCAATACATCAACCACCGCCTGCAGGTCGCGGGCCGCGAGGGCGATGACCTGTTCGATGACGAGGCCCTCGAAGTCATCTATCGATACACGGGCGGCGTGCCGCGTCTCATCAATACGCTCTGCGACACGGCCCTGCTTTGCGCGTGTACGGATCAGAAGACGGCTGTCACGGTCGACGAGGTCATGGTTGCCGTTGCCGAACTCGACTGGCAGGAGCACGAGAGCACGACCGGGCGTCACAGAAAACTCGAGCAGCTGCAGGCACAGCTGGTCGACGATTCGATGCTGACCCAGATCGAGGTCCGCAGCGACGGCGAACAGGTGGCACTGCACACCTATCCGCTGGGGCGGGTCATCGTCGGCCGCTCACCGGACAATGAGGTCTATATCAAGAGCAAGTTTGTCAGCCGCCACCATGCACAGATCGTCACCGACGAGGAAGGCTGCATCATTGAAGATCTGAACAGCACAAACGGCGTGTTCCTCGGCGAGAAACAGATCAAGAAATACCGGCTCCACGACGGCGACGTGGTCACCATTGGCGACCAGGAACTGATCTATAGCGACCTGCGTAAGCGCGAGCCGGCCAACGAGGGACAGATTACCGACGTGATTGGCGAGGAGGATGGCGTCGTCGTCGGCGAGTGATTCCGACGGGCATCAGCGATCGTTACGCTGGCCCACCCGACCATCAGTGACGCGGTAATCGCGCCGCTTCAGCAATACCACGAGTCCCGCGACAAGGCAGACCACGCCCGTGATGAAACAAACGCTGGGCCAGATTCCGTGGTTGAGGTACATAGACGCGCCCAGTGACAGCGCCCCGGCCAGGATATACAGGTACGGAAGACTCTCGTAGATTGGCCGGGAAACCCACATGGGTTTCATTGTCCATAGCAGCCGCTATGGAGTCCAGTGACGATTTGGTTGGCCGCCCCTAGCGGATGCCGAAAAGGCCCAGCAGACGGGACAATAAGGACTCCGACAGGCCGTCGACAGCGAGATCGGGGTCTGCGTCGTAGTTGTCAGCGCGTAATCCCTGTACGTACTGGCGCGTGTTGGCGTCGAGTTCGTCTTCGGTCGTTGTGTTTTCGAATGCCATCGTCGTGTCCCTTTGAGCGATACACGAACACTACTCCGATCATATGTCGAATACGGTGAACAGCCTCACACTGTAAGCCGAGAACTCTGCCGACCCGTGGTTATGTAAAGGTTACGCGGTGCCGCCCACGGTCAGTTCGTCGATCTTGAGCGTCGGCTGGCCAACGCCCACCGGGACCGACTGACCTTCCTTACCGCAGGTACCGACACCGGTGTCCAGCGCGAGATCGTTGCCCAGCATGGAGATGCGATTCAGCACCTCGGGACCGTCGCCGATCAACATGGCGCCCTTCACGGGCGTGGTGACTTTGCCGTTCTCGATCAGGTAAGCCTCGCTCGCCGAGAACACGAACTTGCCCGACGTGATATCAACCTGGCCGCCGCCGAAGTTCGGTGCATACAGGCCCTTGTCGACGGAAGCGATGATGTCCTGCGGATCGTGCGGGCCGGCGAGCATATAGGTGTTGGTCATACGGGGCATCGGCATGTGCGCATATGACTCACGCCGGCCATTGCCCGTCGGATCGACGCCCATCAGGCGCGCGTTGAGCTTGTCCTGCATGTAACCCTTCAGCACACCGTTCTCGACCAGCACGTTGTACTGCCCGGGCGTTCCTTCGTCGTCAACCGCCAGCGAACCACGCCGATTCGGCAGGGTGCCGTCGTCGACGATCGTACAAAGACTCGAGGCGACCTGCTCGCCGACGCGGCCGGAGAAAGCGGACGTACCTTTGCGATTGAAGTCGCCTTCGAGCCCGTGGCCGACGGCTTCGTGCAGCAGGATGCCCGGCCAGCCGCAGCCGAGAACGACGGGCATCATGCCAGCCGGCGCCGGGTCGGCCTCGAGCTGCACCGCGGCCTGCCGCACGGCTTCGCGCGCATAGTCGAGAGGCAGGTCGCCGGCAAGGAAGTAATTCAGATCGGCGCGCGCGCCGCCGCCCGCGTAGCCCTGCTCGCGGCGGCCATTTTCCTCGAGGATCACGGTGACGTTGAGGCGAACGAGTGGTCGCACATCGGCCGACAGCGTGCCGTCGGAGGCAGCGATAAGCACGAGATCCTGGTTGCTCGACAGGCTGATTATCACCTGGTCGATGCGCTCGTCCAGCGCGCGAGTTTGCGCCTCGATGTCGGCGAGCAGCGCCGTTTTCTGTTCGTCACTGATGCTCACCAGCGGATCCAGTGCCGGATACAAGGGCTTGGCATCGCGGCGCCGCCAGGCCTGCAGAGCCTTGGCGTCACCCTGGCGCGCGATTGCCCGGGCCGCCCCAGCCGAATGCTCCAGCGCCGCGAGCATGAGTTCGTCCGAGTAGGCGAACCCGGTCTTCTCGCCACTGACCGCGCGCACGCCAACGCCCTGGTCGTGGCTGAAGCTGCCCTCGCGAATGATGCGATCCTCGACGGTCCAGCTCTCCTGCCGGCTTACCTGGAAATACAGATCGGCATAGTCCACGCCGCCGCGCATCATCGATCCCAGCGTCGTGTTGAGGTGCCCTTCGTCGAGCCCGGCCGGCTCGAGCATCCGGGACATCACCGCGTTAATTGAGTTGTCGCTCATACAGTCCTGTTCGCCTTGCGTGTTTTATAGTCGCCGGTTCGACAGCGCCGGGAACTCGCCGCGGATCTTGCCCGGCAGGTCAGGGTCGATATCCGCCTCTACGATGCCGTTGTCTGCGGCCAGTTCACCCAGCACCCGCCCCCAGGGGTCGACGATGATGGAGTGACCCCAGGTGGCCCGGTTGTCCGGGTGCTCGCCAGTTTGCCCCGGAGCGATCACATAAGCCAGATTCTCGATCGCACGCGCCCGCATCAGCGTTCGCCAGTGCGCCTTGCCGGTTGCCCGCGTGAATGCCGACGGCACCGTGAAAACGGTCGCCCCGTCGTCGACGAGCTGACGATACAGCTCGGGGAACCGGACGTCGTAGCAGATGGTCAACCCAATGCGGCCGATGGGCGTCTCAACGGTAACCGGATCGTCCCCGGGATACATGGACCACGACTCCTGGTACGACTCCTCCCGGTCGGGCAGCTTGACGTCAAACAGGTGGATCTTGCGGTACAGGGCGCATTGCCGCCCCACCGGGTCGTAGACGGGGCAGCCGCCGTAGACGCGATCGTCGTCAGGGGACACGAATGGCATGCTGCCGGCGACAATCCAGAGCCCGTGGCGCCGGGCAGCGGACTCGAGGAAGTCCTGGATAGGCCCGTGTCCCGGCTCCTCGGCGTGCTGCGCCTTGTCGCGGCCCTTCTCGGGCATGAGCGCGAAATTCTCGGGCAGCACGGCAACGATGCAGCCGCCGGCGGCCGCGCGGGCGAGCAGCTCATCGGCAAGCTGCAGGTTGGCCTGGACATTCGCCTGGCTGTTCATTTGCACGGCTGCAGCGCGCATCGCTCAGGAGTCATCCTCGACAATGCAGCCGGCCATGGCGCCGCTCAGGGCGAAGACTTCGGGCGTAATCGACTCGATATCGGGCTCGTCGAAGGTACCGCCGATGCCGTAGTAGATCTGGGTTGCCTCCTGTAACGGCTTTTTGAAGATCTGCGAGAAGATCAACAGCGCCGCGGCAACCTGCGGACCGGCGACCAGCGCGCCGGCAACGGGTAATGCATTGCCGAAGCTGGCGCTGACCACGGCCGATTGTTCGTACTCCCGCGACACGAGGCCCGCCCTGCCCACAATACCGATATCGGCCGCGGGACTCTCCAGTGACAGGTCGCAGGTGTAGGTATTGCCGTCGATCAGCGTGAACGTGCCCTGGATCTTGTCGAAGCCGAAGCCCTTGCCGAACACATCGCGGAAATCCAGCGCGAGTCGACGCGGCAGCGCCGCCACACTGAGCAAGCCGAAAACGCGGCCGGCGCCCGGGCTGACCTCTTCCAGGCGTCCCGTGCCGATCCGCACCTTGACCTCCCCGTCGAGGGATTCCAGCAGCCTGTCGCTGGGACCTCCAGACCAGCTGAGGTCGAGCAGCATCGAGAGGTCGTCGCCCTCGATGCCCGGCGCGTAGCCGAGGCGCTTCATCGTGGCCTTGACGTCGGTGCTCGTGAGCGACGCCGTGAACGCGCTGCGCGTGCCGACGGGGTCTGATTCATCGAGCAGCCAGCTGGCGTTGCCGATGATCTCGAAGGTCTTGTCCCGCGCGACAATCGCCTCGGCTTCGAGGCCGTCGGCCGTGCGCTCGAACTCCGCTTCGAGGGCCCCGAAGAACCGCGGGCCGAATGCCGTCTCGGCGGAGCGGATCGATATCGGCGGTAATTCCCGCGGATCCACCTGGACGGGTTGGGAATCCGGCTCGGTATCATCGCCCGGCAGCACGAGGCGCTCGGCGTCGACGATGATCGGTCGTCCGGAGTTGAAGTCGTAGGGAATCACAGTCGACGCGATAACCTCCGCACCTTCAACCTCGACGTGCCAGTCCCGCGCGCTGCGATCGAGCCGCACGCGGTGATCGACGAGGTGCTGTCCCAGCACATGCAGGTTCTCAACCGTCATATCAATCGAGCGAATACGCTCCATCGTGCCGAACTTGCCTTCGGACTCCTGGCTCATCTCGAACCAGCGGCGGATGTGCACGTAGTCGGTCGCACCGCGCAGGTGCAGTCCGCGAGTCTCCGGCACGGCTTCGGCGGCCGTTGTGCCACCGAACGTCACCAGGCCGCGATCGACATCCCACAGGTCGTCCTGCTTGGTGATTGTGGCCTGCCAGGAGAAGACGTCGCCGGCGGTGCCGGTCGTGTCAACGCGGTCGGAATCCTTGGGCATCAGGATAGTCATGCCGAGGTCGACGGTATCATCCGCCGCCTTGCCAAGCGGGCGCGGCAGCTCGATACCCAGCCCCTCGAGGTCGCTCGCAATCTGGATTGTGAACGGCACCGGCTCTTCCACCTGGCCGGCGGGGAACAACAGCCGCGCCGAGTAGCCGGTTTCGCCGCTTACGCGACCGGACAATGGCAGCCCGAGTTCGGTCTCCAGCGCTGTCGCCGTGGCGCTGCCCGCGGCGTCGGCAATGACCCGATACTCAGGCATCGACTCCGGCGCCTGTGACAGCTCGATAGCCACCGGCCGGCCGAGCAGCGTCCCCTGCAACGCCTCGCTGCTCACGTTTTCGCGCTCGATGACGATCGTGCCCGTCAGGTCCGACAGCGGCGCGCTGAACCCCTCCATGCTGCCGCTACCCCCGAGCGCCTCCAGTCTCGCGGTCAGCGTGAAATTCTGTGCGTCGCGAATGGGAATGTCGAGCGCCAGGTCGAGGTGCGCATCGCCGGCCACAGTGACTTTTTCCAACTGTCGGCCGAGCAACTCGTTGATCGGACTGTTCACGGATAACTCGCGAAACGCTGGCAGCGTACTCGAGCTTTGCGCCCTGATCTGGAAGAAAGGATTCCGGAAGTCGGCAATCTCGATACGAGCGTCGCGCACCTCGTTACCGACCGTGATCGCGTGATTGCGCTCCGACAGCAGGCTCATGTTCTCGATAACGAGGTCCGCTTCGACGATCTCGACCCGCGGCCAGTCTTCCTCGTAAATGATGACGCTGTCACGGATGTTGCTCTCGATCAGGAACTGGCCTTCGCCGTTATCGAATGGCCAGTTGTTCATGTCACCAATCAGTCGGGCTGTGGCTCTGGGCACTCGCCCCGCGACGATGCCCTCGCGGAACCACTCACTCATCTTCGGGCGCTGCTCCATGTAGGGGACATAGAGGCGAGCGGCGGCGAGGTCGTCAATCCTGAATTCGCTCTCGAGGTCGACAAACGGGCGCTTCGAGCCTTCGACCAGTGACACCTCGATGCTCGTCTCGCTGTCAAAGAACTCATTGGCCAGCACAATGCTGTCGGAGAGCACCGTGGTGCGATCGTTGCCGCGGCGCCAGATCACCGTGCCACGGCTGGTGTCGAAGGCCAGTGGCTGTCCCAGAATCGTCGGCGCGGTCACGACAAGGCTGTCGGAATCAATCTCCAGCCGCCCGCTGGACCGGTCCGCCCGCAGGCTGCCCGAGAATCCGCGCACGCCCGGGCGCGTTCCTGACGCGGCGACGCCAACGTTGTCGAACTCCGCGGACACGTTGAACTGCGGCACCTCGGTGTCGAGGTCGCTGAGGCGGACAACCACATCGCGCACGACGCCAGTGGGATCGAACTCACCGAGCATTGTGCGTTGCTCATCTTTGAGCCACGGGAATGCGACTGCGGCATCTGCGAAGTTCAGGTAGGAGGCCTGCACGTCTACCATCGCGATCTTGCCGTCATCATTGAAGCCTGTCTCGACCCGCATAGTCGTCTCGGGCCACTCGCCGGCAGGTGTGATCGCCTGGAACTCACTGGCTGCAATCAGCCAGCCGTCTTCATCCCCGAGAAATTCGAGCCGGCCGCGCACCGCGAGATCAGCCAGCGAAGCAATGGCAATATTGCGAATGTCGACCGTTGCCGCCGCGCTGCGCACGCGCTGTCCGACGACCTCCAGGGACACCTCGAGATCACCGCGGCCACCGTCGAAGCGCGCCTGCTCCAGCGGCTGCATGGCCGAGACCCCGCGCAAGCGGACGTCTCTCAGGTCGAGCCGCACGTCCCAGCTGCGCTCTTCGGGCGTGCCGTCGAGAAACTGCACCGCCGATACCCGCAGCGCTTCGCCAAGCGCTTCGGGCAGCCCCACGTCCGCGTCTATCGCCATGCGTACGTCGTCGCGATTGATGACCAGGGATGGAATATCGAACGTCTTGGGCCGCTCGTCACCCGGCTGCAGCAGGTTTAGCTGGATATCCTCGAGGAGAATCTCGATAGGTCCAAGACCATTGCCCTGCTCCGCCGCGCTGTCACGCTCCGGCAATAGCTGGTCTACCGGCGTGCCCTGCACCGACCACTCGCCGTTGGCGAGTTGCCGCACCTCGATCACCGTGTCGCGTACGACCACGCGGTCGACCACGGCCTGGCGATCGAAAAGCAGGTTGCTGAGCGCGACGCCCACACTCACCTGCTCGGCCGCGACGATACGCGCCAGCGTTTCGTTGGCGATCAGCTCGGCATCATAGAACTCGACTTCAGGGCCGCTCAGGCCCCAGCGCGCGTCCATGCCCGAGAACTCGACAGACATGCCGATGGCGGCGCTGGCCCAGCCCTTGATGTCGTCCTGGTACTCGGGCAGCCGCGGCAGGAACAGGCGGAACAGCCCGACGGCGATCGCGAGCAGGATCACGATCGCGCCCGCCGTGTAGGCGAGGAAGCGGATGATGCGTCTCAGGAAGTTCTTCATTACATCAGCACGACGTCAAACTGGTCCTGCAGGTACAGGGACTCGGGCTGCAGCCGGATCGACTTCCCGGTCTGTTCCTCGAGCGTCGCCAGGCTCGGCGCCTGTTCGTCGAGCAGGAGTTCGATGACGTCCTGGTGCGCCAGCACCAGCGCCTCGGCGAACTCGAACTGCCGCGACTGGCGAATGATTTCCCTGAATATCTCAAAACACACGGTCTCCGCGCTGAGCACGAAACCTCTGCCCTCACAGCTTGGACAATCGTCACAGAGAATATGCTGCAAACTCTCGCGCGTGCGCTTGCGCGTCATCTCCACCAGGCCGAGCGGCGACACCGGGCTGATCTGGTGGCGGGCATGGTCGGACGCCAGCGACTGCTCCAGCAGCTGCAGCACGTTGGCGCGATGGTCGGCCTCCTCCATGTCGATGAAATCGATAATGATGATGCCGCCGAGGTTTCTGAGTCGCAGTTGCCGCGCGATTGCGACGGCGGCTTCCAGGTTGGTTCGGTAGATCGTCTCCTCGAGGTTGCGATGGCCCACGTACCCGCCCGTGTTGACGTCGATCGTCGTCATCGCCTCGGTCTGGTCAAAGATAAGATAACCACCTGACTTCAATGGTATTTTTCGATCCAGCGCCTTGCTGATATCGTCCTCGATGCCGTGCAGGTCGAAGATCGGCCGGCGCCGCTGGTAATGCTCCAGCATCGGCGCCACCGGGGGCAGGAAAGTCTCCGCAAACTCGCGCATCGCCGCAAAATCTGCCTCCGAATCAACCAGTATCTTCTCGACGTCACTTGTCACGAGGTCGCGCAGCACCCGCAGCGGCAGCGACAGGTCCTCGTGTATGAGACTTTTTACCTCGGCTTTGCTGCACCGTTCCTGAACGACGGTCCACAACTTGGCCAGGAACTCGAGGTCGGCGCGCAGCTCGTCGGCTTCGGCGCCCTCGGCGACCGTGCGCACGATGGCGCCGCACTCGAGCCCCGCTTCCCCGAGCAGCCCCGCGACCAGCTCACGCAAGCGTTCGCGCTCCTCGTCATCCTCGATGCGCGCCGAAATGCCGACGCTGTCGCCCTCGGGCAGCAACACGAGGTGCCGCGACGGCAGCGTCACGAAGGTGGTCAGGCGCGCGCCTTTGTTACCCAGCGGATCCTTGACGACCTGGACGAGGACGTCCTCGCCCTCCCGCACGACATCACGGATATTCGGCAGTTCGTCGTTGTCACCGTTGCCGTTCTGCTGGCGGACGATGTCGGATACGTGCAGGAACGCGGTGCGCTGCAGGCCGATGTCGACGAAGGCGGCCTGCATGCCCGGAAGCACTCGCGACACGCGGCCCTTGTAGATGTTGCTGATCACGCCGCGCCGTGCCGAGCGCTCGATATAGATCTCCTGCAGGATACCGTTCTCGAGCAGGGCTGCGCGCACCTCGCTCGGCGTCACATTGACCAGGATTTCTTCTTTCAACGATTCGTCGGTCATCTGCAGAACCTCGCCCCTCGGGGCGATTCACAAAACACTAATACCGGCCTCGCGCAGCAACGCCGTGGTTTCGTACACGGGCAATCCCACGACGCCCGAGTAGCTGCCGGCTATGGACTCGACGAACACGCCGCCGAGACCCTGGATCGCGTAAGCACCGGCTTTGTCGGCCGGCTCCCCACTTTGCCAGTAAGCCAGCGCTTCGTCAGGACGGATTTCCCGAAACTGTACTTCGGTGCGAGACAGGCAGGCCCGCATCTGCTCGCCGTCCCAGACGGCGACTCCGGTCATGACCTCGTGTGTCCGGCCCGACAGGCGCGCCAGCATGCCGAGCGCATCGGCCTCGTCTAGTGGTTTGCCGAAAATCTCGTCTCCCAGGACCACGGCCGTGTCGGCCCCGATGACGACCGCCGCCGCCGCGGGCGCGCCGGCGCGCGCTTTCTCGCGCGCCAGGCGCAACACCATATCGGCGGCGGCCTCGCCAGCGCGTGGACTTTCGTCGACGTCCGCGCCGCCCACGCTGAATTCGAGGCCGAGGGCGTCGAGGATTTCCCGGCGCCGAGGTGACGATGAGGCCAGATGTAAGGGTCTATTCGCGATGGTATGGGTGGCCGGCCTGCAGCGACCAGGCGCGGTACAGCTGTTCGGCGAACAGCACCCGGGCCAGCCCGTGCGGCAGCGTTAATTTCGACAATGACCAGCTCATTTTCGCACGATCCCGGCAATCGGCGGAAACGCCGTCGGGGCCGCCGATGATGAAACACAGGTCGCGGCCATCCGCCTGCCAGCCGGTGAGCCTGGCGGCGAGTTCGGAGCTGGTGAGTTGCAGCCCGCGCTCGTCGAGCAGCACGACCTGCTCGGCCGGGTCGATCTTTGCGAGAATCTGACGCCCCTCGGCCTGGACAGCGTGGTCGGACTTGTCTTTTTTGCTGCGGCGGGCGGTGGGGATGGCGTCGAGGCGAAATTTCCACTCGCGTGGAAAACGCGCAGCATAAGTGTCAAAAGCGTCGTCAACCCAGGACGGCTGGCGATCGCCGACAGCGATCAAACGGATGTGCATGACCTACGCGTCGGTCGCGGCGAGGTCAGCAGCAGGTCCGAGTGACCAGAGTTTCTCCAGGTTATAGAACTCACGCACTTTCGGCAGCATGACATGTACCAGCGCATCCTGCAGATCGAGCAGTACCCATTCGCCGCCTTCTTCACCCTCGACGCCAATCGGCTTGTGACCGGCCTTGGCGGCTTTCTCGGCGACATTCTCGACGAGCGCCTGGACGTGGCGATTCGACGTGCCGCTCGCGACGATCATGTAATCCGTCACGGTCGTCATGTCGCGGACGTCGAGCGTGGTGACGTCCTTGGCCTTGATATCGTCGAGCGCGTCAACGACCAGCGTGCACAGTTGCTCGCTATTCATGCGTTGTTCTCTTTGACTGTCAAAATAAGCTTCTCCTCAGTTCGTGTAACAACCACTCTCAACAATAATATCCCTGACGCCGTCCGGCATCAGGTATCTCGGGTCCTTGCCGGCCGCGACCAGCCCGCGAATCTCGGTCGATGCTATCTCGAGCTGCGTTACGGCATGATGATAAATGCGGCCGAACGGTTGCCGGTGCAGCTCACGGACGTCCTCCGTACCGCATTCTGCCAGCAACTCGCCCAGCGCCCCGGTATTCGGCAATTGCCAGCCCGGCCGGTGTGCGACCACGAGGTGGGCGAGACCCAGGATCTCTTCCCAGCGATGCCACGTCGTCAGGCCCAGGTAAGCGTCCATACCGACGATCAGACACAACGAGGCGGCGCCGCGTTCCGCCCGAATCGCGCCCAGCGTATCCACTGTGTAGGACGGGCCGTCGCGCCCGAACTCGCAGTCATCCACCACGAAGCCGTCCTGTCCGGCGATGGCGATTTCGACCATCCGGTAACGTAACTCCGCCGGGGCGAACGTGCTGCCGCGGTGCGGTGGCGCGGCGCTGGGAACGAAGCGTACTTCGCCCAACTCGAGGTCCTGCAACAACTCGTAGGCCGATCGCAGGTGTCCGTAATGAATTGGGTCGAAAGTGCCGCCGAACACGCCGATCGGGCTCATGAATGCGCAAGCCCCATGACGATATCGGTCGAGATCTGCCAGGGGTCGGCGGAGGATTGACCCTTGGCCGCCTGGTCCGCGCGGCCGGCGGATTTCAGCAACTGGTGAAAATCGCCGTGCTTGTGGCGGCTGACACAACCGCGAACCAGCCCCTGTCGATTGGACCAGACACGGTGCTGCTTCATTCCGCTCGCCAGGTTACCGCCGTGAGCAACCGTCTCGGTCAGGGAAGCGAGCACGCGCAGTTCCCGGGCCAGCGCCCAGACCACGATCACCGGCTCGACGCCCTCCGCTCGCAGCCCGGACAGTATCCTCAGCGCCCGCCTGGCATCCCCGCTCATCGCGGCGTCGACAAGCTTGAAGACGTCGAAACGCGAGCTGTTGGCGACGGCATCGCCAACGTCGTCGGCAGTCACCTTGCCCTCGCCGAGAATCAGGCGCAGCTTCTCGACCTCCTGGTCAGCCGCGAGCAGGTTGCCCTCCACCCGATCGGCGATCAGCGCGACGGCATCGTTGTCGGGTTGCAGCCCGGCGGCCCGCATCCGGCCGGCGATCCAGCGTGGGAGTTCCCGGCGGTCGATGGGCCATACGGTTACCATGACGCCGGCGGCATCGAGCGCCTTCACCCACTTGGCGGACTGGTTGTTACGCTCCAGCTTCGGCGCCACGACAATGAACAACAGGTCCTCATCGCAATTGCCGATAAAGTCCGCGATCGCCTGGCTGCCGGCACGACCCGGTTTGCCGGTCGGTACGCGCAGTTCGACGATGCGCTTCTCGGCAAACAGCGACAGGTTAGCGCCCGAGTCGCGCAGGGAAGCCCAGTCAAACCCCGTCGTGGCGACCTGCAAGTCCCGCGACGTGAAGCCGCGGTCGCGCGCAGCGGCACGAATCGCATCGAGCGCCTCGTCCACGAGCAGAGGCTCGTCACCTGTCACGAAGTAACAGGGCGCGAGTTTATTCTGCAGGTGTGAAGAAAGCTGGTTGAGGTTGATCTTCAACCAAGCTGCTCCATGTTGACGGCCTCGCCCTCGAGCAGCACCGGGATCCCGCTGGCGACCGGGTACAGCAGCTTGCCGTCGTCGGTCAGCAGCGCTTCGCCGAGCGATTCGTCGAGCACCCGGCCGTCGCGGTTGCTCAACTTGCCGGCATCGATCGCGGCATTGACTTCCTTGAGGGTCGGCCCGCTGGCAAGGGAAAGCTCCTTGTGCGTTACAGGGCAGCGCAGTATGGCCAGAAGTCGTTTATCCATATTCCTCCCGTTCCCTGATAGGATAACGGCATCTCCCCATGGATCAAAGTCAGACGCGGGACCGCAAGAGGGTAGCCAGCTCCTGATTCCCTGCTTTGGCCGCTGCCTCGGCGGCCGCCGCCATGTCGCCGGGAAGCGGCACGAATGCCTCGTTATGCAGGCGGCAGCGCATCATCACCTTGACCGCCGTCGTGCTGTCGCCGTGCTCGAGTAGCTGGCTGATGTAAGACTGGCCGAACAGCAGCGCCGGATGCTTGTCTTCCCAGCGCAGCATCTGGTCGAAGAACCAGGCCCACGCCGATTCCGGATCGGGGTCCTCGCGCAGCCAGCCCTCGATGTGCCCGAAGCCGCCCTTGCGATTGTCACGGCTGATGAAGCCGTAGGCGTGAGTCAGGACATTCGTCCGTTCCTTCAGCAACTTCTCTTCGACGACCTCGACATCCGGCTCCACCGGGTCATAGATGTCGACCTCTTCGTGCAGGTTGTAAGGTTGCACGACCGCGCCCGTCAGCGAGAAGAACACGAGGCCCAGGTAGAAGCCGAACAGGTCCAGGAAGAATCCCGACAATTCCTCCGCACGCAGCCAGCGAAGCACCATGGCTGCCAGCACCAGGTAGGTCGGTAACAGCCAGTAGATGGCGCCCGTGCGGCCGATCAGCGCGCCGACGGCCTGCGGGTTCAGCGACTGCAGCGGCGATCGCGTGATGGCGAGAACGGCCAGCGACGCAGGCAGCACGGCGGCAAGCAGGGTTCCGGTCACTACAACGCCGGGCAGCTGGTAGAGGTTG
Organism: Woeseiaceae bacterium; assembly: GCA_030066075.1. GTDB lineage: Bacteria > Pseudomonadota > Gammaproteobacteria > Steroidobacterales > Woeseiaceae > UBA1847. The sequence continues at coordinate 20,329 of JASJCH010000026.1, forward strand.
CCGAAGACCCAGAGCGCATAGCCGGCGAACACCAGGTGGACGATCATGAACAGGCGCCACGGCGCGTGGTACCACATCAGGTCCTCCGCATCGAGCGGCCCGGGTTCCTGCCCGCGCGATCGCGCATCCAGTATGCGTAACAGGTAGTGGAACAGCGACGGCAACACGAGGAACAGCAGGAAGAGGCCCAGGAGCCCGCCCCAGACGGCGAACTTGAGCATCAGGAAGATGAACAGGGCCGACAGCAACACGGTCAGGTTGCGTGCCGGAAAAGCGAACTCCCGCAATATCTCAGTCACGCTCACGATCGTCTCCCTCGGTCCCGGGAACCGGGTCATAGCCATGGCCGCCCCAGGGGTGGCAGCGGGCGATGCGCTTCGCCGCCAGCCAGGTGCCGCGAAATGCACCGTGCTTGCGCAACGCCTGTAGCGCGTACTCCGAACAGGTGGGGTCGTAGCGACAGTTGGCGCCGAGCCATGGCGAGACGGCCATGCGATACAGCCAGACCAGGGCAAGCAGCGGCCACGCCAGCAGCTTGCCGAGCGCTGTGAGCACTATGCCGCCTCCAGCGCCTCGGCGGCGAAGTTGCGGATGGCCTGCAGCATCGACGACAGGCCGTTGCTGCGCGTCGGGCTGAGGTGCTGCTCGAGCTCCAGGGCCGCGACAAAATCGGGCGGCGTATCGAGTATGTCCTGGGGCTTGCGGCCGCTGTAGATGCGCAACAGCAGCGCGATGAGACCGGACACGATGGCCGCGTCGGAAATTGCGCGGAAGCTCAGGCGGCCGTCTTCACGCTCGGCCACGAACCAGACCTGTGACTGGCAGCCGCGGATCTTGTTGGCCTCGGTGCGGTCTGCTTCCGGGAACTCGGGCAGTTTGCGGCCCATGTCGATCAGGTACTGGTAACGATCCATCCAGTCGTCGAAGAACGCGAACTCCTCGACGACCTCGTCCTGTGCCTGCCGGACCTCGTTTGTTGCGCTAGCCGTCATCGCGCCTCCAGGTCGTGCCCCCGGGTCCGTCCTCGATCTTGATGCCCGCGGCGGCGAGCTGGTCACGCACGGCGTCCGCCGTCGCAAAGTCCTTGTCCTTGCGCGCGGCGTTGCGCTTCTCGATCAGCGCCTCGATATCCGCCGCGGCCAGCTCGCCCTCGACATGCCCGGCGAACCAGTCCTCCGGATCGGCCTGCAACAAGCCCATAAGGTCGCCCGCCGCGAACATCGCCGCCGCGAGTTGTTCTTTCTCCGCGGCGACCTCCGCCTTGTTGAGATCCTTGGCCAGCGCGAAGAATTCCGCCATGGCCTTCGGCGTGTTGATGTCGTCCTCCAGCGCCGCGATCAGCGCCGGCGGCGGCTGCGCCTCAGCGCGCGCCTCGCCGGACACTTCGATACCGCGCACTGCGCCGTACAGGCGATCCAGCATGCGCTTGGACGACTTGATGGTTTCCTCGGACCAGTCGAGCGGCTGCCGGTAGTGCGCGCTCAGCAGCGCCATGCGAATCACCTCGCCCGGCACCGTCTTGACCAGGTCGTGCACCAGGACGACGTTGCCGAGCGACTTCGACATCTTCTCCTGGTCCATCGACAGGAAGCCGTTGTGCACCCAGTAACGCGCGAAATCGGCGCCGCCGTGCGCGCAGCGGCTTTGCGCCAGTTCGTTCTCGTGGTGGGGAAAGACCAGGTCCTGGCCGCCGGCGTGGATGTCTATCGTGTCGCCGAGGTGCCGCGCCGCCATGGCCGAGCACTCGATGTGCCAACCGGGCCGACCCACGCCCCAGGGCGAGTCCCAGCCGGGAAGCTCCGGCGTGGACGGCTTCCACAGCACGAAATCGTGCGCGGCCTTCTTGTACGGCGCCACCTCGACGCGCGCGCCGGCGATCATCTCGCGCAGGTCACGCTTCGACAGGGCGCCGTAGTCCGGGTAGGAGTCGACGTCGAACAATACGTGTCCTTCGGCCTCGTAAGCATGGCCGGCATCGACCAGCGCCTGGATCATCGCGATCATGTCGTCGATGTGCTGGGTCGCACGCGGCTCGACGTCGGGCGGCAGCACGCCAAGCGCGCCCATGTCTTCGTTGTAGGCCTGCATGTACTTCGCCGTGATCTCGTCGATCGGCTTGCCGGTTTCGATCGAGGCCGCATTGATCTTGTCGTCGACATCGGTGAAGTTGCGCGCGAAGGTCAGATCGTAGCGACGTCGCAAGACGCGGGCCAGCAGATCGAAAACGACTGCCGGGCGCGCGTTGCCGATGTGGGCATAGTTGTAGACGGTCGGCCCGCACAGGTACATCGTCACCTTGCCTTCGTGCTGCGGTTCGAATGGGACCTTGCGGCCTTTTCGGGTGTCGTGGAGCTGGATCGTCATGGGTTTCCCGGGGAGCGCCCGCTGAAAAGCCTGTAATGATAGCAATATTGCCGCGGGCGGCTATGCCTTGTATTCTCCCGCCCCCCAAGCACCAAACGTCGAGGACGACCTATGCCTGGAGCACCGGTCAAATTTCAAGCCCGCAAAACCGTGGGCCAGGTCGAGGAAGGCAATGACCTGGCGCCCAAGTTTGACGATCGTGGACTGATCACGGTGGTCACGACCGACTTCACGTCGGGCGAGTTGCTGATGCAGGGCTTCATGAACGCCGAGGCCCTCGGCCTGACGATCAAGACGGGTGAGGCGCATTACTGGAGCCGCAGCCGCGAAGTACTGTGGCACAAGGGCGCTACCAGTGGTTTCGTACAGAAGGTGCGCGAGCTTCTCGTCGATGACGACCAGGATTGTGTCTGGCTGCGCGTCGACGTCGCCGGCGGCGCAAGTTGCCACGTGGGCTATCGCTCCTGCTTCTACCGCAAGGTGCCGGTCGGCGCCGACTTCGAGGCGCAGCAGGACGCGGGGCACGTCGATCTCGAGTGGACCGACCGCGACAAGGTCTTCGACCCCGAGGAAGTCTACGGCGACGCGCCGAATCCGACCAAGCTCTAGGCCTCGATCACCGACTGCAGCTGCGTGCGCGTGACGCCGGCCTGCTGCAGCAACCACTCGCGGAACTTGGCGGTGGCGCTGCGCCGCAACGCATCTTCACGGAAGCTGACGCGGTAGGCATTTGCGGACTGCTGCCCCTTCTCGACGGGAAACGGCAGCGTGAGTTCTCCGGTGTTGACCTGTGGCGTCACCAGCGCAAGCCCGCACACCAGCAGCCCGGCATTCGCGTACAGGGCCTCCAGCGCCTGAACGAGCTTCTTGTAACGTATGCCGCGTCCGGGTCCGGTCGACCGGTGGCCGTGCTTCGCAATCCACTCACGCCAGCCGATCGCGCCGCCGTCGAAGGTGTAGCAGTCGAGATGCAATAGCGGAAAGCCCTCCAGTCTGCTCTCCTCCGGCGCAGCCGAAACGCGCCGGGTAATGTTCGGTGAACACACGGGCAGCAGGTAGTCGTGAAACAGCAGCTCGTCACCGTCGCGTGCATCCCCAAACCAGATCTCGCAGTCGGCTTCCCCAAGCCGGACCGGTACGTCGCCGACACCGTTGATACAGAACAGCGTGTTCGGGTTTGCCTGACGAAAGTCCGGCAGACGCGGCTGCAGCCACAGTTCCGCCCAGTCGGAATCGGCCGTGATATGAACCTCGTTGACCCGTTGGAAATCGAGGATGCGGCTCACCGTATCCAGTTCGCGAAATCCTGCCCCGAGATGCGCCAGCGCCCCCTCCAGCTCCCGGGTCGGGCGAATGCCCGAGCGACCGCGAACGATCAGGTCAAAACCAAGATAGTCCTCCAGCGCCTTGATGCGCTGGCCTATCGCGGCCGGCGTGATCGCGAGTTCAGCGGCGGCATCCTTGAGCGAGCCTTTGCGGATCGCGAGTTCGAGCGCTTGCAAAGCGCGTAGATGGGTCGCGGCGGCCATGCGCATAATATAAAGATTTTCTTTACTTTGATAAAGAATATTTACCTTGTACCGAGTTGCGAGATGGCGAGAATGGATGCCGTACCTTCAACAACGAGGAGCAAACCATGAACCAACTCAAACGATTCATCATCGAACGCGATATTCCGGGCATCGGCTCGATGTCACTGGTCGAGCTGTGCGGCGCGGCGCGCGCCTCCAACCAGGCGATCGACCAGATCGGCGCCGACCTGCAGTGGGTCAACAGTTACGTCGCGGGCGACAAGACTTTTTGCGTGTATCTCGCCAAGGACGAGGCGACCATCAATAAACACGCAGAACTGAGCGGGATTCCCGTCTCCGCTATTACCGAGGTTTCGCAGGTCATCGACCCGCTCACCGCCAACAACTAGCCGCCGCGGGTCCCGATGTGCCGGGATCCGATATCGGGTACAGATCGGGCGCCCATCTGTCCCATCACCATGCTGAGTTCGGCCCTCAGCATCTCCAGGACCTTTTCCACGCCGGCCTGGCCGAACGCGGCCAGCGCCCAGATATAGGCGCGGCCGATGCACACGGCATCGGCGCCCAGCGCCAGCGCCTTGAAGATATCGGTGCCGCGGCGAAACCCGCTGTCGATCATGACCGGCGCCCGGCCGTCCACCGCCGCGACGACCTCGGGCAGACTCTCCAGCGCGCCCCAGCCGCTGGCCTCGCCTCGCCCGCCGTGGTTGGAAACATAGACCGCATCGGCGCCGTACTCGATGCAGGCCTCGGCATCCTCGGCCGTGACGACACCCTTTACCACGATCTTCATCGATGTCGCCTCGCGCAACCGGCCGATGTAGTCCCAGGTCATTGCGGACATGTCCCAGTCTGCTGTCACCGAACCGGTGCCCTCATACATCGGCTTGGTCTTCAACCAGTCGTCCGGACCCGCGCCGTGGCAGGCCGAGCAGTCACGCTCGTCGGCGCGGGCGAACTGGCCGAGGAGGACGCGGTTGCTGTTCGAATTCAGATCGACGGTCAGCACGACGACGCGGGCGCCCGCCGCTTCGGCCCGCTCGAGCATCGTCCGCGCCGTAGACCACTTGCTGGTCGGGTAAAGCTGGAACCAGACAGGGCCGCCGCGCGCCGCGATGACGTCCTCGATCGAGTGCGTGGAAACGTTCGATAGTATCTGCAGGTGCTCCTGCGCCCGGGCCGCCCTTGCCGTGGCGAGTTCGCCCTCGTCGTGGAAAGCCCTCTGGCTGCCGACCGGCGCCAGGACGATCGGCGACGCCAGGTTCTCGCCCAGCAACTCCGTCCGCAACGACACGTTGGACGTGTCGACCATGCGCATCGAACGCAGGTAGATGCGTCGGAACGCCTCGCGATTCGCTTGCAGCGTCTCGTTGCCGTCGGTACCCGTGGCGAGGTAACCATAGTGCGATGTCGGCAAAACGCGCCGCGCAACGTTGTGGAAGTCGAAAACGTCGAGCGCGTCGTCGGGAGAAGCAATCAGGTACTCCGCCAGCTCGACCTGCTCGAGCGTCTCATCCGCCAGCAAGCGCCCGGCGCCGGTCATACCCAGCAGCGGACTGGCCGCCAGGAAGCGCAGGAAACTCCTGCGCGTTTCGATGCCGGATCGCGAATCCTTGTTCACATCGCCCTCCCCAACGCCCTGTCGAAATCGGCCGGCGTCAGCTCCCGGAGCGAATAGCGATAACCAAAATAGACCGCCAACCCGTAGAACAGCAGGTCCATCAACTGGAACGTCGAGGACATCATCTCGAACGCCATCTCCGGGTCGATACCCGACAGCACGTCGGCCAGCGGCACGCCATATTCCTGCGACACGAGCCAGGCGACGGTGACAAGGTTGCCGAGCGCGCAGCCGAACAACGACAGCGCGGCGCCGACGACGCCAAAGACCTGGTCGATGCCCTTGCCGCCGGCGCGGACCGCAATGCCGACCAGGAAACCAATGCCGACGGCCAGCCAGCCGATCTGGTAGCCCGTCGCAATTGTTGCCCCGGCCCAGATGGCCGCTCCGGCAACCGCCGCGAACAGGCCGTAGAGAACGCCCATGACCAGGTTCTGCTCGTTGCGAAAGAACTCCATGGCCCGCAATGCCTCTTCTTCCGTTAGCGCGAACGCGGCCGCCTGCTCCTCCTCGCGCACCTCATCCCGCATCTTCTGCGGCGGTTTCTGCTTGGGAAGGTTGTCGGGTGTCAGGTCGTTGCTCATCGGGACTCTCCGTGGTGATCCTCAATCGCCCGTCGCGGCGGGTTCCTACCGCTTCTTTTTGCCTGGACTGAGGCGACGACGTTGTTCACGCAGGCGCTGCGCCAGCGGCTGCGGTTCCTTGTAGGCAATCGCGCGCGCCTCGTAGGTGTACTCGATCGTGCCGATCAGCCACAGGAAGTAGCCGATCAGTTCGATAAATTCCTCGGCCGCCAGCTTGGCGATCCGCTGGTAGTTATCGCCGAGCAGCGAGATCCAGAGCGGCTCGTGTCCGACGAACTGGACGAAGGCGAACAGTATCGCCGCGCCGGCAAACAGCAGGGCCATGCCCGGGGATGGCCAGATGCGCGCCCAGGCGATCCGCAGTCGACGCCGGACACGGTACACGTAAACGATCACGAACGCGGCAGGAAAACCGATTAGCACCTGCCACAGGTTGTCGATCAGGAATCGATCGAGAAAGTAGTCGAGCTCGCGAATCATGAAGACCAGCGCCAGCCCGCCGAACGGAATCGCAATGGGTCGTTGTGACGGACAATAGTTGGCCACCCAGAGCATCAAAGCGCCGCATACGGCGATGATGATCGGCTGGATGATCTCGACGGGGGAAAACTCACTCGTGCCGAAACGGTCGGACGGATTGATCACCACGTGCAGTTTGAGGCTGCCCGGGAACGCGACCTCGAGCTGTGTCAGCGCCCAGGTGACGATGGCGATGCCGGCAAAGTAGGCAATGTAGCGAGGCCAGACCATACCCGACTATACATCCGTCAGGCGCGTAGCCTGTAGCGCGGAGTGCCCTCATCGTCGAGCAGATCATTATCAATCAACCACTTATGCGCATCCTCGGCGTCATTCTCGAACCACGAACGCGTATCGCCGAGTCGAAAACTGTAACCCCAGGCGTCCATGTCGGCCATCAGCCGATCACGCCCGCAGCCGTCAATGTCGTCGGCGAGCACCACTTGCAGGTAGCAAACCGCCGCCTCCTCGAGGTCGCCGCCGCCGGCATCCGTGTCGAGCCGCGCGCGTCGGTCGGCCGACATGCAGATGACGTGGCAGGTCTCGTGCAGCAGGGAATGTAGCGGCGTGTCGTTGCGCACGAACACCCTGGTGCCGACGACGCCGGCCTCGCGGTCGCCCCAGAAACTCCCCGTAATCGCCTCGCCGTCCTCCTGCAGGCACAGGAACAGCCCGAAGCGATCCAGCAGGGCCTCGATCGAGGACCGTTGAACGTCGGCAACGGTCATGACCATCTACAGGCTGGATATCTGCTTCAGTACGGTGCGCACGAGGTCGCGGACGATGGACTCTCGCAGCAGGTCTTCCTCGCGCGCCTTGCCGAGCACCAGCGTTTCATCCCAGGTGTAGTCGCGGGTAAACGTCAACGCCTGCGGCGCGAGCAGCGTCTGACTGCCACTGACCAGTGAATATTCAACCGTATAGAACACTTCGTACTCGGTCGGCACGTTGCGGGCCGACACCGACAGAACCCGTTGTCCCGTGTTGTCCGACGTCACCGCAAATACCGCCGTCGCCTCAGCGGGCGAATCCACGACCTCCACGCCGGCGGCCATCAGCTGGCGACGCAGCTCCCGGTGAAACTGGCTGTTACGCTCGACCGCCTCGATGTAGGTCTTCTCCATGCCGGTCGGGGTAACCAGCTCACCTTGCAACTGGAACCCGCAGCCCGCGAGCAGCGTCACTGCTACGAGGGCTGCGAGCCTAGACAACGATGTTCACCAGCCGACCCGGGACGACGATCGTTTTGCGAACTTCCTTGCCCTCGACAAAGCGCTGCACGTTGGGATCCTCGAGCGCCTGCGCCGCCACTGTGTCGTTATCGGCGCCGGCCGCCACGGATACGCGGCCACGCAGCTTGCCATTTACCTGCACGACGATCTCGATGAGATCGGCTTCGAGAGCCGACTCGTCAATAGCCGGCCAGCGCTCGTCGATCAGCGCCGTTTCGTGACCGAGGCGGGCCCACAGGGCATGGCAGATGTGCGGCACCATGGGCGAGAGCATCAGGGTCACGGCTTCGAGCGCCTCCTGGACGACTGCGCGACCGGCATCGGACTGGTCGCCGAAACGCGTGACGGCGTTGACCAGTTCCATCGACGCGGCGACGGCCGTATTGAACGTATAGCGGCGGCCGATATCGTCGCCGATCTTGGCGATGCTTTGATGTGTCTTGCGGCGCAGGTCCTTCTGGCCGGCATCGAGCGCAGCCGGATCGAGCGCTGCTACCGGGCCGGCGTCGACATGCTCGTCAACAGCATTCCAGAAGCGTTTCAGGAATCGGAAACTGCCCTGCACGCCGTCGTCGGACCATTCAAGTGCCTGCTCGGGCGGCGCGGCGAACATCATGAACAAGCGCACGGTATCCGCGCCGTACTTCGCGATCAGCTCCTGCGGGTCGACGACGTTGCCCTTGTTCTTGGACATCTTGGCGCCGTCCTTGAGCACCATGCCCTGGGTCAACAGGTTCGTGAACGGCTCCGTGACCTCGGTCAGGCCCTCATCGCGCATCACGCGCTGGAAAAAGCGCGAATACAACAGGTGCAGGATGGCGTGCTCCACGCCGCCCGTATACTGGTCGACCGGTAACCAGTAGGCCGCGCGTTCGTCGAGCATCGCCTCACTGCTGTCGGGGCAGGCATAGCGCGCGAAATACCAGGACGACTCGACGAAGGTGTCGAACGTATCGGTCTCGCGGCGCGCATCCTTGCCGCACTGTGGGCATTTAACGTTGACGAACTCCGGCATGTCCTTGAGCGGCGACCCGTGCCCCGTGAACTGGACGTCTTCGGGCAATACGACCGGCAGGTCCTGCTCGGGCACGGGCACGGCGTCACAGTCGTCGCAATAAATGATCGGGATGGGCGCGCCCCAGTAGCGTTGCCGTGACACGCCCCAGTCGCGCAGGCGGTAATTGATCGTCCGGCGCCCGCGGTCGTTGTCCTCGAACCAGTCTGCGATCGCATTGAACGCGTCCTGATAGGAAAGGCCGTTGTAATCGCCGGAGTTCACGGTCAGGCCTTTATCGATGTAAACCGCCGCATCGATATCGATCTCGCTGCCGTCTTCGGGCGCGATGACCTGTTTGATCGGCAGCCCGTGTTTCTTGGCAAACTCCCAGTCGCGCTCGTCATGCCCGGGCACGGCCATGACCGCGCCGGTGCCGTAACTCATGAGCACGAAATTGGCCACCCATAGCGGCACTTCCTCACCGGTCAGCGGGTGCACCACGCTGATCCCGAGCGCCATGCCCTTCTTTTCCATGGTCTCGAGGGTGGCCTCCGCGGCGTCGGTCTTCCTGCATTCCTCGATGAACGCGGCGATCTCGGGATTGGTTGCGGCCGCCTTCTCGGCCAGCGGGTGTTCGGCCGCCACGGCCATGTAGGTAACGCCGAACAGGGTGTCGGGTCGCGTCGTGAACACGGTCAGCGGCTCGTCCTCGCCGACCACGTCAAAGGTCAGTTCCACACCCTCCGAGCGCCCGATCCAGTTCGTTTGCATCGTTTTCACGGAGTCCGGCCAGCCCGGCATACGCTCGAGCTCTTCGAGCAGCTCGTCGGCGTAGGCCGTGATCTTCATGAACCACTGCGGGATCTCCCGCCGTTCGACCAGCGCGTCCGACCGCCAGCCGCGACCATCGATGACCTGCTCGTTAGCCAGCACCGTCTGGTCGACCGGATCCCAGTTCACGATAGAGTTTTTGCGATAGACGAGACCCTTCTCGAACATCTTCGTGAACAGCCATTGCTCCCAGCGGTAGTACTTCGGATCGCAGGTCGCGATCTCCCGCGACCAGTCGTACGCATAACCCAGCCGGTCCATCTGCGCACGCATCTCCTTGATGTTGGCGTAGGTCCACTGCGCAGGCGGAACGTTGTTCTTGATCGCCGCATTTTCGGCCGGCATACCGAACGCGTCCCAGCCCATCGGCTGCATGACGTGCTTGCCCTGCATGCGCTGGAAGCGCGCGATCGTGTCCGAAATGGTAAGCACGCGCACGTGTCCCATGTGGAGCTTGCCGCTCGGATACGGGAACATCGTCAGGCAGTAGAACTTCTCTTTGTCGGTGTCTTCACCGACTTCGAAACTCTTCGAATCGCGCCACAGTTCCTGGGCGGCGACCTCGACGGTTTCGGGCTGATACGCAGTACTCATTGGTGGTCGGTCTTACAGGTGGTTCAAACCCGCAAGCGTACAGCAACAGGCGCGCTGACGCAGCAGCGCGGGAGGGCTCAGAGTGCGGCGCGGCTGCGGATCCAGAACAGACCCAGGACGACCCAGCAGGTGATCAGGATGGGCCAGTTGCCGGCTACCACATAAGGTGTCGCACCCTGCATTGGCTGGACCTCGCGAGTCATCGTCACCGCCGTGAACTGCGGGCCCGACTCGTGCACCTTGCCCTTGGGTCCGATGAAACCGCTGATGCCGGTATTGGCCGCGCGCAGCGTGTAACGCCCGGTCTCGAGCGAGCGCATGCGCGCTATCTGCAGGTGCTGGTGCGGCGCAATCGAATCGCCGAACCACGCGTCGTTGCTCACGTTGATCAGGAGCCCCGCCTCGGGAAATGCGTACAGCATCTCTGCGGCATAGGCGTCCTCGTAGCAGATCGCGACTGCCAGCGCGGTGCCGTCCAGCGTCCTGATCAGCGGCTGCTCGGCTGCGCCCGCCGACAGGTCCTTGTGCGGCAGGCTCAGCATCGCCATCCACTCGCGCACGCTCGGCGGCACCGGAAAATATTCGCCAAACGGGACGAGGTGCCGCTTGCGGTATACCTGCCGATCAATGCCGTTCACGGCAATAATCGAATTGTGGACCTTGGGTTCGATCGTGCGCTCGGTCACACGCTCGAGAATGCCGAACAGGATAGTCTGCTCGCCGATGCGGGCGATCGACTCGAGCGCCTCGATATACCCTTCGACCTGGTCGTCGACAGCCGGCACCGCGACCTCGGGCCAGAGCACGATGTCGCTGCCAGCCGCCTTGATTGTCTCATCGCGGTAGTGCGTCACCGTGGGTTCGAATTCCTCGCGCAGCCACTTGCGGTCCTGCGAGACGCCGCCCTGGATGATCGTTGCCGTCAGCGGCTCGCCGTCGGCTTCGGTCCAGTCGACAGCCTTGAGCATGGCGCCGCTCAGCGCCGGCGCCACGACCAGCACGATTGCGACGATCTGCTGCCTGCCGCGGGTCATGATCGCGACCAGCAGCGCGGCCGCACTGAGCACGACCATCGCCGACACGCCATACACGCCGAGCACCGGCGCCCAGCCGGCCAGCGCCGAATCAACCTGGCTGTAGCCGAGCGCCATCCACGGAAACCCCGTGAACAGCCAGCCGCGCGCCCACTCGATGATGGCCCAGGTCGCCGGCGCAACCGCGAACAGGTACCAGGGCTCGCCGTGGACGAGCCGGCTGATCAGCCACGCTGTCAGCCAGAAGTACACCGACATGATCAGCACGAGGCCGATCATCAGGAACAAGGCGATCCAGACCGGGGCCTGGCCGAACACGACCACCGAGATGTAGATCCAGTAGGTCCCGCTCAGGAACAAGCCGAAGCCGAACCAGAAACCGTGCTTGGCCGAGTCTTTCGGGGAGTTCGTCAGGCAGACGTAGAGGAACGGAATCAGGACGAGCGGCGCGAGCAGCGACAACCCGAAAGGCTCGAACGCCAGCGTGGTCATGCAGCCGAGCAGGAAGAAGATCAGCTGGCTGAGCCTCGGCTTGTCTGCCGGCAACAGCAGTATGGTCGTCGGACGTGGCACGGATCAGGCGCTTCGTTGCACTTGCAGGGAATCGATGCGGCGCTTGTCGGCCTTGGTGACCGAGAAACGGAATCCGCCGAATTGCACCATCTCACCGCGACGCGGCAGGCGGCCGAGTTCGTGCATCACCAGCCCGCCAATTGTGTCGTACTCCTCGTCACCGAGTTCGCACTCGAAAAACTCGTTGAAGTCCTCGATGCGTGTCAGCGCCCGCACCGAATAACTCGGCTTGCCGTTGCGCTCACCCTCCGGACGAATGAACGCGACTTCCTCGCGGTCGTGCTCGTCATCGATCTCGCCGACGATTTCCTCGAGTACGTCTTCAATGGTGAGCAGCCCGGACACGCCGCCGTACTCGTCGACGACGATCGCCATGTGATTGTGGCTGTCGCGAAACTCCTTGAGCAGGGCGTTCAGGCGCTTAGACTCGGGGATCACCGATACCGGACGCAACAGCTTTTGCAGCGGCACGTCGTCCGCCTCCTCGCTACCGAAATAACGCAACAGGTCCTTGGCCAACAGGACACCGAGCACCTCGTCGCGATCCTCGCCGATTACGGGAAAGCGCGAGTGGCCCGATTGCACGATGGTCTTGAGGATGTCGTCGAATTCCTCATCGATGTCGATGACGACCATGTGGGAGCGCGGCACCATGACGTCGCGCACCTGCGTCTCGGACACCTCGAGCACGCCGGACAGCATGCTCTTCTCCTCGGCATCGAGATCAGTCTCGGATTGTTCTATGAATTCTTGGATTTCTTCGCGGCTCCAGGGACTTCCCTTGAGTGCACGGCGCACGCGCGCGAGCACTCCGGTGCCTCCTGTGCCGCTGGTACTTGGCGGTTTGTCGTTCATGGACGTCTGGAATTGGCCCTCCTCGGGGACCTTGTATTGTAGCAGCAACTTGTCATAACGCTTTGTAGGGGTCCGTCACACTTTGCGAAGCCAGTATTTCGGCCTCCAGGGCCTCCATTTCGGCGGCTTCGGCGTCGGTTTCGTGGTCGAACCCGAGTAAATGCAGGGTGCCGTGCACGATCATGTGGGCCCAGTGGTCGTGCAGCGCCTTGCCCTGCTCACTCGCCTCGGCCGCCACGACGGACGCGCACACCACGACGTCGCCAAGCAGCTGCGGCGCCTCGGGCGGCAGGCCCTCGATGCCACCGGCCGGGAAGGACAGCACGTTTGTCGGCTTGTCCTTCTCCCGGTAGAGCCGGTTCAGCGTCTGAATCTCATCGGCGTCGACGACCCGTACTGCGACCTCTGCGTCGCGCTCAGGCGCGCGGCCGGACCGGCCGACGGTCTCTGCAACCCAGGTCTGGAGGTTTTCGGCGGGCGGTAGGTCGGGATCGTCGCAGGCGACCTGCACGTCAGCTGTCACGGCCACCGTTGTCGTCCGATTCGTAGGCTTCGACAATGCGCTGCACCAGCGGATGGCGCACGACGTCCTTCGGCGAGAAATACGTAAACGCGATGTCTTTGACGTCCTTAAGAATGCGCATCGCGTTCTTAAGGCCCGACTCCTGCCGGTTCGGCAGGTCCACCTGCGTGACGTCGCCGGTGACCACGGCGCGCGACCCGAAGCCGATGCGCGTCAGGAACATCTTCATCTGCTCGACGCTCGTATTCTGCGCTTCGTCGAGGATTACGAACGACTCGTTGAGCGAGCGCCCGCGCATGAACGCCAGCGGCGCAATCTCGATGATGTTGCGCTCGATGAGCTTGGTGACCCGATCCGCGCCCATCATGTCGTAAAGCGCGTCGTACATCGGCCGCAGGTAGGGATCGACCTTCTGCGACATGTCGCCCGGCAGGAAACCGAGGCGCTCGCCCGCCTCGACGGCGGGTCGCACGAGCACGATGCGACGGACCTTTTCCTGCTCCAGCGCGTCGATAGCGCACGCCACGGCGAGGTAGGTCTTGCCGGTACCTGCGGGTCCGATACCGAACGCCAGGTCCTTGTCGCGGATGCTCTTCATGTAGGCCGTCTGGTTCGAGCCTCGCGGTCGAATCAATTTGTGGCGGGTCTGGACGGAAACTTCGCCGGCCTCGTCGCGAGCCGTGTCCACGTCGCCCGCCGCGGGATTGCTTTCGTTCATGGCGGATTCCTGCAGCAACATGTGGACGCGTTCGGGATCGAGCCGCTCGGTGCCCGCCAGTTCGAACAGCGACAACAGCACGTCGCCGCCGACCTCCGCCGCACCCGGCTTGCCGGTGACGCGAAAGCGGTTGCCGCGACTCGATATCTCGACATCGAGACGCTCCTCGATCTGGCGCAGGTGTTCGTCAAACTGACCGCAGAGGTTTGCCAGGCGGTGATTGTCGGCGGGCTCGAGAACGACGTCCCGAGAAATCTGGATAGCGTTCAAAGTACGTCAGAGACTACGCAGCGGCCTTATTGTTTGCAAGCCGTCCACGCAGGGAGTTTGGTAACGCTTCAGTGATAACGACGTCGACGAACTGGCCGATGACGGAGGGGTCGGCGTCGAAGTTGACCCAGCGCATGTTCTCGGTCTTGCCCGCGACCTGCCTGGCGTCTTTCTTCGACGGCTTCTCGACGAGCACGCGTTGCGTGGTGCCGACCATGGCCTGGCTGATCTCGAACGCCTGCTGGTTGATGCGGGCCTGCAGGATCTGCAGACGCTGCTTCTTGACGTCGAGCGGCGTGTCATCGGCGAGGCTCGCGGCCGGCGTGCCCGGACGTGCGCTGTAGATGAAGCTGAACGACTGGTCGAAACCGACGTCGGCGATCAGGTCCATGAGTTTCTCGAAGTCGGCGTCGGTCTCGCCCGGGAAACCGACGATGAAATCCGACGACAACGAGATGTCGGGACGCGCCTCGCGCAGTTTGCGGATCTTCTGCTTGTACTCGAGCGCCGTATGACCGCGCTTCATCGCGGCGAGGATGCGATCCGAGCCGTGCTGCACGGGCAGATGCAGGTAATTCGCGAGTTTCGGCACCTCGGCATACGCCTGCACCAGGCTGTCCGTGAACTCGACCGGGTGCGACGTCGTGAAACGAATGCGCTCGATGCTATCGATGGCCGCAACGTAGTAGATCAGCGTGGCGAGGTCGGCGATTTGCCCGTCGTGCATCGGGCCACGATAGGCGTTGACGTTCTGCCCCAGCAGGTTGATCTCCCTGACGCCCTGCTCCGCGAGCGCCACGCACTCCGCGATCACGTCGTCGAAAGGCCGGCTGATTTCCTCGCCGCGCGTGTACGGCACCACGCAGAAGCTACAGTACTTGCTGCAGCCCTCCATGACCGATACGAACGCGGTCGGCCCCTCCGCGCGTGGCTCCGGCAGCCGGTCGAACTTCTCGATCTCCGGGAACGAGATATCTACGACGGCTGCGTTCCTGGCCTGCGCGTCCTCGATGAGCTCCGGCAACCGGTGCAGCGTCTGCGGGCCAAACACGACGTCAACAAAGGGCGCGCGCTTCGCGATGCCCTCGCCCTCCTGGCTGGCGACGCAGCCGCCGACGCCGATCATGACGCCGGGACGTCTCTCCTTGAGCGGTCGCCAGCGGCCGAGTTCGGAGAACACTTTCTCCTGCGCTTTCTCCCGGATCGAGCAGGTATTGACGAGCAGCAGGTCGGCCGCATCCGGGTCGGTGGTCAGTTCATAGCCATGAGACTCGCGCAAGACGTCCGCCATTTTGTCCGAGTCGTACTCGTTCATCTGGCAGCCCATTGTCTTGATGAATAACTTCTTGGCCATGCTGTCCCCCGTAGGAGCGCCCCGTGGGCGCGATCGCGGCCATGGGCCGCTCCTACAGCTACCGGATAAAGCCCATCGATTCGAGCTTCACGAGGATACGATGCGCGGCGAGATCCGGCGTGATATCGACCGTGTCGATGACCATCTCGGCATTCTCAGGCACTTCATAAGGATCTGAAATACCTGTGAACTCCTTGATCTTGCCGGCGCGAGCCAGTGCGTACAGGCCCTTGCGGTCGCGCTGCTCGCAGACTTCGACTGACGTCGATACGTGGATCTCGATGAATCCACCGACCGGCGCAATTGACTCGCGAACCGCACGACGCGTCGCTGCATACGGCGCGATCGGCGCACAGATCGCGATACCACCGTTCTTGGTGATCTCGCTGGCCACGTAGCCGATGCGACGAATGTTCAGGTCGCGATGCTCCTTGGAGAAGCCGAGTTCGCTCGACAGGTTTTTGCGGACGATGTCGCCGTCGAGCAGGCTGACGGGACGGCCGCCCATTTCCATGAGCTTGACCATGAGCGCATTAGCGATCGTCGACTTGCCCGAGCCGGACAGGCCGGTGAAGAACACCGTGAATCCCTGCTTGTGCCGCGGCGGGTGCGTGCGCCGCAGCTCGGCCACGACGTCCGGGAACGAGAACCACTCCGGAATTTCCAGGCCCTCCTGCAGGCGACGGCGCAGCTCGGTGCCGGAGATGTTCAGCACGGTCGAGCCCTCGGGCACCTCGTCGGCGGGGAAGTACTGCGCCTTCTCCTGCACGAAGACCATGTGCTTGAAGGGCACCATCTCCAGCCCGATCTCGGCCTGGTGCTCGAGGAACAG
>JASJCH010000085.1 GCA_030066075.1 Woeseiaceae bacterium
CCGTTCAGGTAGTACCGCACATCCTGTTGCGCCATCGAAAAATGCGTCTTCTCGATCAGCCGCCCCAGAACCGATTGGTCCACGGTCACGGTTTGCCCGGCCTTGATGTCCTCAACGGTGGGAAACTCTGCAGCCGGCAGGGTCGCCAGGCTGAATTTGCTGCGACCGGCCCGCACGATCACCTTCTCGCCGCTCACGCTCAGATCGACCGTCGCCCCTTCCGGCAGCGCCCTGCAGATATCCAGCAGCTTACGACCGGAAACCGTGATTTCGCCGCCGGCTTCTACCGACACTTCAGCTTGCGCAACCAGCTCGACCTCCAGATCCGTCGCCGTTACCGCTAACTCGTTTCCTTTCGCAACCAGCAGCACGTTCGACAGGATCGGCATCGTCTGACGACGCTCGACCACGCCGATCACGGCCTGGAGGGGTTTCAACAGCACGTCCCGAGCTGCACTGAATTTCATAGATTCCACCTGTTAATAAATATTGGACATCAATCTTTTATTGTAATTATTAGACCACCCTGGTCCTGTGGATAAAAGATAAAAGCCTAATAAAAACAATGAGTTAATTACTGAAACCCGAACTGGTTACTCGTGGGTCACCTGCCAGCGACCTGTGGGCAGCCTGTGGATAAAACCGCCAGACGGACTTGTCCACGGGTTATCCACACTATCCTGTCAGGGTTCTCAACAGATTCATATAGTCGTCATCGACACGCTTGTCGGTTTCCCGCAGCGCCTGCACCCGGCGGCACCCGTGCAAGACGGTCGTATGATCACGCCCGCCGAATGCATCGCCGATTTCCGGCAAGCTGTGGTTCGTGAGCTCTTTTGAAAGAGCCATCGCGACCTGGCGCGGACGAGCAATCGAGCGACTGCGACGCTTTGACAGCAGATCGGCAACGCGGATCTTAAAGTACTCCGCAACGGTTTTCTGAATATTCTCGATCGATACGAGCCGCGCCTGCATGGCCAGGAGGTCGCGCAGCGCCTCCTTGGCGAAGTCGAGATCGATTGGCCGGTCGGTAAAGCGTGAGTTCGCAATAACCCGACGAAGAGCACCTTCGAGCTCGCGGACGTTGGAGCGAATCCGCTTGGCGATGAAAAAGGCGACCTCCTCCGGCAGCTCAATGCTTTCGGCCGCGGCTTTGCTCATAAGGATTGCCACGGACGTTTCGAGTTCAGGCGGCTCTATGGCCACGGTGAGGCCCCAGCCGAAACGTGACTTCAGCCGCTCCTCGAGCCCGTTGACCTCTTTCGGATAGCGATCACAGGTCAACACAATCTGTCGCTGGCCCTCCAGCAGGGCATTGAAAGTGTGGAAAAACTCCTCCTGGGAGCGTTCCTTGCCGGCAAAGAACTGGATGTCGTCGATCAGCAGGGCGTCGAGCGAGCGATAGCTGCGCTTGAACTCGGAAATCGTGTTGTGCTGCAGGCCGCGGACCATATCGCCGACGAAGCGCTCGGAATGAACATAAGCGACGCGGGCCTTCGGTTTCTGTTGCAACATCGCGTTGCCGACCGCCTGCATCAGGTGCGTCTTGCCGAGCCCCACGCCGCCGTAAATAAACAGCGGGTTGTACGACTTGCCCGGGTTTTCGCCAACCTGGGATGCGGCGGCCTTGGCCAACTGGTTGCTCTTGCCTTCGACAAAAGCATCGAACGTGAAGGCAGGGTTGAGGTGCGACTCGATGGCCATCGGCGCGGGCTGCGACGAGGAGACGACCTGCGGGCGCGGCTTGGCGGGCGCCGGCTGAACCACCTGCCGCGACCCAACCTCGACGACAACCTCGGCCTGGAAGCCCTGCTCGGCGACGATCTCGAGGATTCGCCGGATGTAGTGTTGCTGCAACCAGTCCACGACGAAACGGTTCGGCGCGAGCAAGCGAAGGACATCGCCATCCTCGACGGCCTGCAGCGGCCGGATCCATGTGTTGAAGTCCTGCTCGGGCAGCTCCGCCTGAAGGTCGCGGACGCAACGATTCCAGAGCGTCATCCCGGCTGCCAATTGAGTCCCCAAAACTTACCGTTTCTAGTTATTCGCAAGAAGACGGGGCAGTCTATAACGTCTGCCTGAGCGCCGCCATATGGGTTACTCCATATGGGCCCGAAGGCCGATCAAAAACTGTTTGCGGCAGTCTATTGACAGCGTTTTGCCCAGTGCGTACTCTTGCCGCCCTTCCGGATCGCAGGTCTTTGAGAGACCAGCAGAAAAACCAGGTACCCGAAAGATGAAACGCACGTATCAGCCAAGCAAGATCAAGCGAGCACGCACCCACGGATTCCGTGCCCGTATGGCGACGAAGGCCGGGCGCCTCGTGTTGAAGCGCCGCCGCGCCAAGGGTCGCGCCAAACTCACGCCCCAGTAGCTCACCGCTACCGGCAGCGCCCTCAACCTTGGCAGGCTGCTCCATTTACAGGCTTCAGAAAGAGAACCGGCTGCTCAACGCCGAGGCCTACGGCCGCGTGTTCAAAAAAGCCACGCGCAGCCGGGACAAATGGTTTACCGTACTCTGCCGGAAGAACAATCTCGATATCGCGCGGCTTGGCCTCGCGATATCAAAAAAGCACTGCCGGCAAGCGACCGGCAGGAATCGAATAAAACGTATCGTCAGGGAGTCGTTTCGACAGCACCAGGCGGAGATAAGCGGACTGGATATCGTCGTCGTCAACCAGCCGGCGGCCGCGATGGCCAGCAACCGGCAGCTGTTCGACAGCATGGCGACGCATTGGCAGCGCTGCCAGGCCGGCCGCAACGGCGGTGACCGCGGGAACGAAAGGAATGGATAACCAGAGACTGCTTGTTTGGGCATTGTTCCTGATGCTGGCCTGGGTGACCTGGCAACAGTGGACCGAGGACTATGCGCCGCGACCGGCGCCCCAGCCGACCGAGGTCGATGATCCGCTTGCGGAGCCGCCCGACCTTCCGGAGATTGGCAGCACGGACATTGACGCGCCCGACGTCATGCCGTCTGTGGAGGGCCAGGTCGAAGCGCCGGCACCGGCGAGCGCGCCGACGATTCGCGTGACCACGGATGTCTTCGAGATCGATATCAGCCTCGAGGGCGGCACGCTGCAGGGCGCGACGTTGTTGAGCTACCCGGTTGCCAAAGACCGTCCAGACGATCTTGTCGCGCTGCTCGACACCGACCCCAACCGGCTTGGCCTGATGCAGACCGGGCTGCGGATCGCAGGGGAGGGCGCGGAGCCCAACCACCGGGCGATGTTCACGAGCTCCCGTACGAGCTACGACCTGGCATCCGGTGATGAGATTGTCGTGCCGCTGACCTGGACCGACGGGGCAGGCGTGACGGTCGAAAAGCGCTATACGTTCACTCGCGGCAGTTACGCCGTGAAGGTCGAGCAAACGGTCACCAACAACAGCGACTCACCGTGGCGCGGCGCCGAGTACGCGCAGCTGCAGCGCCGGTCTTACCCGGTCGAAAGGTCGATGTTCGACGTCGAGTCCTATTCCTTTGATGGTCCGATCATTTACGACGGCGACAAGTCGGAGAAACTCGACCGCGACGACCTGATCGACGATGGCGCACACACGCTATCAACCGACGACGGCTGGTTCGGGTCCATCCAGCACCACTTTGTCAGTGCGGTGGTTCCGGAGCCCGGCACCATGCAGCGCTACAGCGTATCGGTGCGCGGCAACGTCGCCACGGCCAGCTCGATCGGGCCCGCCGTCGAGGTGGCGCCAGGCGCATCGAAAACCTTTACGACGACGCTGTTCGTCGGACCCAAGCTGCAGGAACAACTCGAGGACATCGACGAGGAGCTCAAGCTCACGGTCGACTACGGCTGGCTGCATCCGCTGTCCGCAATTCTGTTCTGGTTGCTTGCAAAGTCGTATGCGCTCGTCGGCAACTGGGGTGTCGCCATCATCATGGTGACCATCCTGATCAAGCTGGTGTTCTACAAGCTGACCGAGTCGAGCGGGCGCTCGATGGCGAAAATGCGCAACCTGCAGCCGCGGCTGAAAGCCCTGCAGGACCGCTACAAGGACGACCGCCAGGCGCTGAGCCAGGCGATGATGGACCTGTACAAGCGCGAGAAGGTGAACCCCGCGGCGGGCTGCTTGCCGATCCTGATCCAGATGCCGTTTTTCCTCGCGTTCTACTGGGTGCTGCTGGAAAGCGTCGAAATGCGCCAGGCGCCGTTCGCGCTCTGGATCACCGACCTGTCGGCTCGGGACCCGTTCTTCATCCTGCCCTTGATCATGGGCGGGGCGATGTTTCTGCAGCAGAAGCTGAACCCGCAGATTGGCGACCCGGTGCAGATGCGCGTGATGCAGATCATGCCCATTATCTTCACCGCGTTTTTCGCGTTCTTCCCGTCGGGCCTGGTGCTCTACTGGGTGACCAACACGGTGCTGTCGATCGCACAGCAGTGGAAGATCAACAAGGTCGTCGAGGCCGAAGCGAAGGCGCAAAAGGGCGGCAAAAAAGCCAGGAAAAACAAGGGCGAGTGAGCTCAAGGCGGAGCGGCGCCCGCTGTAGTACTATGTAAATTCCCGCATTGACAGGGATATTTCTTTCTCTGATCGTGCGGGCTGATAAAGGCAAAACCAGCTAAAGCTGGTGACGCAAAGCCACGGGTCCTCGCTTCCTGTACGGCGCACCCTCTGGCGCTGACCAGGACCCCAAGACCGCCGGGCTACCGAGAGAGGTAGTGCGGGCGGCAACTACTTCCCTCGTAGCCTTTTTGTGCCGCAAAGCGGTTACACAAACAAGACCGACGACGGGGAGGAATCGCGTGATGTCGACACCAAGACGAGCACGTATCTGGTTAATTGTATTTTCACTGGGCTTCTTGTCCTTGCCGGCCCAGGCGGAGCCGGGTATCAGCCCGGAACAGCTTGACCTCGAGGCCTGGGGCAACGGCCGAGAAACAGGCGTTACGAATGACGGCACGGCCGCCGTTGGGCAGCTTCCGTGGGCGCCTAACGTCGAGGAGGGGTTCCTCGGTTTCAATTTCGACGACAACCCGGTCGAAAATGACGGCTTCCTGTTCATTCCGCCGGATCCGATCGGCGCCGTGGGCGAAGACCAGGTCATCGCGGTCGTCAACACGATGATCGAGTCGCGCGACAAGGATGGCGACCTGCAGTGGCGCACCTCGCTGCAAGACTTCTTTGCCCCGCTCAACGCGGCAACCCCGACGTTCGATCCCAAGATCGTCTACGACCATTACAAGGATCGTTTCGTTGTGGTGACGCTTGAACGGATCGATGGAGTAGGGTCGGCGGACCCCGACAACATATCACGCATCCTGCTGGCGGTATCAAAGGGTGACGAGCCTGAAGGGCCGGGGCGCAGGCACTGGCGCTACATGGCCATCGACGCCAAGACAACGATATTCGGCGGGTTTGACGGTTGGGCGGACTATCCTGGCTTTGAAGTGGATGAAGAGGCTGTTTACATCACGGCCAACATCTTCACGTTCAACCCGTTCGGCTTCTATGGCGGCAACCGGGTGTGGATCGTACCCAAGAAGGGCTTCTACAACGGCCGCAACCCGACTTCGGAGGTCTACGACCCTTCCGCTCTGGGCGGTGGCTTTTCGCTGACAATGCAGCCCGCGCAGGTTTTCGGTAAGGGCGGCGTCGGCGGGCGCGGCTCTACGATGGGCACTTACCTGGTCGGCTACTCCGGCCTGACCTTCGGCGGCATCGGCGCGCCCGAGGCCGCACAGGTCACGGCCATCGATGACCCGCTCGGCAAGGCTGGCGGGCCGTTCTTTGCGAGCGAGTTCGTGATCCTGGGCGACATCGAGACGGTCGGCGGTCCCTGCAGCTTCTCGGCGCTGGCCGACGCTCCGCAGGCGGGCACCGACGCGCTGATCGAGGTCAACGACCGGCGCGCGCTCGACGCTGTCTGGCGCGACGACTCGCTGTGGTTCGTGACGACCATCGACCCGACCGGCCCGTGCGATCCATTCTCGGCCGGAACAACAAAGGCCTTCTTCGCTGAGCTGGACACTTCCGCAGGGCCGGGCTTTATCACGCTGGCCAACGGCGGGATCATCCAGGGCGTCGACATCACGACTGACGCGACGACGTTCTTCCCGTCCATCGCGGTAACGAAGTCAGGCACTGCCATGTTCGGCTTCTCGGCATCCGGCGCGGACATCTTCGCGGGCGCGTTTGTCGCGGGCACGTCGCCGTACTATCCGCTTGGCGTTGTCGGTCCAACGCAAACCGTCAAGGCGGGCGAGGACTTCTACCTCCGTACGTTCGGCGGCCTGCGCAACCGGTGGGGAGACTACAGCGGCATCGCCCTCGATCCGGACGACGAGGATGAAGTCTGGGTCTTCAACATGTACGCCCTGCCGAGAGGCACTCCGACCGGGCCAGAGGACGGCCGTTGGGGAACCGCCTGGGGCGTTGTCGAAGTCGACGATGATTTCGATGACGACGATGACGATGACGATGATGATGATGACGACGACGATTAAGTCGTTCTAGTTGTCGCATCGAACTAATGAGCCCCGCCTTCGGGCGGGGCTTTTTTATCGGCGCGCCCGTCGGCAAACGGGTGGCCGGCTGTCGGCCATGATCGCGTCGAGCTTGCGCTGGGCGCGCCCCACATCAACCAGGTCGTGTCGCTCCAGCATTTCGCAGCCGTCGCGAACCATCTCGGCAATGTTGGTCGGATAGTGACGACAGTCCTCCGGCCTTACCGCATAGATGTCGCAAACGAACTTGCTTCCATCCGCCGACCGGCTTAGCCACGGGCAGCGCGCAAAGTAGTCATTCGTTTCGGGGTCGATCCAGATTCTGTCGTCCTGCACATAGCGGGCGATATCCGGCCGATGCGTCAGCCACCAGCCGATCTCTTCTGATGTTGCAGACAAGCCATCACCGCCGTACTTCTCGCAACACTTGCCGCAGGAATTACAGTCCTTCATAGGCAGAGAATACAGGCCCGCTAGTCCAGTGGCTGACAGTTTCGAGCGGCCGGCCCGGACCAACGCATCGCCGGCGGCGTCATCTTAGCGCCGTCCTGATCTTGACCTCGCCGTGCAGCGTCTGGTGTACCGGGCAGCGGTCGGCAATCTCCAGCATGCGCTGCCGCTGCGCATCGTCGAGGTCGCCCTCGATCGTCAGCTCGCGGTGAAACTCGTCGATCTTGCCGTCTTCGGCCTCGCAGTCCGCGCAGGCCTCGGCGTGCATTTTTCTGTGCGACACCCTCACGGTCACCGCGTCCATCGCGATCTCCTTGAAGCCTGCGTACATCTTCAGCGTCATCGTCGTGCAGGTCGCGAGTGCGGCGGACAGCAGCTCATAGGGCGAGGGTCCGCGGTTCGAGCCGCCCACCGCAGCGGGCTCGTCGGCAACGAAGGCGTGGTCACCCGCGACGACCTCGGTGTAAAAACCGTCGCTCCAGGTCTTGGCAACGACGCTGCCATGCTCGGCGCTAAGGGAGTCATCGCGGATATCGCGTTCCGGCAAATAGCGTGACGCCCAGGCAGCAAGCAAGCGGCCCGCGTACAGCGAGTCGGCGTTGTTCGATAACAGGTGGTCGGCCTTATCGAGGCTGGCGAAGCTCTTGGGGTGTTTCGCGGCCTCGTAGAGCGCCGCGGCATTGTCAATCTCGACAATGTCGTCGAGCGGCGCGTGCATGATGAGCAGCGCTTTGCGCAACGACCCGACGGCGCTGTACAAGTCGTGTTGTTCGAGGTCGTCGAGAAACTGTTTCTTCACGGTGAACGGCCGGCCGCCGATGCTGACGTCCGCCTGGCCGCGGGTGTCGAGCTCGTCCCGGGCGTCGCCGAAGAGATGCGTGACGTGCGCCGGGTCCGCCGGCGAGCCGATCGTTGCAACCGCGACGGCCGACGGAATGCTGCTTGCCGCCTGCAATACGGCCGTACCGCCGAGTGAGTGGCCGAGCAGAATCGTCGGCGCGGCATATTCCTCTTCCAGGAAACGCGCGGCGGCGAGCAGGTCACCGACGTTGCTGGAGAAGTTCGTGTCCGCGAACTCGCCCTCGCTGCGTCCGAGCCCGGTGAAATCGAAGCGCAGCACGGCGATGCCGGCCTCGGCCAGTGAGCGGCTGATGTTCGTGGCGGCCTTGAGATTGTGCGTACACGTGAAACAGTGTGCGAACAGGGCGTAATCCGCTACTGGCGTCTTGGGCAGGTCCAGCACACCCACCAGCTTGCGGCCCTCATCGTTCTCGAATTCGACCTTAATGTTCTGCATGGCGTCTATTCCTGTGGTCTCATTGGCGCATGGCATATCCGGCTGACACGATCGTTGCGGCCGCGACCCCGCCAGGCACCGGCGGCGTCGGCGTTGTGCGCATATCCGGTGAGGCGGTCGAGGCGATCGCCGAGGCGATGCTCGGCAGTCTACCGGAACCCCGGTACGCGACCCACCGCACGTTCCGCAACGCGACAGGTGATGAACTCGACGCGGGCATTGCCCTGTACTTCCCGGCCCCGGGTTCGTTCACGGGCGAGTCAGTGCTAGAACTGCAAGGGCACGGCGGCCCGGTCGTGCTGGCGATGCTGGTGGATGCCGCCGTGGAGCTCGGCGCGCGGCTGGCCGAGCCGGGCGAGTTCACCCAGCGCGCCTTCCTCAACGACAAGCTCGACCTGGCGCAGGCGGAAGCCATCGCCGATCTCATCACGAGCGGTACCGAGCAGGCCGCGCGCGCCGCGCTGCACTCGCTGTCGGGCCTGTTCTCGGCCGAGGTGGATGCGCTGGCTGAACGGCTCGTGCGGCTGCGCATGCACGTCGAG
>JASJCH010000027.1 GCA_030066075.1 Woeseiaceae bacterium
CCGCGCTGGATACGCTGCGCCTCTTCGCCGTAGAAAGCCTGGCGCACCTGGCGGCCGAGCGACGACATCGTGATACCCAGCGCCTCGGCTTCCGGCTTGATCGTCAGCCTGATCTCGTCGCCGCCACTCAGCGCCGAGTTGGTGATGTCGAAGACGCCGTCGTAGTTCCTCATGTGATTCTGTAACTGCACGGCAGCCGCCATCAGCTGATCATAGTCATCGCCGCTCAATCGGAAGAACAGCGGCGGCGTACCACCGAGGTGCTGCATGTAGCTAAAGGACAGGTCCTTCACGCCAGGGATTTCGCCGACGCCGTCCCGCCACATCTTGGTAATGTCGACGGCTTCATACGGACGGTCCTCAGATTTCGGTAGCTCGACAAACATCTGGGCTCGGTCATCCCCAAGCCCGAACACGCTGAGGTGATCGATCATCGGCAGCGCGTCCGGGTTGTCCGCCCTGTGTGTCTCCGCCATCTCAAGCAGCGTGTTCTCGATGTGGGCCGCTACGTCGTTGCGCACCTGCGGTGCCGTGCCGGCCTGCATCGTGAGGTCGACGCGAACGAAATCGGACGGCACCTCCGGGAACAATACGAAGCGCACCATACCCCCGGAGAGCAGGCCGAATGTCACGATCAGGAAAGCGACGAACGACGCTACCGTTACACCGCGATTATCAATGGCCTTCCCGAGGGCCGGCCGATACCACTCATCGATCACATAGTGCAGTCCGTGCTGCACATGGCGCTGAATCTTCAGGAAAAAACGCGGGATGCGCTCGCGGAGAGGAATCTCGCGCTGTGGGTTGAACAGGTCGTCCTCGTCAACATCGGGGATTCTTGCATTGGCGAGATGCGCCGGCAGGATCAGCTTCGATTCAACCAGGGAGAACAACAGGCACAGGATGATGACCACCGACATCGCCTCGAGAAACGGCCCCGCAACGCCGCCAACGAACAACATCGGCGCGAATGCCGCAATCGTCGTCAACACGCCGAACGTCGCTGGCACGGCAACGCGACGAGCGCCGCTGATCACGTTGTCGAGCGTGTGGCCATCCGCCCGTATCTTCGTATAGATACTCTCGCCAATGATGATCGCGTCATCGACCACGATGCCAAGCACTACAATGAAACCGAACAGGCTGATCGTGTTGATCGTGGTCGGCCAGGGACCGTGCGGCATGAGCCACAGCGCGCCCAGGAACGTAATGGGTATGCCGACGATGACCCACATGGCGACCTTGAGGCGCAGGAACAGGGCTAACACGATAAGTACCAGGAAAGCACCGGCGTAGAGATTGTCCAGCATCATGTCGAGACGCTGCTGCAGGTACTGCGAACGATCGATCCATGTGCTGATCTTTACGCCCTCGGGCAACTCGGCGCGTTTCTCCTCGACGTAGTTGCGCACGGCGGCGGCCGTTTCCAGCTCATTCTGCTGCCCCCTCGCCTGGATATTCAGACTCGCCGACCGCTCCCCATCGAACCTGCCAAAACCCTGCGTTTCGACGAAGCCGTCCTTGATCGTTGCAATATCACTCAGCAGCAGACGCGTGCCGTCCGGGTACGTGCGCAACACGAGGTCGCCGAACTCCTGGCCCGTGTACACCTGGCCCTCGGTGCGCAGGAGGATGTCGCCGCCGCTGGTGCGGATCGAACCGCCCGGCAAGTCGACCGACGAATTCTTCACGGCCTGCGAGATCTCGGACATCGTCAGGCCGTACTGGCGCAGCGTCAGTTCCGAGACCTCGATACTGATCTCAAAGTCGCGGTCGCCGAGAAAATCAACCTGGTTGACCTCGGGCAGCTGCAATAACTCGTCGCGAACCTCGTCGGCAATGCGCTTGCGTGTCATTTCATCGACCGGCCCGTGAATCGTGACAAAAATGACCGGGATGATGAACTCACGTTTGGCGTAGATCGGACGCTCGGTCAGTGCCGGAAATGTCGATATGGCGTCAACGCGTGTCTTGATCTCGTTGAGTACGTCATCGAGATTCATGTCGTTATCGACTTCGGCCGAGACCGTGCCCGTGCCTTCGCGCGCCGTGGAGTTGATCTCGATGATGCCCGCAACGTCCTGGATCGCCTCCTCGATCTTGACGACGATGCCCTCTTCGACCTCTTGCGGCGCGGCGCCCAGGTACGGAACCGAGATGTTGACGACGTTCTGTTGAAACTCGGGCGTAGTCTGCTTGCGCAGCGAGAAGGACGAGATCACGCCCGCAACGATAATGAACAGCATCAACAGGTTCGCTGCAACATGGTTTGCTGCGAACCAGGCAATAATGCCTTTTTGTTCCGTCTTTTGCCGGGGTCTCATTACTCGCCCTCCACCAGCGTGGTGCGGACGGACATTCCGCTCACCGGTGACTCAACCGCAGTAAGAATGAGCCTTTCACCCGCGTGGACGTTGTCACTGACGTACGCTCTCTCACCCTCGCTGCGCAAAACAGTCACGCGGCGAATTTCGACCTTGTCGTCGGCGCTTGCAAAAAGCAGCTCATCGGCGCCGCGGATGGCGGACCGGGGAATGAGAAACACGCCGTCGAGAGAAATGCCTTCGATCTCGGCGCGCACGAAGGTACCCATCGGCAGAACCTCGCCCTCCATACTCAGCCGATAGGGATCCGTGACGGCAGCGACCGCGTAGGTCACCCGGCTGTTTTCGTCGATGACACCCTCGGTTCGCGTAATCCGTGCTTCCCAGGAGCGGGTTTCGCCCCGGCGGGTGGCGGTGAGGGAAACCGTGGGGCCTTCACTACTGCCTGTCTTGCTGATGTCGGCAGCACCCGGCAGGTCGAGGAAGCGCAGGTCCTGGTCAGTCAGGGGCAGGCGCACCTCGGCCTGGTCGGTCGCGAAGACGACACCGAGCCGCGTACCCGGGCTCACGAACTGGCCGAGATCGGCTTCTTTGCTGCGCACCATGCCGTCGTACGGCAGGCGAATGTACGTGCGTTCCAGGTTGCGATTCGCGCGCGTGAGCTCCGCCCTGGCGGAGGCCAGGGCCGCGGCGGCAGAGGCATGCTCGGCCTCGGCACGATAACCCTGGCTCAGCAGCTTCTCGGCGCCATCGAATTCTATCTGGCGCTGCCGCACCAGGGCCTTGGCCTGGTCGACAGCGACGTTGTAGTTGGTGGGATCGATGCGCATCAGTACGTCGCCGGCGGAAAATACGCCGCCCGCGATCCACTTGGGCGAGATCTCAACGATGGTCCCGGAAACCTCGGAGCTGAGCGTCGTCTGGGTCCGCGGCCTGACCGACCCCTGACTATCGATACGGAACGCCGCCTGCATTGGCTGCAGCTCCATGACTTCCACGAGCGGTGCGAGAATTTCGGCTTCTTTTTTCGCCGGCGGCTCACGCAGCGCCGTCAGGACAGCGAATAACGCGACTGCGCCCAGCAGGATGGCCAGGATCAACAGGACGCGAATTCCCCTACGCTGCATACAGATTCCCCAAGTCCATGATTATTAGTGCTTATTTACGAGAGTTCGAGCGCAGGGAACGCTCGAGGTTCCAGACAGTGCGGCGATCGGTACTCAATGTGCCGAAATATACGCTTTTTGTGACCTAACTCCATGAAATTCCGTCGTCTTCACCCCAAACTGCCGACTGAACAGCGTGTTATGTGCAGTACGCCTATGTACGAGACCCAATTTGGCCTCACAAAACGGCCCTTCCGGGCGCTGGCTACGGGCAGCGATGTTTTCGTTGGCCCGCAGACCGCCGCGGCCATGGCCGGCCTGAAAAAGGCGCTCGCAACGCCCGACGCAATCGTCAGCGTAAGGGGGCCCGTCGGCGTGGGCAAGACAACGATTGTGCGCCGTGCGCTCGATGCTATCGGCAGCGACCCGGTCATCGTGACGGTCGGCCGTATGCAGCTCGGTCACGACGAGGTCCTGGAACTCCTTCTCGAAGAACTGGGGGTCGAAATGCCCTCCGGCACGGTGCAGCGCTTCTCCGCCTTTCGGCGCCACTTGCTGAAACACGCCGAAGCAGGCACGCGCGTGTTCATCGTCGTCGAGGACGCAAAGCGCGTAGGCGCCGACGCCCTGTCGGAACTCGAGGCTTTGACGGCGTCCGACGCCGGTGTTTCCGAGGGCGCCAATATCGTGCTGATGGGCGACAGTGGCGTGGACACCGTGCTGCAGGAACCGCAGCTTGCCCGCATGCGCCAGCGGCTGCGGCTCAGGCAAGAGATTGCTCCGCTGGGCGCCAGCGAGTTGCTCGGTTACTTCAAACACTGCTTCCGCATCGCCGGCAAAGAGTTCGACACGGTATTCGAAGATGGCGCGGCCGAGGTGCTGCACCGACTGTCCGGCGGTATTCCGCGCATCGCCAACAATCTCGTCGAATCGTCGCTGATCTCGGCCGTCGAAAACAAGCTGGACCGCGTAAACGTGGCCCAGATCAAGCTCGTCGCTAACGAGGAGTACGGACTCAGCATCAACGGCGAGCCGACGCCCGTTGCCGAACCGGCTCCGGAGCCGATAGCGGACGCAGCACCGGCGCCGGAACCACAGCCTGAACCGGAACCTCCGGTCATACCCGATCCACCGGCAATCGAGCCAGTGGCTGCCCCGGAACCGCGCGCGGCCGAAGTGGAAGACGAGATTCCGGAGCTCATCCAGGACACCCTGCCCGACCTCGAAATACTGGCGCCGAAGCTCGCCAAGCCGGCGGCGCCTGAAGCGGCTGCGCAGCCCGAGCCGGCGCCGCAACCCGAGCCCGCCCCGCACCAGCAGCCGCCCGCGCCCGACCTCGAGGCGGCGCAGGTCGAACAATCCGAAGACTCGGTTCCTGAGTGGGAACGCGACCCGACGCTGGCCGAGCTGCGGCCGGACCTCGATGCACTCGAGCACGCAATGGCCGTGGCCCAAGGGGTCGAAGCCGACGCGGAAAAAGCGAAAGCGAAAACAGCTGAGGTCGCCGAACCGGTTCCGGAGATCACGCTGGACCGCGAAATCCAGGCGAAGGTCGACAAAGCGGCCGTGATCCTGGCGGAAGAGGAAGCTCGCCGCGTCGAGCGCGAGGCGCGCGAGAGAGAGGAATCCGGCATCGACGACAGACCGACGTCCGTGATTCTGGCTGAGGCCCGCGCCAAGAAGGCAGAGGCGCAGGAGCAACCCGATAACTCGGTAGAAGCTCAGTTCGAGGCTGCGAGTCTCTTAACGCAACCGCAAGACGACGGTACGACGTCGGAGCCGCTGGAAGACAACTTGCAAGCTTCGACGGACACGGTGAGCGAACTGCCTATTCTGCAGGACGTGACGGTCCCCGCACCCGAGCCCGAGCCCGAGGTCCACAAGACACCGGAGCCTGCGGTCGACTCTGCACCGAGAATCTTGCCGGAATATGCGATTGAGCCGGAGGTAGAAGCCAGCGACGAGCCGGCGCCCGAGACCGCACCGGAACCAGAGCCCGTGGAGTTGCCGGAACTCAAGCCCGAGCCGGCGCCCGAACCCACGATGCCGCCCCGGTTGGAGGCGGAGCCCGAACCTGCGCCTCCGCCTGTCCTCGAACTGGAACTCGAGCCGGAACCGCAGCCGGAAGCCGAGGCGGAGCCAGAGCCCGAGCCCGAGCCGGAGCCAGAGCCCGAACCGGAGCCGGAACCCGAACCTGAGCCGGAACCCGAACCGGAGCCGGAACCCGATCCCGAAGAGCTTGAGAAAGCGCGCAAGGCCGACGCCGAGCTCGAGCAGATCGCCGCGAATCTCGCGCGCGCGAAGACAATCGACGATTGCGACGACAAGATGGCCGAGACGCTGTTCGGCGAAGAATTCAGCATGATGGCAGCCGAAGTCGCCGCAAACGCGCCACCCGAATTGAGCGCCAACGATGAGGAAGCCGCCGGGGAAATCGTCGCGGACATCGTCGAGGAACCGGCCGCACCTGCAACCCCCGACTTCGATGGCGCGGACACCATCAGCGTTGAGCTCGAAACGAAAGCCAACGGCATGACCGCCCACATGGACACGTCCGCCTCGCAGCGCATGGCGACGCTCAGGGCATTGAATGCCGACGCCCCTAACGCCCATCCCGAACCGATGGCCGAACCGGCGCCGCTGCCACCCGCCACCGAGCATCCCGAGTCCATTGAGGACCAGATCAATACGTCGATGACCCAGACGCTCAAGGCCCTGAACGTGCGCCCGACCGCAGTCGCCGATGACGACGACGATGATGACGACGAGAAAAAAGGATTCTTCAGCCGGTTCAAGCGCTCCTGATTCGTCGCAACCCGCGAAATAGTTCCATTGGCAGGCTTGTGTGAAATACGCATAGCCAGCGTTCCGCGCAGTCGTTAGCCTGATTCTTGCAGGGCAGAATCAGACGAACGCGGCAGGAAAATGAACGACCTCAGTAATTTCTTGTTGCCCAACGAGCCAACGTGCGTCGTCGCCTGCTCTTCGGCACGCGCACGGTTCTGGCAGTCCACCTCGCGATTTGGAAAATGGAAATCGCTTGCAGAGATGCAGGACGAGACCGCAACCCATACCGAGTCGGAATTCGCCAGTGACAGGCCGGGCAGGTCCTTTGATATCGTGGGCAAGGGTCGACACGCGATGTCGCAGCCCGGGTCCGGCCAGGACCACCAGACGCTGATGTTCGCTCGACAGGTGGCTGACTACCTGAACAACGCCATTGCCGAGAGCAGCGTGAACAAACTCGTTATATTCGCCGCTCCCAAGTTTCTCGGCTACCTGCGATCGGAGTTATCCGATACCGCGCTGAGGTCTATCGCCCTTGCGGAACCCAGGAACCTGAGCGATCTCGATGAAAAGGAGATCAGGAGTTATTTCGAGTAAGCCATCCGCCGGAGAACGTCATGAGCAACACCGTACTCGCCGTCATCGAATTTGAACGATTCCCGAAAGAGGTTGCCGTACGCGCAGCGCGGATCGCGAAGCAGTATGGTTGCGATCTCGAGATCGTGCTCAGTGACCCGACGATCGGCTTCCTGCGCAAGACGTTCATGATCTCGGTGGACTCGCAGCAGATCTCGGAAACCGTGCAGCAGGCGCAGAAGGAAGAGCTGGATCGTATCGTGGAGACAGTTGCCGAGTTCGGCGTCGAGGTCAGGACATCCGTTGTCCAGGATCGCCCGGCGAGCGACGCTATCGTCGCGAGGGCGTTGGAGATCGAACCCCGGTTCGTCGTCAAGGGCACCGATTACCACAGCGCGGCAGAGCGCGCCGTCTTTACGTTCAACGACTGGCAGCTCATCCGCAAACTCGACTTCCCACTTTGGCTGGTCAAGGCCCACGAGTGGAAGGAAAAGCCCGTGCTGGTGGCCGCTGTCGACCCGATCCATCCTGATGATGAGGACGGCCGGCTGGCGCAGGCCATCACCAGTATGGCCGAGTCGGTCGCCGGAAAAGTGAACGGCAAGTTATTGCTGATGTGCACCTACGAGCTTCTCGAAGAGGTCAATACGTGGGCGAAGCTCGAGTTCAAACCGCTCAAGGTGCCAATGGAGGAACTCGAGAAGAAGATGCACGATGATCATCTCCGCGAACTCGAGTCACTCGCAGCCGGGAGGGGAATCGACCCGCAGGCGATTCACCTGCTGCCGGGCCGCACGAAAGACATTCTCCCGGCCTTTGCCCGGGAAAAAAACGCGGACCTCGTGATTATGGGCGCCGTCGCCCGATCAGGACTCAAGCGTCGCCTGATCGGCAGCACAGCAGAGCACGTGCTCGACCACGTGCCCTGCGACATCCTGATCGTGCACCGCGGCTAGACCGCGGCGGTCAGTCCTCGACGTCGGCCAGGGCCTCGAGGCGAACAGCCTCGAACTCATCGCCCTCGTTCCAGCGCGGCATCTCGTCCGCGTTGGCGATCGCAAGCCCGACCCAGAAACCGAGCTGTGCATCGGTAATCATGCCATCGAGATTCCAGCTCGGATCGTACTCATCCGAGGGCTGGTGATAACTATGACCGACGTAGTGATTCACCTGCTCGGCGCCCCACCCCGCGGGCCGGTCGACGAAGTCCGTGCCGGGATCAAGATACGCCGCGGGCACGCCGATGCGCGCGAAGCTGAACTGGTCGGAACGGTAGAAGGAGCCACGCGACGGGAACTGGTCGGGCTTGATGACCCTGCCCTGCTCGTTGCCAATGAGTTCGACCAAGTGATCGATCGTGGTCTTGCCGAGGCCGACGTAGGTCACGTCATGCGAGTCGCCCCAGATGTTGCCGCCATCGTAGTTTATGTTGGCGGCGATCTTGCCGGATGGGAACGTCGGATTCTGCGCGTAGTACAGCGAGCCGAGCAGGCCCTGCTCCTCGGCGCCGACCATCGCGATCAGGACCGACCGACGCGGCGCTTCGGGCATTGCCTGGAACGCCTTCGCAATGCCCATGACCAGGGCGACACCGGATGCGTTATCGAAGGCGCCGTTATAAATCGCATCGCCGTCCTCGTTCGGCGTGCCGATGCCGAGGTGATCGTGGTGCGCCGTGTAAATGACCACTTCGTCTTTGAGATCGGGGTCGCTGCCGGGGATCAGGCCAAG
Organism: Woeseiaceae bacterium; assembly: GCA_030066075.1. GTDB lineage: Bacteria > Pseudomonadota > Gammaproteobacteria > Steroidobacterales > Woeseiaceae > UBA1847. Next base: position 8,525 of record JASJCH010000027.1, read on the forward strand.
CACGTTGGCTGACTGCGAGCGGTTGATCTCGACGTCCATGCCGATTGACGTGGAAATGCCGAGGGGCACGGGCTCAAAGTCGCGATTGAAAGCGCGCTCACGCAACTCATCGAGATCGTGACCTGCCATGGCCACGAGTTCGCGTGCCGTGTCCTCGGTAACCCAGCCGTTGAAGTCCGTGCGCGGCTCGTCGCCGGCGGGCAGTTCAAACTGCTCCCCCGTCCAGGACGTCTGCACGACCTGCCACGGATAGCCGGCCGACGGCGTCGTATGGATAATGATGGCGCCCGCGGCTCCCACCTCACCGGCCATCAGGTATTTGTAATCCCAACGGCCGTACCAGAGCCGCGTCTCGCCCTCGAACAACTCCGGATCCCAGTCCGGATCGTTGTTCATGATCAGCAGTACCTTGCCTTCCAGGTCCGCGTCTTTGAAGTCATCCCAGTCATACTCGGGCGCCTGCATCCCGTAACCAACGAAAACCAGTTCAGCGTCACGGACGTCGATGCGCTCCTGCTGCTTGCCACTGCCAACGATGAACTGGTCCCACTGCGCGAGTGTCTTCGCTTCGCCGTGGCCCTCAAACGTCCAGGTTTCGGGCTGCTGCGCGTTGACACCGACCAGCCCGAACAGCTGCTCCCAGCTGCCATCGTCGCCGCCCGGAAGCAGACCGAGGTCCGCCATCTTCTGGACGAGGTACCCGCGGGTCATCTCGTCGCCGCGACTGCCTGGGCCTCTACCTTCGTAGGCGTCGCTCGATATCTCGGCGATGATCTCGCGCATATACGGGTCGGTAATCTCGTTGGCGGCAGCCTCCGCGGCAGGGTTGCCGCCGGTCGCCTCGACGATGACCTGAGAAAACCCGGCCGTCTCAACGGGCGGTACAGGTGGATCGTCGGCGGAACATGCAGCGATCAGCGCCGCGAATGGAATCAGGTATTTCGGTGTCACGTTTTCCCCTCAGTTGCCGAACAACTCGGCCAGAAAATTCCTTGTAGCAACCCATGAGCGTCGGTCGGCATCGGCGTCATACTGTTTGCCACCATCCCAGTCATCGGCCGCAGGATTCGTGAACGCGTGCGTCGTGTTGCCGTACGCGTGGACCTGCCAGTCGGCCCTCATTGCGGTCATCTCGTCAGCCAGCGCCACGACCTGCTCAGGCGTAGCCAGCGGGTCTTCCCAGCCATGCAATGCAAGCACTTTCGCCGTGATGCGGTTTCCCGCGGTGTTGCCGGGCGGGTCGAATATGCCGTGCAGGCTCACGACGCCTGCAACGTCCGCGCCCGTGCGCGCAATGTCGAGCACGCTCAAGCCACCGAAACAAAACCCGATCGCCGCCGTCTTTGCGGCATCGACCTCTGGCTGCTCCTGCAGGCAGGCAAGCCCGGCCAGAAGTCGCTCCTGCAGTTCCTCGCGGTCGGCGCGCAGCGCATCCATCATTGCCCGGTTGCGATCCAGGTCGGTGGTTTGGGTACCTTTGCCGTAGACGTCCATCGCGAATCCGACGTAGCCCATCTCGGCAAGTCGTTTTGCACGCCCTTCTTCGTGTGCGCTGCGACCCGCGATCGTGTGCGCCACGAGGACGCCAGGTCTCGGTGCGACGCCGGCATCGTCCCACGCGAGCATGCCTTCGAACGTGTGGTCGCCGCTCTCGTAGTCGACGACCCGTGTCTGGATTGCCATGTGCAGTCAGTCCCTGCGGATTACGTAGACTTCGTAGCGGCCATCCGGCCCGATGAACCACGTAGCGATGGTGCTCGTGATGCTGACGATGATCGCGCCGAACAGTGCGGCCCAGAATCCCGACACCGTGAAATTGCCGAGGAGCGCCGCAACGAGGGCGAACATTGCTGCATTCAGCACAAAAACGAACAGCCCGAGCGTGACGATGGTGAGCGGTAGCGTCAGGACGAACGCGATGGGCCGGATGAAGCCGTTGGCCAGGCCCAGCAGGAACGCGGCCAGTATCAGGCTGCCGGTGCCGGTGATCGACACGCCGGGCACCAGGGCTGAAGCGAGGTAGAGGCCGAGCATTGTTATGAAGGTGCGAAGAAGTATCCCTGCCATCCAGTAATTATGCGGCCTGCCCCTGCACTTTGCTAGAATCGCCAGCGGCGCGCGCCCGTAGCTCAGTAGGATAGAGCACCGGATTCCTAATCCGGGGGTCGCAGGTTCGAATCCTGCCGGGCGCACCACCTGACCCTGACATGGCCGAGACGCTTCGCGCGGTCAGTGCTTCGGAGACAATCAGCATCAGCAAGAAAGAATGGGGCGCGCATGTCGAAAGCGCCATCGCGCTGATCCAGCAGAATCAGCACGAACAAGCCCTCGCCGAAATGCTCGAGGCAGAGCGTCTGGCCCCGAATGAACGGGACGTCAGGTACTGGCTCGCGAACGCCCACCGAATGACAGGCGGAACCGAGCGCGCGCTCGAGATATTCCGGGAACTACTCTCTGCCCGGCCGGACGACGTCGAGGTCTCGTTTGCCGCGGCTTTCCTGCTGCGCGAGGCAGGCAGGCCTGCCGAGGCTGGACGAGTGTTGCTGGAGGCCTCCGAACAGGCGGGATTGAGCACCCACCAGTTGCTGCAGATCACCGGGTTCCTGCGCGACAGCAATCAGCACGCTGCGGCCATCGAGGTCCTGGAAAAGGTGATGCAACTGTCCCCGGGAGAGACAGACCTGCAGTTCAAGCTGGGCCGGCTCTACCAGGCGACCGGGCAATTCGACCGGGCGCTGGAGTCACTGCGGAAGACGCTGGATACCGATCCGTCGACAGGTCCGGCATGGACGCTGCTGGCCCAACAAAAACGCTTCGAGTCCACAGACGATCCCGACTACACGCGAATGCTGGACGCCGCGAGTAAATCCCTGGGTAGCGAAGCGGACATGTGTCTCCGGTTCGCGCTCGGCAAAGCGCTCGATGACCTGCAGCAATGGTCGCCGGCATGGGAAAAATACCGGGAAGGCAATGAGCTAATGGCGCGCACGTCCCCCTGGGATCAGCGAGCGTGGGATACCTTTGTCGAACGCTCGATCGAGAGTTCCGGGCAGGCGCTGGCCGCAGCGCCGGCAACCGGGCGCAAGGCCGTATTTGTCGTGGGTATGCCACGATCCGGCACGACGCTTCTCGAGCAAATGCTTGACCGGCACCCGAACATCAGCGGCCGGGGCGAGCTGGGGTTTCTCGCTAATTTCGCCGGACAGACGACGACGTGGGGCCGGATAGATGAATCGCATCGTGCCGAAATGGCCAACATCCTCTGGACGCAGATGCGCCTCGAAGGCCGCGAGGATGGCGCCTACATCGACAAGAACCCGCTCAACTTTCGCTTTCTCGGCATCCTGTTCGAGTTGCTGCCGACCGCCAAAGTACTGCACGTGACCCGCGACGGTCGCGATAGCTGCCTGTCGTGCTTCTTCCAGCTCTTCGAGCAAACGACTGACACCGCGTTTAGCTACGCGCTCGATCACCTTGTCGCGTTTTACGCCGGTTACAGGCGCCTGATGGCGCACTGGGAACAGGTCTACCCGCAGAACGTGCACCGGGTCCGATACGAGGATTTGGTAGACTCGCCCGAGAGCGTATTGGCCGATGCCTTGAGATTCCTCGATGTGGAGTGGCATGACGCTGTGACAAGTTCGGGGGAGTCCGGGCAAGTCGTGAGAACTGCCAGCGTCTGGCAGGCCAGGCAACCCGTCTACAAGCGTTCCGTGGGTCGATGGAGGCATTATGCAGATCAAGCACCCGACTTTTTTGCTCGAATCGCTGAGATCGATGCGAGTTTCGATCACTGAGAGACCGTGAATGAATAACCAAACTGGCGATGCCGCCCGGGACCAGGCAATGGCCTGGGCAAAGCAACGACTGGACGATGCTGTCATCGAAGTCATAGACAGCGGCATATTCAAGGGGGCGGCCGTTGAGGCTCGTCCGGAGTGGACGTTGCCGAACAAAATCGTCATCGGCCGCATACGCGATTTCGGGCCGGGCAAACCGGAGTACTGGGTCATTGCCGGCGAGGTTCCGACGGATGTTATCAGCGCCGACCTGTGCGCGACGCCGCGCGAGGCGGCAAGGCATTTCGCCCTGAAATGGCAAGTGGGCGCCGACCAGATACGCGATCCGGAATTTCGGAAGTCTCAAGGCCTGATCCAGGACAAGGACTGGGAGGCCGAAAGCGCTGAGCTCACCGGCGTCGCCGAATCTCTCTACCAGGTCGTGGAGGCGGACAAAGTCTGGGGTTAGCTCCGGGGGAAAATCGATGAAATTCTGGTCGCAAGCGAAGTCACTCGCCGAGAAGACGCCGGAAGAACGCAATCGCTATGTCGATTTCCTGCGCGCCGTATCGATCCTGATGGTCGTCACCGGGCACTGGCTTGTCGCCGCACCCTGGATACAGGACGGCAATTTCGTCCCCGGCGACTTGCTCAAACTGCGACCTGATACGCAATGGCTGACCTGGATCTTCCAGGTGATGCCGATCTTCTTCATCGTGGGCGGCTATGCCAATGCCGTCTCTCTGGAGAGCGCCGATCGCCGCAACGTGCGCTACGCCGGCTGGCTGGCTGGCCGGCTGTACCGGCTCGTCACGCCGCTGCTCGGCCTCCTCGTGGGCTGGGGAGTCCTGGCGCTGGGGCTGTACTTCTCCGGCGTCGAGGGCGACACGACGCGGCTGGTGACCCGGGCGGCCCTGATCCCGACCTGGTTCCTGGCGATCTATATCGCCATCGTCATGCTGGCCCCGCTAACTTATCGCGCGTGGCAGCGTTGGGGTTTCGCCTCGCTGCTCGGCCTCGCTGCAATCGCCTCGCTGGTCGATGTTGCGTTCTTCGTCGCGGATATGCGTTGGACAGGATGGACGCAGTACTTCTGGGTGTGGCTTACCGTGCACCAGCTCGGTTACGCCTGGCGCGATGGTCGGCTCGGAAGCCCGGCACAGCTGATCGGATTGTCGATAATTGCATTCGCCTCGTTGTGGGCTTTGATTTTCAATGGCCCCTACCCGTTCGCGATGGTCGGTTCCCCCGACGAGGGGTTGAGCAACACCTTGCCGCCGAAGATCACGCTGCTGGCGCTTGGCGTCTGCCAATTCGGCCTGCTGCTGTCGATCGAGGGTCCCATGCGGCGCATGCTCTCCGGCGTGCGCATCTGGGCGGCGACAGTACTCATCAACAGCATGATCATGACGCTGTACCTGTGGCACATCACGGTCATGATCATCGTCGTGGTGATTGCCTACTTCAGCTTCAGCGGCGCCCTGGCTCTCGAACCCGGCACTGCAGGATGGTGGGCGTCGCGGCCGCTGTGGATCCTGCTGCTCTACGTTATCCTGCTGCCGCTGACGTTCGTGATAGCGGCGCTCGAACGTCGGCCGCGCCCGGCGGACGCGCCAACACCGGCCGCACCACGGCAAATTGGCGGGGCTATCCTGATCTGTCTCGGCGTCGCCTACCTTGCACTGTTCGGCTTTGGCAGCGCGCCGCTGCCGTTCCTGGACATCACTGCGTTCGCGACGGTGGTCGCCGGTTCGTGGCTCAGCGGCCTGCTGCACGGATTCCGCTGAGGCAGCTGCTCAACCGGTAACCGTCACCGTGACCTTGCGCTGGTGCGGCGCCCGGCGGTGCTCCCACAGGTAAACGCCCTGCCAGGTGCCGAGATCACAGCGGCCGTTCCGAACCGGAAGGTTGAGATCGGCATGCGTGATGACGCTGCGAATATGCGCCGGCATGTCGTCCGGCCCCTCCGACGTATGCGTGTTGGCCGGGTCGCCGTCGGGAGCAATACGCGCCATGAAGGTCTCGAGGTCACGACGCACCGCCGGATCTGCGTTTTCACACAGCATTAGCGACGCGCTCGTGTGGCGTACGAAGACGTTGCACATGCCGACGTCGACGCCGGATTCGCGCACGGCAGCCTGCACATCCGCGGTCAGGTCGTAGGTGCCGCGACCCTGTGTGGACAGATGGATTTCGCGTTGGCTGGTCACGCAGCCGGGCTGGGCGGGATATACGGTTCGCCGAAGCGCAGGCGGATCGTCTTGGTCTTGCCGAACCAGGGGATGGAGATGATGTAGATGTTGTCGTACTCGTCTTCCTGGATGGGCGGCACCTTTTTGCTGGCGCCGAGGTTGGCGATGAGCACGGGTACCGTGTTGCTGTGCGCTACGACCAGTATGATCTTGCCCTTGTGCTCCTTGAGGATTCGTTCGAGAACGGCCTCCGTATCCGACGGGTCGTAGGTATTGATGGGCAGGTCGAGCGCATCCGCGATCGGCTGGGCAGTTTCCTGGGTGCGCCGGAACGGTGTCGAGTAGATGGCGTCGATGCCCGCCACGACATCCGCATCCCTGAGCTGCCGAGTCAGTTCCGCCACGCGTCGCTGGCCGGCCTCGGTCAGGCCCGGGTCGTCAGGCGGCGTTGCCGCTTTCTCGGCATGGCGCACGAATATGATGGTGGTCGTGGCCTGGGACTCGAAAAACCACGCGAGGCCAATGGCAATGGCCGTGTAGATGATGATGACCTGGATGCGGCGGCGCCTGCGCCTGCGCTTGCGGTCCTGTTCGGTAGTCGCACGCATGGAGAGCGACTTTACGGATTTTTGTCCGTTTTGACTACGTTTCGTCGCCGTCCTTGCGCACGACGCGATACTCGCCCTCGATCACGTCGACGCGCGTCCTGACAGCCACGTCCGGGCTTTGCGCACCCCCTCCCTTGGCCATCTTGCGCTTGAGCCACCACACCCGCAGCCCCACGACGGCAGCCGACATCAGGACGATGGCGCTCAGAATCAGGAACGCGAAAAACCCGAGTACGATGGAGGCGCCGATCACGAGCGCGCCGACGATGATAACGAGCACGTTGGCGATCGGGTTACCCGCCGGAAAACCGCCTTTCACACTGGATTGCCTGACCATCAGCCCTCTCGTTCGCCGGCCTCATCCGACGTGCGCGTGTAGAAACCCTCGAACCACGTGTCCCAGGTCTCCGTCTGCTCATTGTACTGCTCGAAGAACTGCCGCACACGGCCATCGTCGAGCAGCGTCCAGGTACCGCGAAACGGCAGCGTCGTGTTGCTGCCGATGTAGTGAATCGTGCCGACCAGGCGCATGCCTTCGTCGGTCAGCCCGCCGCGGATATTGATCTGGCTGCCGCTCGCGTCGTTCCAGATCTGCACCCACTCGCCCGTCTGGTGGTCGAGGTAGTTGACGCTCATGCCGATAAAGCCGCTGACGCTCTCATAGTCTTCGACCAGCACGCAGCGCCGGTAATCCGACGTAATCGAGTTGGTCCCCTGGAACGTGCCGTCCGCAATGTGGACTTCCCAGTCGCCTACCCAGAAATCGAACTGCGAGAACCGCTCATCGTCTTCGCACGGGAACTGCGGCGCCTGGGACTGCGCGCAGACCGCTCCGGCGGTGAGAAAGAGGGTCAATAAAACTATAGAAATCAGTGCTTTCATAGACTTTTCTCAAGTTGTTATTGATATACGATGCAACAGTCTGATCAATCAGACAGATATATTGTGTTTACGTTCGATTGCAAGCACAATTCGCGGCGCAAACCGAAAGCCGGAGAGGTGGCAGAGCGGTTGAATGCACTGGTCTTGAAAACCAGCAAAGGTTAGTAGCCTTTCGTGGGTTCGAATCCCACCCTCTCCGCCAAAAAGCAAAAGGGCCCCTTCACGGGGCTCTTTTGCTTTTTGCCGGGTGCGGTTGAGGACGAGAACCCTGTTCGACCAACGCAGCCGCGTAGCGGCAAGTTGGCGGCGAATCTGCGAAGCAGATGAGCCAATCCCACCCTCTCCGCCATCATTCGATGGCATTGTTATTGTCCAATTCCACCCCAAATCCAACTACTCATTGATCGCGGGAGAAACGATTGGCAACTTATCTGGTGACAGGCTGTAACCGGGGCATCGGCCTCGAACTCGTGCGACAGCTGGTCGCAAGGGGCGATGACGTTCTCGCGGTCTGCCGGCAATCGAGCGATGCCCTCGATGCGACCGGCGCAGAGGTTTTGGCAGGCATCGATATCGGCCAGGGCGCTGACATGGAGAAACTCAAGGCCGCCGTAAGCGATCGGAGAATCGACGTGTTACTCAACAATGCCGGCATCCTGCGCGGTGACGCTTTTGGGGAACTCGACTACGACGGCATGATCGAACAATTTCGGGTCAACACACTGGGCCCGCTGCGAGTCACGGAATCCCTCTCGGACAACCTGGCTGAGGGCTCGAAAGTTGTGATTGTTACGAGCCGTGTCGGCTCGATTGAGGACAATGGCTCAGGTGGCAATTATGGTTACCGGGCGTCGAAGGCGGCCGTGAACATGGTTGGTACAAACCTGAAGATCGAATTTCTGCCGAGAGGCATTGCGGTCGGCCTGCTCCATCCCGGGCTCGTGGCGACCGATATGACGGGCGGCCACGGCATAGACCCGGTCGTTTCGGCTGAGGGACTGATTCAAAGAATTGAGGAACTGAGCCTCGAAAATAGTGGTGGATTTTGGCACGCTGAGGGCTACGAATTGCCCTGGTAGTGTTAGAATGAGTCTAGTTATCAATAAGGAGATATCCGCATGCAAGACCAAGTAAATTACCTGGCCCCCGTGGCGGAAGATTCTGTCGAGAACCGTTCCGAGTTTGTCTGGAAGACCTACGCGCACGTCGTGGGCGCCATCCTGGCATTCGCGGGTGTTTCCGCTTACCTGTACCAGTCCGGAATTTCGGAACGCATCGCCATGCCGATGCTCAGCAACTGGCTGCTGGTTCTTGGCGCATTCATGCTCGTCGGCTGGGGCGCGTCGCACGTTGCGCATCGCGTCCAGTCAGTGCCCGCGCAATACGCGGCACTCGCGTTCTTCGTCGTCGCCGAAGCCCTGATATTTGCGCCGTTACTCTACATCGCAGCATCGATCGAGCCTGGCATCATCGAAGCCGCGGCAGGCGTTACCCTGCTCGGCAGCGGCGGCCTGATCGCCGTGGCGATGATCACTCGCAAGGACTTCTCGTTCCTGCGCGGCCTGCTCGTCTGGGGCGGCATCCTCGCATTGATCGCCATCGTCAGCGCCGTGATCTTCGGCTTCCAGCTCGGAACCTGGTTCATGGTTGCAATGATCGGCTTCGCTGGCGTGGCAGTGCTCTACGACACGTCGAACATCCTGCACCACTATCCGAAACATCTTTACGTGGCCGCAGCGCTCGAGCTTTTTGCCTCGATCGCACTGATGTTCTGGTATGTCCTGCAGTTCTTCATGAGCCGCGACTGACCACAGCCAACAGCCTGCAAAAAAGGCCCGCTCTGCGGGCCTTTTTTCTTGCGGCAATCACGGATGTCGTCATAGGCAACTACGTGTTATCAGTAACTTGCCACATGGCAAAAGTCACTGAAAAGGAGCACATCCATGAAACGGTTCTCGATCATCACCCTGCTCCTGACTTGTGTTCTCGTTCTGAGCGGCTGTGACGAAGACCGCACCATGTCCGAACGCGGCTTCAGGCTGCCAGATGGCAATGCGCAGGCAGGGCGCGAAACGTTCCTCTACATGCACTGTAACCAGTGCCATACGATCAAGGGCGAGGAGCTTCCTGCAATCCCCGGTTTTGAGCCGTACGTCGAACTAGGCGGGGCGGTAACGCGGGTCAAGACCTACGGTGAGCTCGTTACGGCGGTCATTAACCCGTCGCACAAGCTCGCACAGGGTTATCCGGAAGACCTCGTAACCGAAGAAGGCGCGTCAAGGATGTACAACTACAACGGCTTCATGACCGTGCAGGAGCTGACCGACATCGTCATGTTCCTGCAACCGTACTATGACGTTGTGCCGCCGGAGTTTCACTACCGCGTCTATCCCTGAATAGACGAGGCGCCGCCCATGTAGGGCTGCAGTACATCCGGCACTGCGATGCTGCCGTCGGCCTGCTGATAATTCTCCATTACCGCGATCAACGCCCGGCCGGCAGCAACGCCCGAGCCATTCAGCGTGTGCAGTAATTCGGGCTTGCCCGAGTCCGGGCTGCGCCGTCGCGCCTGCATGCGCCGCGCCTGGAAGTCGTTGTAGTTGCTGCACGACGAGATCTCGCGGTACTTCTGCTGGCCGGGCAGCCACACCTCGATGTCGTAAGTTTTGTACGAGCCGAAGCCGATATCACCGGAGCATAGGGTCACAACGCGATACGGCAGCTCGAGCCGCTGAAGTATGACCTCGGCGTGACCGGTCAGCTCCTCGAGCGCACGGTCCGAGTCGCCCGGCGCCACGAACTGCACGAGCTCCACTTTCTCGAACTGGTGCTGGCGAATCATGCCACGCGTGTCCTGACCGTAAGAGCCCGCCTCGGAGCGAAAACACGGCGTGTGCGCGGCGAACCGCTGCGGTAAGTCGTCAGCATCGAAGATGACGTCACGCGCGAAATTAGTGACCGGCACTTCTGCCGTTGGAATCAGGTAGAACGGCGTCTCCGTGGTGGTCTTGAACAGGTCTTCTTCAAACTTCGGTAACTGCCCGGTGCCCATCAGCGCATCGCTTTGCACCAGGAACGGCACGTAGCTCTCCACGTAACCGTGCTCCTGCGTGTGGGTATCGAGCATGAACTGGATCAGCGCACGCTGCAGGCGCGCGAGAGGACCCGTCATTACCGCGAACCGCGACCCGGATATCTTGCTCGCCGTCTCGAAATCGAGCAGCGCCAGATTCTCTCCCAGTTCCACGTGATCCCGCGGCTCAAAATCAAAGTCTCTTGGAGTACCCCAACGCCGCACCTCGGTGTTGTCGTCCTCGGTGTTGCCTGCTGGCACATCGTCGGATATCAGGTTGGGCAGTCCCAGCTCGATCGAGCGAATCTCGTCGAGCAATGCCTGCAAATCGGCCTCGTTCTGGTCGAGCTTGTCACCGAGTTCCTTGACGGCGGCCAGCAGCGGGGCGATGTCTTCGCCCTGGGCCTTCGCCTTGCCGATGTTCTTGGAACTCGTGTTGCGCTCTTTGCGCAGCTCTTCGGTTTCGACCTGCAGGGTCTTGCGCCTCTCCTCGAGCTCTAGGTACCCATCGGCGTCAAATTCGAAACCGCGCCGGGCCAGGTTGGCGGCAACGGCGGCTGCATCCTGTCTGAGAAGTTTTGGATCAATCATCGCTTTCTGATTTCGGCCAGCTTTTCGCGGATCTTAATCTCCAGCCCGCGCGGAACCGGATCATAATACCTGCGCTCCTGCATGTCGTCGGGAAAATACTTTTCCCCCCGGGCGATCGCGTCTTTCTCGTCGTGCGCGTAGCGGTAGTTGTCACCATAGCCCAGCTCTTTCATGAGCTTCGTCGGTGCGTTGCGCAGGTGCATCGGCACCTCGAGCGAGCCATACTCGCGCGCATCGGCCTGAGCCGCCTTGGCGGCTGTGTACACGGCGTTGCTCTTTGCCGCGCAAGCGAGGTAAACAACGGCCTGCGCCAGCGCGAGTTCGCCCTCCGGGCTGCCGAGTCGTTCGAGCGTCTCCCAGGCATCGAGGGTCAGGCGCAGAGCCCGCGGGTCGGCGTTGCCGATGTCCTCGGAGGCCACGCGGATCATGCGGCGCGCGATATACAGCGGGTCGCAGCCGCCGTCGATCATGCGCATGAGCCAGTACAGCGACGCATCGGGATCCGAGCCGCGTACCGACTTGTGCAGCGCCGAAATCTGGTCGTAGAAATATTCGCCCTGTTTGTCGAACCTGCGGCGCCCTCCGGCCACAACTTCCTTTACGGTCGCCAGGCTGATCTCGCTGCTGTCACTGAGGTCCGCGGCAAGTTCCAGCAGGTTCAGCGCGCGCCGCGCGTCGCCATCGGCGGCCGTCGCAATGAGCGACAACGCTTCTGCGTCGGCCTGCAGTCGATTGCCGAGGCCGCGATCAGGATCGGCTAGCGCCCTTTCGAGAATCGCTTGCAGCGCCTCCTCGTCGAGCATCTTGAGCACATAGACGCGCGCGCGTGAGAGCAAGGCGTTGTTCAGCTCGAACGAGGGATTCTCGGTCGTGGCGCCAATGAAAGTGAGCGTGCCGTCCTCGACAAAGGGCAGAAACGCGTCTTGCTGCGACTTGTTGAACCGGTGTACCTCGTCAAGAAACAGGACTGTGCCGCGACCGGTCATCTGCCGGTGTTGCTCCGCCTCACTGACGGCCGAGCGGATGTCCTTGACCCCGGCCATGACTGCCGACAAGGCGATGAAGTGCGAATCGGTGCGCGCGGCGATCATCCTCGCCAGAGTCGTCTTCCCGGTGCCCGGCGGGCCCCAGAAGACCATCGAATGCGCCCTGCCCTGGTCAATCGCGCGCCGTAACGGCTTGCCGTCGTCGAGCAGGTGCGATTGTCCCGAAAACTCCTCGAGGCTGGCCGGACGCATGCGATCAGCAAGCGGCCTCTCCGCCGATTCCTGGCGCTCTTTTTCGAATAGATCAGTCGCCACTCGTCGCTACCTTGCTCCTCACGAGCCGGTTTTCAATCCACTGGCTCCAGCCGCCGAGCCCGGCCAGGGCGATAGCCAGACCGACCGCAATGCCGGCCGCGTCTGCGGCGACATCGAGCCATTCGGACGTACGGTAGCCCACCAGGCGCTGGCAAGCCTCTATCAGGACGCCGAACGCCAGCAAGCCGACGGCAATGCGCCAGTATGACCCGCGGCTGTACTGGCCCGCAAACCACACCGCGAGAGTGGCGAAGACGATGCCGTGCATCCACTTGTCGGCATGCGTGAACCAGCTGACGAATTCCTGCCGGTCGGGCCACAGCCATCCAGCCGGCATCATGGACGCCAGCAAAACGATCACGAGGAACAGCAGGCCGGTGACTCGCCAGCGGGCCGCGTAACGCAGAGGTAGCATCAGTCTACCGGCGCGCTGGCCACGACAGGTGTGCCGACGACGTCGACACCGTCAGGAATCTCGAAACGGAATCGGCCGGGCTCGAGCGGAGCATTCACAGCGAGATCGCTGAACTCGACCAGGGTCGTCTGGTCGAGATTGTCGAAGAACACCATGCGGCTCAACATGTCGTCGATGAACCCGAGTTCGACGCGCATGAAGCCGCTGTCCGTGTTTTTCGGGGCCAGCCGCACCCAGGTCGTCACGGTCTCCCGGTAGCTGCCCTCGTAATCGAATTGCTCGAGCGCATCCTCGGCGCCACCGAGCAACAGTGCCGGCGTATTCGCGAGCGCCTGCGCCTGCGGCTTGACCGTCACCTGGGCGAGATCGAGGTCGTAGCTCCAGATATTGAGGCCATCGGCAATCAACCACTGCTCGTAGGGCTCGACGTAAGACCAGCGAAACTGGCCGGGGCGGCTGATCTCGAGCGTGCCCGTCGTGCGTTCCAGCACTTCACCGCCCGGATCGAGCAGTACCTGCTCGAAGCCCGCGCTGAACGTGGTGATGTCCTCGACGAAGCTGTCGACGAGCTGGCGGCCCGTCGCCTCATCGACCGGTTCCGCGGCGACTGCAACGAAGCTGCTCAACGCCAGCAGCCAGGGTGCAAGGCGGCTGAGCCGGTTCATCTATTCGTCCTTCGAGGCGGGCACGAGGATTTCACGCGTACCATTGGCCTGTAGCGGTCCAACGAGCCCGGCCGCCTCCATCGACTCAACCATGCGCGCCGCCCGGTTGTAGCCGATCTTGAGACGCCGCTGCACGCCGGAAATCGACGCCTTGCGCGTGTCCATAACGACCTGGACGGCCTGGTCGTATAACGGATCCTGTTCTGCGTCCGCACTGTCTGCCACTCCCTGGTCAATTCCTGTCAGTCCTGGAGTTGGACCCTGGGGGCCGTCGAGAATTTCATCGAGATAGCGTGGAGCGCCGGCTTTCTTGAGGTGCCGAACGACCGAATGCACCTCGTGATCGGCGACGAAAGCGCCGTGCACACGCTGCGGCAGCGACGTTCCCGGCGGCAGGTACAGCATGTCGCCGTGCCCGAGCAGGTTTTCGGCGCCAACCTGGTCGAGGATCGTGCGGGAATCGACCTTGGCCGACACCTGGAAGGCTATCCGCGTGGGAATGTTGGCCTTGATCAGGCCCGTGATGACATCGACCGAGGGGCGCTGCGTGGCCAGCAGCATGTGGATGCCTGACGCGCGCGCCTTCTGGGCGAGTCGCGCAATGACCTCTTCGACCTTCTTGCCGACGATCATCATCATGTCGGCGAGCTCGTCGATGATAACGACGATGAACGGCAAGGGCTCGAGTACCGGGTGCTCGACCGGCTTGTCCTCGTCCACGAGCGGCGGCGGCGTGAACGTCGGGTCCTTGATCGGCTCGCCCTTGGCGATCGCATCCTTGACCTTGCGGTTGTAGCCACCGATGTTGCGCACGCCGAGTGCGGACATCAGCCGGTAACGTCGGTCCATCTCGGCTACGCACCAGCGCAGCGCGTTGGCGGCTTCCTTCATATCGGTCACGACCGGCGTCAGCAGGTGCGGTATGCCCTCGTAGACCGACAGCTCGAGCATCTTCGGGTCGATCATGATCAGGCGGACGTGTTCAGGCTGGGTCTTATACAGCAGGCTTAACACCATTGCATTGATCGCAACCGACTTGCCGGAACCGGTCGTACCCGCGATCAGCAAATGCGGCATGCGCGCCAGGTCCGCCACGACCGGCTCGCCGGCGATGTCCTTGCCAAGCGCCAGCGTCAGGGGCGAAGTGACCTTGTCGAACACCTGCGACTTGAGAATCTCGCCGAGCGTTACGAGTTCGCGGTTCTCGTTGGGGATCTCGAGACCGACGTACGACTTGCCCGGAATAACCTCCTCGATGCGGACACTGACGACCGACAGCGAGCGCGCAATGTCCTTCGCGAGGTTGGCGATCTGGCTTACCTTGACGCCGGGAGCGGGATCCAGCTCGAAGCGCGTGATGACAGGGCCCGGCGACACCGACTTCACTTCGACCTCCACGCCGAAGTCGCGCAGCTTGAGTTCGACCAGGCGCGACATCGCCTCGAGCGACTCCTCGGACCGCCCGCTGCTCTGCTGCGGCGGATCGTCGAGCAACGCCAGCGGCGGCAGCTCACCTGCCGCCGGAGGATCGAACAACGGCACCTGGCGTTCCTTTTCGGCCCGTGCGCTGGGCTCCAGCGCCGGCACGCTGGGCTCGATGCGCGGCGGCTTGCGCTTGGCCGTGCGCTTTTTCTCCGTTTCTATGATGTCCTGGCGAGCGGCGGCCTGGCGGCGGCCCTCGGCCTTGTCCTTGAGTTCGTCTATTTTCAAGCGCGCCCGCTCATAGCCGGCGAGGCACCAGCGACCGATGCGATCCATCACGCTGAACCAGGAGATACCGAGGAACAGCGAGATCGAGGCGACCCAGATGACGAATAACAGCGTGCTCGCTCCCAGGAGCTTCATGACCGATGCGAGCCATTCGCCGACGACCTGGCCGATGACGCCCCCGGCCGTGTTGCGAAAACCGGCGGGCGAAAAATGCAGCGTGGCAAGCGCGCAGCTCGTGACCAGCGTCGCGACGAAGCCGCTGATACGCAGCGTGTAATCCATCCGGGTGAGCATCTGCTGGGTCTTCTGCTCCCGGTACAGCATCCAGCCCAGGTAGAACACCATCACCGTAAACAGGTAGGCGGGCCGCCCGAAGAAGTCGAACAGGAATCCGGAGACATAGGCGCCGGCCCGGCCGATGCCGTTGTTCACCTGCGACGTACTGGTCGCCTGGCTGAAGCTGGGGTCGTCGATATGGTAGGTGAACAGCGCATACCAGAGGATCAGGGCGAGCGCGCCAAAGACGTACAGGGCCCCCTCGCGCAGCGCGCGCGAAACCTGCTCGGAAAGACCCGGTGGCGCCGTGGTTCTCTTTTGGGCTCGTGCCATATCTACAGTAAACTGCGTTGCAAATCCGGTCGCCCGACATACTGAGGCCCGCAGCAGCGCCCTTGAAAGTTTTCAACGGGACCGCATCTCGGGCCTTTAGCGGGCTTTTTTAGTGCCTGAGCGAACAGGGATAAATTATACATGAGTGACCCCAGACATATGCGGCTCGCGATCCTCGGATCCGGCCCTGCCGGCTACTCCGCGGCAGTATACGCGGCCCGCGCCAACCTTGACCCGGTAATCATCACCGGCATCGAGCAAGGCGGGCAGCTCATGACGACGACCGATGTCGACAACTGGCCCGGCGACGTCGAAGGCCTGCAGGGACCGGAACTCATGGACCGCATGTTGCGCCACGCGCAGCGCTTCGACACCGAGGTCGTCAACGATCACATCAAGAAAGCGGACCTGTCGGTGCGGCCGTTCCAGCTCGAGGGCGATTACGGCACCTACACCTGCGACGCGCTGATTATTGCGACCGGCGCGACCGCCATGTACCTGGGACTCGAGTCTGAAGAGGCTTTCAAAGGCCGCGGTGTCTCGGCCTGCGCAACCTGTGACGGATTTTTCTACCGCGGCAAGGATGTCGCAGTCGTGGGCGGCGGCAATACGGCGGCAGAGGAAGCGCTGTACCTGAGCAATATTGCGTCGAAAGTCACGCTCGTACATCGACGCGACGCGTTGCGCGCCGAGAAGATTCTGCAAGGCCACCTGTTTGAGAAAGAAAAGGAAGGCAAGATCGAGATCCTCTGGGATCACGTTGTCGATGAGGTGCTCGGCGATGATGCCGGCGTCACCGGGCTGCGCGTCAGGAGCACCAAGGACGAGTCGCAGACCACGGACGTGGACCTCGCCGGCGTTTTCATCGCCATCGGCCATCATCCCAATACCGAACTGTTCAAGGGCCAGCTCGAGATGAAGAACGACTACATCATCGTCAAGGCCGGCCTCGAAGGCGACGCCACGGCGACGAGCATTCCGGGCGTATTCGCCGCCGGTGACGTCGCCGACCAGGTCTACCGACAGGCCGTGACATCTGCAGGCGCGGGCTGCATGGCCGCGCTGGATGCCGAGAAGTACCTCGACGAACTCGCCTGATGCTACGGTGTCCGCATGGAGGTCACCGTCAATGACAGCATCGCCAGTATCGCGCCACATGCGTGGAACGCGCTGGCGGGCGACGCCTGGCCCTTCCTGAAACACGAGTTCCTGCTGGCGGCGGAAACCAGCGGGTCCGTCACACCCGACGCAGGCTGGGCGCCAAGGCACCTCGCCATCTACGACGGCGACGATCTGCGCGCCGCCATGCCGCTGTACCAGAAAGATCACAGCTGGGGCGAGTTTGTTTTCGACTGGGCCTGGGCGCACGCGTACGAGCAGGCCGGGCTCCCCTACTACCCCAAGCTCGTCTCGGCCATCCCGTTCACGCCGGCGCCGAGCCGCAGGCTGCTGCTGGCCGATCCCAACGATAAGGAAGCCGGCATCGCGCTGGTGCACGGCGCGGTTATGCTCGCGAACCGGGCGCACTGCTCGTCCGTGCACGTGCTGTTCCCGGCGGCCGATGAAATTGACCTGCTGCGCGAGGCCGGGCTGCACATACGCAAGGATTGCCAGTTCCACTGGCACAACGACGGCTACGCAGACTTCGACGAATTCCTTGCGACCTTCAATTCGGCGAAGCGCAAGAAAGCCCGGCGCGATCGTCGCAAGGTGCAGGAAGCCGGCATCCGGTTTCGCCGGTTGCGCGGCGGGGACCTGACGCCGGATGACTGGGACGAGGTGTACCGCCTGATCAGCCTCACGTTCATGCGGCGCGGGTCGCTGCCGTACTTCACGCTGGATTTTTTCAAGAAGATCTCGCAGGCGCTGCCCGACGGTATCCTCGTTGTCATGGCCGAGAAAGATGACGAGCCGGTCGCCGCCGCCGTGTTCTTCGTCGGCGAGCAGGCGCTGTACGGCCGCTACTGGGGCAGCGACGGCCATTACGACGCGCTGCACTTCGAGACCTGTTACCACCAGGGCATCGAGTACTGCATCGAACACGGACTGGAACTGTTCGAACCGGGAACACAGGGCGAACACAAGGTTGCGCGCGGCTTCGTGCCGGCGGCGACATGGTCGGCGCATTGGCTCAAGCAGCCCGAGTTTTTCTCGGTCATCGGCGACTATCTCGAACGCGAGCGCCAGCATGTCGACCGCTACATGGACGCCGTCGACGACCGCAGCCCCTACAAGTCCGAGGAACCGACGTGAGCCAGGGCCGCATCGAGTGGCTCAGCCCTGCCGATCCACCCGAGGCGTTTCCCGATGTGTCCGAGGCGCTGACCGAACCCGACGGGTTGCTTGCCGCGGGCGGCGACCTGCGGCCGGAGCGCCTGCTGGCCGCCTATGCGCGCGGCATATTCCCGTGGTTCGAGGAAGGCCAACCTATCCTGTGGTGGTCGCCGGATCCCCGCTGCGTGCTGTGGCCGGACAAGCTGCACGTCTCGCGGCGGCTGCGGCAGCAGCTGCGCAATTCGTCGGCCGAGCTGCGCTGCAACACGGCCTTCGTCGACGTCATGCGCGCCTGCGCCGCGAAGCGTCGCTCGCAACAGGGCACGTGGATTACCGAGGACATGATGGCCGCCTACGAGCGCCTGCACCGGGACGGCTGGGCTCATTCCATAGAGATCTGGGACGGAGACCGCCTCGTCGGCGGCGTCTACGGTCTGTGCATCGGCAGGGTGTTCTTTGGCGAGTCGATGTTCAGTGCCGAACCGAACACATCGAAAATGGCAATGCTCGGCCTCACCCGGCACATGCAGTCGACGGGCCTCCAGCTCCTCGACTGCCAGGTTGCCTCGCCGCACCTGTTCACACTGGGCGCCGAGTTTATGTCACGCGCAGAGTTTTCGGCGTTCCTCGCCGCCGCCTGCAGCCCGCCCGAGCCGCATAACGCCTGGCCCACAGAGGCCATGCCCGTCAGCGCCCTGTTCATTGCATAACGACCGCGATTTCTGCACAATTCGCGGGCCTTAAGTCACAGACACCAACACCTTGGCGAAAGAAGAAGCAATTCAGATGGAAGGCGTCGTCACCGAGACGCTTCCGAACACCACGTTCCGGGTTGAACTCGAGAACGGCCACGTCGTTACCGCGCACATCTCGGGCAAGATGCGCAAGAACTACATCCGTATCCTGACGGGTGACAAGGTAACCGTCGAGCTAACGCCCTACGACCTCTCCAAGGGGCGCATCGTCTACCGCGGACGCTGAGCGCATCAGGCGTCGGGAAGGTGCTCCAGCTCCTTTACCGCGGGCTCCGCGTTCAGCTGTAACTCGTCCTCGGAACCGACCGTAATCCGTACGTGACCGCCCTCGGCGAGGCTGCCGAACAGCAGCTCTTCGGCCAGCGGTCGCTTGATCTGTTCCTGGATTAGCCGGGCCATGGGCCGGGCGCCCATCTTCGGGTCGTAGCCGCGGGCCGCGATCCACTCGCGCGCCGCATCGTCGAGTTCCAGCGTGACGTCACTCGTGTCGAGTTTGGCCTCGAGTTCCACGACCAGTTTGTCGACCACGCGCTTGACCGACTGGTGGTCGAGCGGCGCGAACTGAATGATCGCATCGATACGATTACGGAACTCCGGCGAGAACTGCTTATTGATGACCTCCATGCCATCGGTGCTGTGATCCTGCTTGGTGAAGCCGATCGACGCACGGCTCATCTCCTGCGCCCCGGCATTCGTCGTCATCACCAGGATGACATTGCGGAAGTCCGCCTTGCGGCCGTTGTTGTCGGTCAGCGTGCCGTGGTCCATGACCTGCAGCAGCAGGTTGAAGACCTCAGGATGCGCTTTCTCGATCTCGTCGAGCAAAACTACCGCGTGCGGGTTCTTGGTGACCGCTTCGGTCAGCAGGCCGCCCTGGTCGAAGCCCACGTAGCCCGGCGGCGCGCCGATCAGTCGCGACACCGTGTGCCGCTCCATGTACTCCGACATGTCGAAACGGATCAGCTCCACGCCCATGCAATGGGCCAGTTGACGGGTGACCTCGGTCTTGCCGACGCCTGTCGGACCGGCAAACAGGAACGAGCCGATCGGCTTTTCTTCCTCGCGCAGGCCCGAGCGAGCCATCTTGATGGCCGACCCCAGCGCGTGGATTGCCGGGTCCTGGCCGAAGATCGTGAGCTTGAGGTCGCGCTCCAGCGTGCGCAACACGTCACGATCGGACGCCGACACGCTCTTGGGCGGGATGCGGGCCATCTTGGCGACAATCCCCTCCACCATCTCGACCGTAACGGTATCGCTGCGCTCGTCGGCGGGCTTCAGCCGCAGGTTGGCGCCGGCCTCGTCCATCACGTCGATCGCCTTGTCCGGCAGCCGCCGGTCGTTGATATGCCGGGCCGCCAGCTCAACGGCAGCGTCGAGGGCCGCGTCTTCGTAGCTCACCTCGTGGTGCTCCTCGAAGCGGGACTTCAGGCCATGCAGGATAGCGACCGTCTCCTCGATACTCGGCTCCGGTACATCTATTTTCTGGAAACGTCTAGCAAGTGCATGATCTTTCTCGAAAATACCACGGTATTCGGCATAGGTTGTGGAGCCGATGCAGCGCATTTCACCGCTCGCCAGCACGGGCTTGATCAGGTTGCTGGCGTCCATGACGCCGCCCGACGCCGCGCCGGCGCCAATGACGGTGTGAATCTCGTCAATAAAGAGAATCGCGCCCGGGTCCTTGCGAACCTCGGCGATTACGCCTTTCAGCCGCTTTTCGAAATCGCCACGGTATTTCGTCCCCGCGATCAGGGTGCCCATGTCCAGGGCGTAAATCGTTGCTTCCAGCAGGACCTCCGGGACACGCTTCTCGGTGATCATCCGTGCGAGGCCCTCGGCCAACGCCGTCTTGCCGACACCGGCCTCGCCGACGTACAGCGGGTTGTTCTTGCGCCGCCGACAGAGGATCTGCACCGTGCGCTCGATCTCCAGCTCGCGTCCGATCAGCGGGTCGATCTTGCCTTCAACGGCCATCTGGTTGAGGTTGGTCGCGTACTTCTCGAGCGGCGATTGCTCCGGCTCGCCCTCGCTGTCGAGGGACACCTCTTCATCCTGGTTGCCCTCGGTGGGCACCGACGGCATGCCGTGCGAAATGTAGTTCACGACGTCCAGCCGAGTGACATCCTGCAGATTGAGGTAGTAAACGGCCTGGGACTGCTTTTCGCTGAATATCGCCACGAGCACGTTGGCGCTCGTCACTTCTTTCTTGCCGCTCGACTGCACATGAAAAACTGCACGCTGCAGCACGCGCTGGAACCCCAGCGTCGGCTGCACGTCGGTCTCCGCATCTTCGGGCAGCAGCGGGGTCTGCTCGTCGATGAACTCGGTCAGCTGGCGCCGCAGCTCCGGAATATTGCCGTCGCAAGCCTTGAGGATCTCGTGAACCTTGGGAATGTCGAGCAGCGCAAGCAACAGGTGCTCGACCGTCATGAATTCGTGACGGCTGTCACGCGCTCGCTGAAACGCTTCGTTCAGGCAGAATTCCAGTTCACTGCTCAACATCTGGGTTCGTTGCTCCTCAGGATTCTTCCATCTCGCACAATAGCGGATGCTGGTGTTGCTGGGCGATGCTCATCACCTGCGCAACCTTGGTCTCGGCTATCTCGAAATTGTAAACGCCGCAGACGCCTTTGCCCTTGGTGTGTACTTCTAACATGACCTGCGTGGCGCGCGTCCGTTCCATCCCGAAAATCGATTCGAGGATATCCACGACAAATTCCATGGGCGTGTAGTCATCGTTGATGAGCACGACACGATACAGCGGCGGCTCTTTCAGCTTGGGCCGCGCCTCTTCGACCGCGAGGTCAAAGCGTTCCAGTTGCTCGTTGTCAGGTCCTTGTTCGCTCATCGTCCGTACGTTGTCTCGATGTCACACTTCTTGCCCATAGCGCCCCCAGCCGGGGTCATGCGGGTTATTATATATGGGCTCATGACGGCGTTCTCCAAGCCTGGTTCACGGATTTTTCGCTGATTGCGGCCGTCCGGCCAGCACGGACAGACCAATACGACCGGCACGAAGCACCTATATCATTGCCATATATAGGTTTTTTTAGCCCGTACGGGCTTGTTTGCACGTTGCCTCAACCCTTATCATCTTGGCGCTGCGTTTACAGGTAGAGCGGATATCACTCACGGCCGATGACACGATGACGACCGAAGCGAAATGGTCAGATTTTTCGAGCATGGACGGCGCAAAAACGATTGCGGCGGCCAACCAGCTGCTGCCCCCCTGGGTCAGCCTGCTGCTGGTGGTCGTGATCGCCTGGAAACTGGCGGGCATCATCTGGTCGCTGGTGCCGGGGTCCGCCGCGGGCGACCCGGTAACGGCGCCGCCCAGCTCCCAGGCCGCGGCAGCACCCTTGTCCGCCAACGCGGACGCCCAGTCCATCGTTGCCGCGCACATATTCGGCGAAGCCAGTCCGGAGGATGCGCCCGTCGCACAGGAGGTGCCGACCGAGACCGACAATCTCCAGGACACGCGCCTCACCAACCTGACTCTCAAAGGCACAGTAGCGGCCACGCCCAGCGACCGCGCCGTTGCGATCATCGCCGACGGCAGCAACGAGGAAGAGGTGTATGCGATCGGTGACTCAGTCGGATCGGCCGCCACGCTGCATGCCGTTTATGCGGACCGCGTGGTCCTGAACGAGAACGGAGTGCTCACCAACCTCAAGCTGCCAAAAGAGTTCCCCGAGACCGCCGCGACTCCAACCCGTCGCAATACGACGATGACGAGCCGGGCCACGAGGCCGTCGAACAGCATCCAGTCTGTCGTCGCGCAGAACGTGTCCAAGCTCGCTGACGTGATTCGCCCCACGCCCTATTTCGTCAATGGGCAACAACAGGGTTATCGCGTCTACCCGGGGCGCAATCGCGAGCAATTCTCGAGGCTCGGGCTCAGGCCCGGAGACCTGATCAAGGAAATCGATGGTCAGGCGCTCAACGACCCGACCCAGGCCATGCAGGTTTTCGAGTCCCTCAACAATGCGGACCAGGTTTCCGTTACAGTAGAGCGTAACGGCCAGCCACAAGTCATCACCCTCAGTACCAGTCAACTCGATCTCGGGGACGAGACCAGCCAATGAATTTCCTGTCACGATTGCCGCAAGGCGCCCGTCTCTTTGTAGTGCTCTGCGCAAGCGGTCTTCTTGCCGCACCCGCAGCCTGGGCGCAGCAAGATGCAGTCATCACACCCAACTTCAGGGATGCCGATATCCGCGAGATCGTCGAAGCGGTCGGTGAAGTCACCGGCCGGTCGTTCATTCTCGATCCGCGCGTCAACGCGAAGGTCACGGTGCTGTCCTCGACGCCAATGTCGGCGGAAGCGTTCTATGAGACTTTCCTGTCGATTCTGCAGGTGCATGGGTATGTTGCGGTCAACTCCGGCAACCTGATCAAGATCGTTCCTGATGCGACTGCGCGTCAGTACGCCGGACCGATCGGCAGCAGCAGTGCCGCGGGCGGCGACGACATCGTGACCCAGGTCATACCGCTACAAAATGTGGGCGCCGCCCAGCTCGTGCCCATCCTGCGGCCGTTGATTCCGCAATACGGGCATCTCGCCGCGCACCCGGGCTCGAACATGCTGATCATCTCCGATCGCGCCGCGAACGTGACGCGCATGATCACGATCATCCGGCGCATCGACCAATCGAGCGACGAGGACGTCGAGGTAGTGCGCCTCGAGCACGCCTCGGCTGCCGAGATCGTGCGCATCATGACGGCACTCGCTGCTCAGCCCCGGGCCGACGGCGCGGCGAGCACTACGAGTCTTGTGGCTGATCCGCGCACCAACAGCGTGCTGATCGGCGGCGACAAGAGCGAGCGCCTGCGCCTGCGGGCGCTGATCGCCCATCTCGACACGCCGCTCGAGGACGGCGGAGACACGCAGGTCCGTTACCTGCGCTACGCCGATGCCGAGGAGCTCGCCACGAAGTTGCAGCAACACTTCACGACGCAGGTGCAGCAGGCTGCGGGCGGCGCAGCAGCAGGCGCCGCCGCCGCGGCGCGGTCGCCCGACTCGGTCAGCGTCTGGGCCGACACGCAGACAAACGCCCTCGTCATCACGGCGCCGCCGAAGATGATGCGCTCGATCATGTTGATCATCGACAAGCTCGATATACGACGCGAACAGGTACTTGTCGAAGCTATTATTGTGGAGGTCATCGCGGACAAGGTCGCCGAGCTCGGTGTGACCTGGGCCGTTGAAGGCGCGAGCTCCAACACACCAATAAGTGTCACCAATTTCCCGGATTTCGGCCCCGGCGTCGTGCAGATCGGCGGCGCGCTCGGCAGCGGTGGCCAGGTCGATCCAACCGGGCTTATCGGCGAAGGCATCACGTTCGGCATTGGCCGAATCAGCGACACCGGAGTCAGCTTCGCCGCGATCGCGCGTGCGCTGCAGGGCGATGCCAATACCAATATCATTTCCACGCCGTCTATCGTCACGACCGACAACGAAGAGGCGACGCTGAACGTCGGCCAGGAAGTGCCGTTCGTGACCGGCTCCTACTCGAACACCGGCAGCGCTGGCGGCGCGGTCAACCCGTTCCAGACGATTCAGCGCGAGCAGCTTGGCGTCAAACTGGCCATTACGCCGCAGATCAACGAGGGCAACTCGATGTTGCTGAATATCTCGCAGGAGATCTCGAGCATTGCGCAGTCCGCCGAGGGCGCAGTTGACCTGATTACCAACCAGCGCACGATTGAAACGACTGTCATCGTCGACGACGGCGAGATACTGGTGCTCGGCGGACTGATCGAGGATGTGCTCAGGGAAAGCGACCAGCGTGTGCCGATACTCGGCAGCATCCCGGTGCTCGGCGCACTGTTCCGCAGCCGGTCGACCGACAAGATCAAGACCAACCTGCTCGTGTTCATTCGTCCGAAGATTCTCCGTGACGCCGAACAGGCCGCCATCGAGACCAACGCCAAGTACAACTACATCCGCGAGGTCCTGAGCGCCCAGGGCGGAGCGGAAGGAAGGGATGTCCAGCTGATGCGCGGCGAGGAGCGTTTCGCGCTGCCGCCAATCGAAGAGGTGAATACGGGGCCGATCGGTGAAATGGCGGAGAAGGCCCTGGGCTCGGATAAAGAGGAAGACGAGCCTCAGGGCGAAGAGTAGCCGGGTCTCGGACGACTAATGGAAACCGAAGCGGAAATCGTCATGGAAGCGGCGCCGGACCTCGAGGCCGAAACGTCGCAGCACCGCATCCTGCCGTTCGCCTTCGCCAAGCGTCACGGCGTGTTGATTCGCGACATGACGTCCGAATCCGCGGATTGTGCGTGCCGCCCCGGCGTAAGCGCGCTGAGCATCGCCGAAGTGCAGCGTTTCGCCGGCGTGCCGCTTAAATTGTCGCGCGTAACGACTGAAGCCTTCGATGCGTTGCTGCAGGAGTCTTACGAACAGGGCAGCAACAAAGCCATGCAAATGGTCGACGGGCTCGACGACCACATGGACCTGACGCAGGTCGCGCAGGAACTGCAAGAGCCGTCGGACCTGCTCGAGAGTGACGACGACGCGCCGATCATTCGTTTCATCAACGCCGTGCTGACCGAGGCCGTCAAGGACAACGCGTCGGACGTGCACATCGAACCTTACGAGAACCGCCTCGGGGTTCGCTTTCGCGTCGATGGCGTACTGCGCGAGGTTCTCGAGACCCGACGTGCGCTGGCGCCGTTGGTCGTATCGCGCATCAAGGTCATGTCCAAGCTCGACATCGCCGAGAAGCGCCTGCCGCAGGACGGCCGTATTTCGCTGCGGATCGCCGGGCGCGCAGTCGACGTGCGCGTATCGACGATGCCTTCCGGTCACGGCGAGCGTGTCGTGCTGCGCCTGCTCGACAAGCAGGCCGGCAGGCTCGAACTCACGTCGCTCGGTATGGCGGACCAGACGCAAAAGACAGTCGACAACCTGATCCACAAACCGCACGGCATCATCCTGGTTACGGGCCCAACCGGTTCCGGTAAGACCACGACGCTGTATGCCGCCCTCGAAAGGATCAACGATAACAGCCGCAACATCATGACGGTCGAGGACCCGATCGAGTATTTCATCGACGGCATCGGCCAGTCGCAGGTCAACACCAAGGTCGAAATGACCTTCGCCCGCGGCCTGCGGGCTATCCTGCGCCAGGACCCGGATGTCGTGATGGTCGGCGAAATTCGTGACCTCGAAACCGCGGAGATCGCGGTGCAGGCCAGCCTGACCGGTCACCTCGTGCTCTCGACCCTGCACACCAACACGGCGGCCGGCGCCGTGACCCGACTGCGCGACATGGGCGTGGAACCCTTCCTGCTGTCGTCGAGCCTGATTGGCGTTCTCGCGCAGCGCCTCGTGCGCGTTCTGGATGACGAAATCAAGGTTCCCTACACGGCCCGCGAGTACGAGTGCGAAGTACTCGGAGTCGACCCGGCGGACCCGCCCACGCTGTATCACCCCGGAGAGGGTCCGAACGGCGGTTTCTCGGGGCGCACGGGCATCTACGAACTCATCGCCGTCGACGACAGGATGCGCAGCATGATCCACGAGGGCGTCAGCGAGCAGGATCTCGAGCGCCACGCCCGCACAATGGGGCCGAGCATCCGTGCCGACGGCCGGCGCCGTGTTCTGGAAGGCAGCACGACCATCGAGGAACTGCTGCGCGTTACACGCGAAGACTGACCATTAGCTCATGGGTGCGTTCGAATACGTTGCGCTCGATAATGCGGGCAAGGAAACCAAGGGCCTGATCGAGGGCGATACGGCCAAGCAGGTACGGCAGATCCTGCGCGATCGCCACATGCTGCCGGTCGAGGTCACCGAAGTCGCCCAGAAAGAGGCGCGCCGGCAACGGACCTTCTCGTTACGTGGCGGCATGTCCGCCGCCGAGCTCGCGATCGTCACGCGCCAACTCGCTTCCCTGTCACAGTCCGGCCTGCCCCTCGAAGAGGCGTTGCTTGCGGTTGCCCAGCAAAACGACGTGCCGCGCACCAAGAGCATCATGCTCGGCGTGCGCTCCCGTGTCATGGAGGGCTATACGCTGGCCGACGGCCTTGGCGAGTTTCCGCAGGCGTTTCCCGAACTCTACCGGGCCACGGTCGCGGCCGGCGAACAGTCGGGGCATCTCGACGTCGTCCTGGAGCGTCTCGCGGACTACACGGAAGCGCGCCAGGAGCTGCGCCAGCGCATTACCAACGCCATGATCTACCCGATCGCCCTCGTCGCGATGGCTGTTGCGATCATCGGCTTCATGCTGGCGACGGTCGTACCGCGTATCGTAAACGTCTTCCAGAACTCGGCAGCCGAGCTGCCAGCGCTAACGCGCTGGCTCATTGCTACCAGTGACTTCATACGCGGTAACTGGATATTCCTGATCATCGGGATCGTCGCGGTGATGTACGGGATCTGGTGGATACTGCAGAAAGACGGACCGAAACGCCGTTTTCACCATGTTCTGTTGCGCCTGCCGATTACCAGTCGGCTTACGCGCGGCATCAATACGGCCCGTTTTACGCGGACGTTCAGCATTCTCGCGGGCAGCGGCGTGCCGATACTCGACGCGCTGAAGATTGCCGCGGAGGTCATTGAAAACCTGCCCATGCGCGACGCCGTCAACGAGGCATCGGTCCGTGTGCGTGAGGGCGCGTCGATCAGCCAGTCGCTCGCGGCAAGCAAGCTGTTCCCGCCCATGATGATTCACCTCATCGCCAGCGGCGAGACAGGTGGCCGTCTCGAGGAAATGCTCACGAGGACCGCCAACTACCAGGAAAAAGAAGTCGACGGCCTGATCGCAACGCTGCTTGGCATCCTGCAACCGCTACTCATTGTCCTGATGGGCGGCATCGTCCTGACAATTGTTCTCGCCATCCTTTTGCCCATCTTCGAGATCAATAACCTCATTCGCTAATCCGTACCTTGCGCGCCTCTTTTTTTCGCGGTATACAAACGGAAATTTCGAACTCCAGGGCCTTTTGTCCATTGATCTGATTATTGCGGGGTGTGAGCAATGAACGGTGAAAAAGACGCCAATGTTGTCGACGACGTAGAAGACGTCGAAGAAAATGCTGCGCCCGAAGATACGGTGGTGCTCACCGAAGATCTCGCAGACATCGGCGACCTGAGCGACACAGCTGAGATCGATGTAGAGAAGCTCGTCGAAAAAATGGACAAGGCTGACGACGCCGATCACAAGAAAGAGGTGCACCGTCGTCTGGAGGAACTCGCGGAAAAGAAACGCGAGGAAGCAGAACTCGACTCGACCTATAACTTCAACCTGGACGACGAGCTGTAGGAGCGGCCTTTGGCCGCGATCGCGCCCACGGGGCGCTCCTACCTGAAATCCCTGGAAGTCACCACCAGGTTCCCCAACATATCCGAGTGATCCACAAGCCGCTTTGCGACCACGTGGATTACCTCGCCCTCGATCTGTACTTCTCCCTGAACACCCATCAGCTTTGAATTGAGCAGAGCGGCCCTGTACTGCTCCGCCACCGTGCTCCAGACCACGAGGTTCATGTAGCCCGTCTCATCCTCGAGCGTCACGAAAATAACGCCGCTTGCGGTACCCGGTCGCTGCTTGGTGATGACGATGCCGGCAACACTGACGGCCGCTCCGTTAACGAGATTGGGCAAACGCTGCGCCTGCAGGTAGTGGTAACGCTCGAGCCTGTGACGCAGCAACTGCACCGGGTGCCGACCCAGCGTCAGGCCGAGGCTCTGGTAATCCGCCACGATGTCCTGACCCTCGGTCGGCTTCCTGAGCAGCGGTGCCGCCTCATAGCGGTCCATTGACGTCAGCAGCGGTGTCGGCTCCTCGACGCCGGCAACCGCCCAACGGGCTCTGTGACGATGTCCCTCGAGCGCCTCGAGCGCGCCGGCCGATGCGAGGACACCGAGTTCGCGTCGGTCGAGGCCAACCCGCTCGACGAGCTGCTGCGTGCCGCGATACCCGTCGCCATGCCGGCGCTCGACGATCAGGCGGCCACTGTCCTCCGACAGGCCTTTCGCCATGCGCAGGCCGAGCCGCAGCGCCGCGGCGCCGCCCTCACCCGCTTCGAGCGTGCAATCCCAATCGCTGCGATTGATGTCCACGGCGCGCACTTCGACGCCGTGGCGGCGCGCATCCTGGGTAAGCTGCGACGCCGAATAGAAACCCATGGGCTGGCTATTGAGTAGCGCCGCCGTAAACGCAGCGGGCTCATGGCGCTTCAGCCACGACGACACGTAAACGAGCAAGGCAAAACTCGCCGAATGCGACTCCGGAAAACCGTATTCGCCAAAACCCTCGATCTGGCGGAAGATCTGGCGCGCGAATTCTTCCCGGTAGCCGCGCTCGCGCATGCCCCGGATGAGTTTTTCTTCAAACGGTCCGAGACCGCCGCGTCGTTTCCAGGCCGCCATGGCGCGTCGCAGGCTATCGGCCTCGCCCGGCGTGAAGCCGGCCGCAACCACAGCCAGCTGCATCACCTGTTCCTGGAAGATCGGCACACCGAGCGTGCGCTGCAACACGCCTTTCACCTCGTCACTCGGGTAGTCGACCGCCTCCTCACCATTACGTCGCCGCAGGTACGGATGCACCATGTCGCCCTGGATCGGGCCCGGCCGGATGATCGCCACCTCGATGACGAGATCGTAGTAACAGCGCGGCCGCAGCCGCGGCAGCATGGCCATCTGCGCCCGCGACTCGATCTGGAACACGCCCATCGTGTCGCCGTCGCAGATCATGTCGTACACGAGCGGGTCTTCGGCCGGCACTGTCGCCAGTGTGAGCTCGCGGCCGTCAAACCCGCGCAGCAGATCGAAGCTGCGCCTGATCGCCGTGAGCATGCCGAGCCCGAGAACATCGACCTTGAGCAGGCCGAGGTCCTCGAGGTCGGTCTTCTCCCACTGGATCACCGTGCGATCGGGCATCGCAGCATTCTCGACCGGCACCAGCTCCGATAACGGCCCGTTCGAAATGACGAAGCCGCCAACGTGCTGTGACAGGTGCCGCGGAAATCCCAGCAGCTCCCGCACGAGGTACAACAGCCGCTTGATAACCGGGCTGTCGGGATCCAGCCCGGCTTCCAGCACCCGGCTATCATCGATCTGCTGGCCGTCCCACCATTGCATCGATCGGGCCATGCGGCTGACCTGGAGTTCGCTCAGCCCCAGCGCCTTGCCGACATCGCGCAGCGCGCTGCGCGGCCGGTAGGTAATGATCGTTGCCGCCAGCGCTGCGCGTTCCCGGCCGTATTTGCGATAGATGTACTGGATGACTTCCTCGCGACGCTCGTGCTCGAAGTCGACATCGATGTCAGGCGGTTCGTTGCGTTCTTTCGAGATGAAGCGCTCCACGAGCATCGCCATGCGCCCCGGATCGACCTCGGTAATGCCGAGGCAGTAGCACACGGCAGAGTTGGCCGCGGAGCCGCGTCCCTGGCACAGGATGTCCTGCGAGCGCGCAAAGGCCACGATGTCGTACACGGTCAGGAAGTAGGGTTCGTACTTGAGGTCCGCGATGAGCGCGAGTTCGTGCTCGACCAGGTCAATGACCTTGCGCGGCACGCCGCCCGGCCAACGCACGCGCATACCCTCCTCCGTCAGCTTGCGCAGGTAGCTGGCCGGCGTTTCGCCGGCGGGTACGATCTCGTCAGGATACTCGTAGCGCAGTTCGTCCAGCGAAAAGTCGATGCTCCCGGCGATGCGCAACGTCTCCTCGAGCAATGATTGCGGGTAGACATGGTTCAGCACTTCAAGAGAACGCAGGTGCCGCTCACCGTTGGGGTGCAGCGCGAAACCCGCGTTGTCGACCGTGACGCCGTGGCGAATGGCCGTAAGCGTGTCCTGCACGATACGCCTCGCGCGCGTATGCATGTGCACATCGCCGCAGGCGACGAGCGGCAGCTTCAGCCGGTGGCCTTCCTCGACGAGCCTGGCCAGCTTGTCGCGCTGCCGACCATCGGCCAGCAATTCGACCGCGATCCAGAGCCGGTCACGAAAGGTCTCGCGTATCCAGTGATCCTCGACGTCGAGCGTGCAGCTGTCATCGGGCACCCATAACACCAGGCAACCGGGAAGGCCGTCTTCGAAGGCATGCCGGGTGAGTTCGTAGCTGCCCTTCCCGGCCGCGCGCCGGGCGCGGGTGATCAACTCGCAAAGCGCCGCGTAGCCGCGGCGATCCTGCGCCAGCGCCACGAGCTTGCGGCCGCTGCGCAGCTGCAGCTCGGAACCGATGATGAGTTGCAGGCCGTGTTGTTTTGCCG
Organism: Woeseiaceae bacterium; assembly: GCA_030066075.1. Taxonomy (GTDB): domain Bacteria; phylum Pseudomonadota; class Gammaproteobacteria; order Steroidobacterales; family Woeseiaceae; genus UBA1847. The sequence continues at coordinate 39,604 of JASJCH010000027.1, forward strand.
CGGTATGCGCGCGCACGACGCCCGACATCGTGCACTCATCGGTGATCGCGAGCGCCCTGTAGCCGAGCGCGGCAGCCGTTTCCACCAGTTCCTCGGGATGGGAGGCGCCGCGCAGGAATGTGAAATTGCTCAGCGCGTGCAGTTCGGCATAGCTCACCCGAAAAAGCCGTGCAGGTACCAGTCGGCATCGCGGCTGCGCGTACGAAACACCCACAGGCGCATACCGCGCGGGTTGATGGCCGTGTAATAGTCCCGCGCGATACTGTCCTCGTCCCACCAGCCGGTCTCGAGCCGCTCCGGCCCGTCAAGGATTCGCAGCCGGCCCTGGTGTAGCGGATAGCCGTCATCGACGTTGAGCCGCGCCGGCTCGGGCAGCATCCACAACGGCCGCTGCAGTTTGCCGCGGGCCATCGATACCTCACCCAAGGTTTTCTCCTGCAGCAGGTTGCGTGCCCGCCACGCCAGTTGCGGCCGGTGTTCGGCGACCGTAGCCACGCCCGCGACGGACTGTCGTCCCACGCGCGCCATGAGCCGTTCGGCCAGCTGTGCAATCGAGAAGCGAATACCGCGGCCCGCCGTCCTGCCGCGAAAAACGAGGCGCCCGGATTCGGCGCGCAGCGCCTGGGCATGCCCGCTCTGCAGGCGAACCGCGATGACCGGCTCCGGCAACACCAGCTTTTCGAACTGCAGGCGCAGCAGGTCGGACCAGCGGCTCGCCTGGCGCTCAGCCTCGACGCACCCGAGACGTAAGACAGTGGCGCTGCTGCGCAAGTGGAAAAAGCTGAACTCGATGGACTGCACGCCGAGCTGCCGGGCCAGCAAAAAGCGCTCGTGCGACTGCAACAGCTCGCCGCAAATCGCCAGCAGCAGTTCGCGATCGCTTTGCTCCTCGGTCATCTCGTAATCGGCGCAGAAGCGCTCGGGCGCACGCCAGCCCGTGCGCGGATCGGGCAGGCGTCCCCGGGCGCGATCGAGCTCCAGCAACCGCTGCGGTCCGAAGCGCCGTGCAAACCCCTCGCGCGGCAACCGCAGACACTCGCCGATATTGCGCACTCCCATGCCAACCAGTGATTCACAGGTAGCCGCCGGCCAGTCGAGGCAGGACAAAGGCAATGTGCGCAGCGCCGTGCTGATGTTGGCCGGGTCGCGGACGCAGGCGCGGCGCCCGCCCCTTGCCAGCCAGGTTGCCGCCAGCGGCGTCGGTGCGATGGCCAGCGATGCGCTAAAGCCGAGCTGTTCGAGCCCTGTCGCAATCTGCTGCCGCAGCTTCAACAGGCCGCCATACAGACGCAGGCTGCCGGCAATCTCGACGAGCAGCAAGTCGGGACCGGCGATACTAACCATCGAGGAGAACTGCTCCAGCCAGCTCGCCAGATGTTCGAGCGCCTGCTGCTCGGCCACCTCGCTACGCTCCTCGATGACCAGCCCCGGCAACAGGGCCAGCGCCGCGTTGGCCGACAGCCCCGGCACGACGCCGGCCGCTTCGGCCTTCGGACAGGCGAGCAGCACCCGGTGGATACCCTGTTTTTCCTCCACGACGGCCCGAGCGCTGGCGCCAGGACCGCTCGCCTCGAGCGGCAGCTGCGGCAGGTAGACACAGAACCAGAGGCGCCTGACGGGCGGCGCCTTCACGACCCGCGGTGTGGCGCTTACCTCATCGAGTGCGAGGGACTGCTGGTCGAACAGCTCCCGGGTGGAGCGATGGTGTCGGCGCGCCCTGCCCATGGTCTACAACAAGTCATGCAAAACGGCGGGGCGCCCGCCACGGCTCTTCAGGATGGACACCCGCGTGCCCTCCCGGCCGGCCAGCAACTCGATGCGCAGCGCGGCCGCAGACGGCTGGTGACGGGCCGCGGGCGGCCGGAACGCGATGGCCCAGCTTTGGCCTTTCTCTGCAGCGAGCTGCAAGCGTCGGCTGGCCTGGTCGTCGAGCGTGTCCGACCACAACAAGACGGCCGCGCAGGTGCCCGATGACAGCGCCTGCTCGGCCGACCAGAGCATTTCACTGGCGTCTTTGGGGCGCACGATCAGCATGCGCGACAGATCGATGCCCCACTGCTGCAGGGCCGGCGGGTATGGCTGGAACGGCGGCGACACCCAGGCAATCCAGCCCGGATCGTTGTAGTCCATGCCATTGTCGGCCGTGCTCAGCCTGGCCAGCGCCGGCATCAGCAGGCGCAACTCGCCAACGCCGTAGTGCTCGACGAGAATCTCGGTTAATGCGTTTTGTGGCCAGCCGCCACCGGGCAAATGGTTGTCCAGCGCTTCGTAGCCGCTCGCCAGCCCGGCTGGCGCATGTGCCTGGTTGTGACCGCGCCAGACCCGCGGGTTCTCCAGTAATTTGTCCAGGGAAGACGAATCGCGCTGCATCTCATAAACGCTTAATGCAGCGGGATACCGTCGCGGATAACGCCGACGACCACTCCCTCGATGACCATCGACTCTTCGGCCAGGTTGACCTTGATGGGCTCGAATTCGTCATTCTCGGGCAGCAGCTCCACCACCGAGCCCTTCTGCCGGTAACGCTTGACCGTGACTTCGTCATCGAGACGGGCAACGACGATCTGCCGGCTGCGTACTTCCGGCGTGCGATGCACGGCGACGAGGTCGCCATCGAGGATGCCGGCGTCACGCATACTCATGCCGTGCACGCGGAGCAGGTAGTGCGGCTTCGGGTCGAACAGCGCCGGGTCGAGCCGATAATGCGCTTCGATATGCTCTTCGGCAAGAATCGGGCTGCCGGCAGCCACCCGACCGACGAGCGGCAGGCCGATCTGCTCGCGTATCGAATCCTTGAGCTGGATACCCCGCGAGGCGCCGGGTATGAGTTCGAGCACGCCCTTTTTCTGCAGGGCCCGCAAATGTTCCTCGGCGGCATTGGCCGACTTGAAACCGAGCTCACGCGAGATCTCGGCACGCGTGGGCGGCATGCCGGTTTCGGCGATAAAGTCTTGAATCATTTCGAGAATTTGGCTTTGCCTGGGGGTCAGTTCGCGCATTTCAGCAGTCCTGTATGAAATTACAGTGTATGTGATTATATACAGTAGTTTGCTCAGTGCAAGTCCCAGTAGAGACATGGTCCGCCGAGCGGGACATTACTCTCCCTCATGGCTCCCTTCGGTCCGCTTTACTTCGGTCGAGCAATGTCCCGCCCGCCGTTACCGAACACCCAGATGGGTTTGCTATCGCGCTACGGAAGTGTAGAAACGCGACCGATCGCCGCTGTCGCTTCGTAACGACAAACGATAATAAAAACAGGGATTTTCGTTGCGGGAACGCAGTGTTTAGGAAATAATGCGCCTGCAGTTAAATCCCAACAGAGGAACTCTAGAGAAATGAAGAAGACCGCACTCAAAATTAGCGCATTGCTGCTCGCTGGCGCACTGACGGTTGGCTGCGCCAACACGTCGGAAATCGAAGCGACGGCTGACAAGGCTGCTGCTGACGCCGCCGCCGCTGCTGCTGCTGCCGAGTCTGCTCGCGCTGCCGCTGATCGTGCCGCCCAGGCTGCTGCTGCTGCTCAGAGCACCGCAGACCAGGCACTGTCTGCTGCTACCGAAGCACAGGCATGCTGCGAAGCCAATCGCGAAAGCATGGAACGCATGTTCCAGAAGTCGATGTCCAAGTAAGAGACACGAAAAGCTTCTTATTCAGACGCCGCGCTTGTCGCGGCGTTTTTTATTTCCTGCCCCACGGCCATGGGGATGCCGTCAGAATGCTCGATCAGCTCCTCGGCCAGGTGCCAGTCGAGCTGACCCGCCCTGTCCGCCGTCGTGGCGATGAACTGCTCCGTGACGTAGGTGAGCGGATCCTTGACCGGCGGCAGGTCCTCGAACGCAACTTCCTTGACCTCGCCCGTCGTCGAATCTTCTTCCGCCTGCGGCGCAGCCGACTCGAGCACCGGGTGCACCTCCATGACGAGTTCATCGCCTACCCAGCCCATCTTGACGGGCTCGTTGACGATACGTACCGGCGTCTTCAGGTCGATCTTGCCGAACAGGAACTCGATGTCTTCGGGGAACATCCGCACACAGCCATGCGTGACGCGCATGCCGACGCCGGCCGGCCGGTTGGTGCCGTGGATCAGGTAGCCCGGGAGCCCCAGGCGCATCGCATATTCGCCCAGCGGGTTGTCGGGACCCGGCGGCACGACGGCCGGCAGCGGCCTGCCCTCCGCGGCATGCTCCTCGCGTACTGACTTCGGTACGTACCAGCTCGGGTTACGCACCTTCGAGATTACCGTCGTATTGCCGAGCGGCGTTTCCCAGTCCATGCGGCCGATACTGATCGGGTAGGTCATGACGTACGGCGTCTCACCGTCCCTGACCTCCGGAAAGTAGTACAGCCGGTATTCGGCAAGATTGAGCACAATGCCTTTACGCGGACCGGACGGCAAAACGTACTGCGTTGGCAACACGATCTCGGTGCCCGCGCCCGGCAGCCAGACGTTGACGTCGGGATTGGCGCGCACGATGTCGTGGTAGCCGAGGCCATGGCGTCGGGCGATATCGACGAGCGTATCCTCGTGACGCGCCGTGATCGTAGCGACAGAGCCGATGACGTCGTAGCCCTCGGGGGGCAGCTCGTAAATCTCGGCACGCGCCGGCTGAGCCAACGTGAACAGGCAAACGAGTGCCGCGATTGCGCCGCAGGCCCGATTCACCGGCCCTTCTCCTCGCGCTCGATGACCTCGATCTCACACTCCGCTGCTGCAAGCCAGTCCTGCATCGCCTCGCTTTCGAGCACGCGGTGCGGGAAGTAGCCCGCTGACTGCGGCAGGTTGATGCCGTAGGTACGGAACCGGATGACGACCGGTGCGAACATGGCGTCGGCAATGGTGAAGTGGCCGAAAAGCCAGCCGCTGTCGCCGCTGTACTTCTTATGGCACTCGGACCAGATCGCGATGATACGGTCGATATCATCCGTCAGCTCGTCAGGCAGCGGCACCTTGCGGCCCATTGCACGACAGTTCATCGGCATCTGCTCGCGCAGTACGTGAAAGCCGGAGTGCATTTCCGCACAGATACTGCGCGCATACGCCCGCACGTCCGGGTCCTCGGGCCAGAGGGTCTTCTCGGGCCAGCGCTCAGCGATCGTCTCCGCAATCGCCAGGGTATCCCACACGGTCAGGTCACCGATCTTGAGCACCGGGACCGTGCCGGCCGGGCTCACTGCAGCAATCTCGGCGGCCGTGGACTCGACATCCAGCAGGATCCGGTGCTCGTCGAAGTCGATGCCGGCCTCGCGCAGCAGCAGCCAGGACCGCAGGGACCAGGTCGAGTAGTTTTTGTTGCCTATGTAAAGCTGGGGCTTCATAGGCGTATGGTAAACCATTGATACAGCGCGCGTCGTGCGCCAGTTGGTATTCCGATTGACCCTGTCTCACTCGGTCGGTAGCCTCTCTCTGGCATGGGGCTCAAACTTTCATTCGAACTCTCGGATCGCGACCTGCTGTATTTTCGCGAGTCATTGCGACAATCGCGTGAAGCCGTCCGCGACGCCGAGGAAACCGAGATCGTCGACGCCGTCCGGCACGTCCTCGAAGAGATCCGCGACAACGAGCCGCTGCCGGATTTCGTCGCCGAGCGCCTGCCCCAGCTCGACCTGCTGATCCAGATGCTGGCAGATCCGGAGTGGCAGCTGCCCTCGGACGATCGCGAGCGCCTGCTCGCGATGTTCGTCTACTTCAGCGACCCCGAAGACATCCTGCCCGACCATATCCCGGTTATCGGCTACCTCGACGACGTCATAATCATCGAACTCGTCACGCGGGAAATGCAGCACGTGCGCGAAGCCTACGACGATTTCCGGACCTTCCGCCGCGAGTTTGACAAGGAACACGGCGCGGACATCGACGGCGCGATTCGGCGCGACCGGCTCGACCGCCGCCGCCAGCAGCTGCATGGGCGCATGGCCAGGCGATCGAAGCGCGGCGCCAAGTCCGGAATCTGGTGAGCACGCACGTCGAACGCGAATGGCTGACCATGCAGAAAATGGTCGGCATCTATTGCGCCGATCATCACGGCGGTGGCGAAGGCGCGCTTTGCGATGAGTGCGCCGTCTTTCTCGACTATGCCGAGGTCCGTCTGGAGAAATGCCCCTACGGTGAGGACAAGCCGACCTGCTCCAACTGCCCGATCCATTGCTACAAACCCGCCCAGCGAGAGCAGGTCAAGCGCATCATGCGCTACGCGGGCCCACGCATGCTGTTGCGGCACCCATGGTTGGCGATTACCCACAAGCTCGACGGATTGCGCAAGGCGCGACATCCACGAGAGCTGACGCGCGACGAGCGACTCAAGTCACGCGAAGACTGACCATGCGCTTGCGGCCTGTACGGATGCCGATGGCCCGATGACCTGCGCTAGAGTCGAACCCTTGGTGTAATCGCAAACAACGCTGACGAGGTTCTTATGCAGATCACTGTACTGGGCGCAGGTGCGGGCGGCACTGCCATGGCATTCGATTGCGCGTCGCACGGACACGAGGTTCGCCTGTTCGATTTCGAGCAGTTTCCCGACAACGTGGCGACGATCGCCGAACAGGGTGGCATCCATGCGGAGGGCGACATCTCGGGGTTTGGACCCATCGCCTATGCGGGTCACGACATCGATGCGGCACTGACCGACGCAGAACTGATCTACGTTGTGGGTCCGGCATACAGCACCGAGCCTTTCGGCGCGGCCGTGTCCGGCAAACTGAGCGCCGGTCAGACGGTAGTCGTCAGCCCCAGTTCCTGCGGTGGCGCCCTCGCTTTCAAACGGGCCGCCGGTCTCGACGTGCATGACGAGTCCGTCCGCGTCGCCGAGACCTCCACGTTGCACTACGCCGTGCGGCTGACCGAGCCGGGCAAGATCCGCGTGTTCCTCAAGCTGAAGGCAGGAAACCTGCTGGCGGCGCTGCCGGGCAAGCACACGGACGACATCCTGGCGCTGATTGCCGACGTCTATCCGAGCATGGAACCCGCGAAAAGCGTCCTGCAAACCAGCCTGCAGAATGCGAACCCGATCATCCATCCGGCGGTAACCCTGAGTAACGCGGCCCGTATCGAGATGACGGGCGGAGATTTCCTCTTCTACGAGGAGGGTGTGAGCGATTCCGTCGGCCGCCTGATCGAAGCCCTGGACAACGAGCGCATCGCTATCGGCAAGGCGCTGGGCATTACCATCTTGTCCGATCCCGAGATGGGCATGCGGCAGGGCTATATGCTGGCGGCCAACTATGGCGCCGGTTACCGCGAGGCGCCCGGATTCCAGGGAATAGGCGCGCAGCCGCAGCTCGATCATCGCTACCTCAACGAAGACGTCGGCTACGGCCTCGTGTTCATGTCGAAGCTGGGTGAACAGGTCGGTGTCGAGACGCCGGGTATCGACGCCGTCATCAACGTCGCCTCGATCGTGATGGCGCGCGACTACAGGGCTGAAGCCTTACGAACTCCCGAGTCACTCGGCATCGGGGACCGCTCGACGGCGGAACTCGCGTCGCTCTAACCTGTTTGCTGGTCGTCGCTCCGGCGAGCTCGTTCAGCCCCAGAGATGGAAGATCGCGGTACCTGCAAACGTGCCTAGCGCATAGCCGAGAACGCCGACCAGGACGCCCGGCGTGACGAGATCGTGCCAGCCGCGTGCGGCCGCGAGCGCGGGCGCCGTCGTCGCGCCGAGTACCGCGGCGTTGGACGCCGTAACGAGTTCCGGCAGCGTCAGTTTGAACAGGCGGCCGACGCCGACGAGCACGACGAGGTGCACGCTGAGGAGGATGACGACGAGCACGATCAGCATCGGTGCAATCTGCACCATCGCGACCAGATTCGCACCCGCGGCAATTGCCGCGAAGAACACGAATGCCAGCCCGACGCCGAGTTCGAAGCCGCCATGCAGGCGCTCCATCCAGTGCGGGAATGCGGTGGCGGCGGCGACGACCAGCGCCGTGATGACCGCGTAACGCAGGCTCGGTATGCCGATTAGCCCGGTCACGGCATCACCGATCGCGACGAATGCGATGGCGGTCGCCATTGCCAGTGTCAGGCTCGTCGCCGAAATTCGCTCGGGGCCGTGCTCGGCCGTTTCTTCCTCGCCATGGTCGTGACTGGAAAAGCGCTTCGCAAGCCACTGCCAGCCGGGAAGTAACGCGAGCACGCTCAGGAATACGGCGCTGAACAGGTTGTCCGTTGCCGTGGCGGCCGAAAAGAACGATGCGTCGGTTCGAAGCCCGGTTATCTCGCCGAGAGCCGCGTAGTTCACGGAACCGCCGATGTACGTCGACGTGAACAGCCCGGCAATCCCTGCCTCGCGCAGCTCTGGCGGAGTCTCCGCCGCGCTGGCGAGCGAACCGAGGTCGAGGAAACTCACCGCAACGATGACGCCGATAATCGTCCCCGCGCTTGCAATCAGGAACGCGCCGGTCATGCGAGTCGTTTCGAAAATCATGTGCCGCAGGTTGGCCTTGAACAGGAACAGCGGAATCAGCACCGGTACGAAATAGCTGAACACGAAATCGAAGGCCGGTGCAGAGTGCGGAATGATGCGCAGGTTGGCCGCGGCGATCGCGACGAGGATCGCGATTACGGCGCCGGTCATGTGCGAACCGACACGGGTTCTCTCGGCCAGGAAGGCGCCGCCGGCAATCACGAACAGGATGGCCATGATCGCGAAATCATTGTCGGCACTGATCAGCGTCATCAGTGCTTCGCTGCTTACAGGCGCATCAGCACGGAGCCCCAGGTGAATCCTCCACCGAAGGCTTCCATGAGCACGAGCTGTCCTTTCTGGATGCGGCCGTCACGGATACCGACATCGAGCGCCATGGGCACCGACGCCGCCGAAGTGTTGCCATGATCCTGCACGGTCAGTATGACCTTTTCCATCGGCAGATCGAGCCGCTTGGCCGTCGCCTGGATGATCCGGATATTGGCCTGGTGCGGTACGAGCCAATCGAGTTCGTCCTGGGAGACGCCGGCTTTCTTGAGCACTTCAACGGCCACATTGCCGAGCGTCTTGACCGCTACCTTGAACACCTCGTTGCCGACCATGATGATACCCGCCTCGTCGGTACCGGCCTTGTGCAGTTCCTTGGACGGACCCACCGGGTAATACAGCAGCTCCTTATACTGCCCATCGGCGCCGAGGTGCGTCGCGAGGATGCCGGGCTCCTCGGAAGCCTCGAGAATGACCGCGCCGGCGCCGTCGCCGAACAGCACGCAGGTGCCGCG
>JASJCH010000028.1 GCA_030066075.1 Woeseiaceae bacterium
CCTCGCCTATCGCCACGGTGCCGCCGATTCTCGACTTGATGTACTGGGCGCCGGTCAGGTGGTCCGCATGCGCATGGGTCTCCAGGATCCACTCGAGGCCGAGCTGTTCCTTGTGCACGTACTCGATAACGACGTCCGACGGCCCCGTATCCATGCGCCCGGATACCATGGAGTACCCAACCACGGGATCGACGATCGCCGCATGGCCATTGTTCGGGTCGGAGACGACGTAGCTCAGCGTGCCCGTCGGCTCGTCGTAAAAATGCTGGATGCGTGCTTCTTTCATAGATTCAAAAACGCCGGCACAAGTGCCGGCGTCATGTTACTGCTTACTGCGCTCGAACGCGATCAGACTTTCGGCGCCCAGACCGAGCACCAGCCATTGGCTGCGACGAGTTTCCCGGGGAAGATCTGGCACGGACGCCACGCATCCCCGTCGTTGCCCTGGATGAGCGCGCAGTTGGAGCAATTTTGCTCCTCAGCGGGGTTGAGTCGTGTCGCGGGATCGACGGTGCTCGAGTCATGCACGTACTTCATGGCAACCGCCATAGGGTCGTCCTCGGCCAATTTCGGCAGGTCCTGGGCATAGGTCCTGCGGCCTGGGCTTGCGACGGCGCCGGCAACGGCGACTGCAGATAACTGGATGAATTTGCGGCGGGCGATCTTGCTCAAGGTTCTCTCCTTTGTGTGCGCTGGCCCGGAACGTATCCGGCGGCGTTCATTCTAAATCTTTAGTCGACAAACTGCGATGGATTGTAGCGAATGAAGCTGAACGGCAGCATAACGGAAATCGCCTGCAGAACAACGACATAGAATTGTTGCGAACGATTATCAATACCATTTGCCCGGCGATATACTGATGAGCCGGATCGTGAGAGCATCGGCACATGGCCGGAAGCAGTTACGCAGTCGACATCAGCAAATTCGCGGGCGGCCGCCAGGCCGATAAGCGCGACGAAGTTGCCGTCGAGGAGCCGCTCGAAATACGCCTCGCCTTTTCGACGCCGGACGGCCGCGCCACGCGCAGTATCTCGATCACGATGCGCACCCCGGGCGACGACGAGGAGCTCGCCGCGGGCTTTCTTTGCAGCGAGTCGATTATCCACGGCCGCGATGATATCGCCGCCATCGAGACCTGCGGCCCGCCGGCGCCGGACAGCGGCAACCACAATGTCATCCGCGTCGAGCTCGGCCCGGATGTCGCGGTAGACCTCGGCCGGCTGCAGCGACACTTCTACACGACATCGAGCTGCGGTGTGTGCGGCAAGACGTCACTCGATGCGCTGCGCGCTATCGGCGCCGCACCGCAATCCCATAACGTCATCGAATTTCAGCGTAACGTCCTCGCCCGGGTCCCGCAGAGCCTGCGGGATGCCCAGTCAACCTTCGACAGGACGGGCGGCCTGCACGCGGCCGCTGCATTTACCGCTGCGGGTGAGCTCGTCGTCACCCGTGAGGATGTCGGTCGTCACAACGCAGTGGACAAAGTGGTGGGCGCGCTGCTGCTCGAGGGCCGCTTGCCGGCCCACGATCTCGGCCTTATGGTGTCCGGGCGGGCGAGCTTCGAACTGATGCAGAAAGCGCTGGTAGCGGGCATGCCCCTGCTCGCCGCCGTCAGCGCTCCATCGAGTCTCGCGGTGCAGCTCGCACGGGAGTTCGACATCACGCTGGTCGGCTTCCTCCGCGGGGACAACTTCAACGTATATGCGGGTGCGCAACGGATCACGGCATGAACTACGAAGATTACGACACGCAGGTTGCCGGCGAGATCATCGCCGGCTTCGACGCACGCCCCGAGATGCTCGTGCAGGTGCTGCATGCGTTCCTCGACCGCTTTGGATGGATTAGCGAAGCGGCCATTCGCCAGCTGGCGGATGAGCTCAACATCTCGCGCGCGGACGTACATGGCGTGGTCAGTTATTACCACGACTTTCGTACCGAGCCGCCCGGCGAACACGTCATCAAGGTTTGCGCCGCCGAAGCCTGCCAGGCGATGGGTGGTCGCGAACTCGACGCCCATGCGCGGCAGCAACTCGGTGGGAGCAACGTCACGCTGGAGCCGGTCTACTGCCTGGGGAACTGCGCCTGCTCGCCGGCCATCATGGTTGACGGCAAGACATACGGGCGCGTCAGCAACGAGCGATTCGACGATATCGTCGCCGCGCTTCGGGGTAACCGCTGATGGCGACCCGAATTTACGTTCCCCGGGAGACCGCCGCGGTATCCGTCGGCGCCGACGATGTCGCCGTTGCCATTGCCCGGCACGCCAAGGAGCACGATGTTGCGATCGAGCTGGTTCGTAACGGTTCCTGGGGTGCAAGCTGGCTGGAGCCGCTGGTCGAAGTTGTTGTCGGCGATAAACGAATTGCCTATGGCAACGTGGACGTCGACGACGTGCCGGCGCTGTTCGCCGCCGGTTTCCTCGACGGCGGCGAGCACGAGCGGCGCCTCGGTCCGATCGACGAGATTCCCTATCTCATCAACCAGGAGCGCTGGACGTTCTGGCGCTGCGGCCTGGTAGCGCCGCTCGACCTGAACGACTTCCTCGCGCACCAGGGTTTCAAGGCTTTTCAGAAGGCGGTCGAGCTCGGACCGCAGGGCGTGATCGACGCCGTCAAGGAGTCCGGACTGCGCGGCCGCGGCGGCGCGGGCTTCCCGGCCGGCATCAAGTGGCAAACCGTGGCGGACGCCGACGGCGACCAGAAGTACATCGCCTGCAACGCGGACGAGGGTGACAGCGGCACGTTCTCCGATCGCATCCTGATGGAGGGCGACCCGCTCGGCCTGATCGAGGGCATGATGGTCGCGGGCTTTGCCGTTGGCGCCAGCAAGGGATACATCTACCTGCGCTCCGAGTATCCCCTCACCCACCGCATCCTCACCCGTGCAATTGCCCTCGCCCGGGACAACGGCTGGCTCGGTGAGAACATCGACGGCAGCGGCTTCGATTTCGACATCGAGCTGCACCTCGGCGCCGGCTCCTATGTCTGCGGTGAGGAAACCGCGATGCTCGAGAGCCTGGAAGGGAAGCAGGGCATCGTACGCTACAAGCCCCCGCTGCCGGCCATCGAGGGGCTGTTCGGCTGCCCGACCGTCGTCAACAATGTCGTGACGCTCGGCTCGGTCGCCAACGTCGTCAACCTCGGTGGCGACCGCTATGCATCGATGGGCGTCGACCGATCGAAGGGCACGCTGGCATTCCAGCTGGCTGGCAACATCCGTCATGGCGGGCTGGTCGAGAAGAGCTTCGGCGTGACGCTGCGCGAACTGATCGAGGACTTCGGCGGCGGCACCGCGAGCGGCCGTCCGGTTAAGGCCGTGCAAGTCGGAGGTCCTTTAGGCGCTTATATTCCGGCCGGGCAGCTCGATACGCCGCTCGATTACGAGGCCTTCATCGCGATCGGCGCCATGGTGGGACATGGCGGCATCGTCGTCTTCGACGACACCGCCAATATGGCGCTCCAGGCACGCTTCGCGATGGAGTTCTGCGCCATCGAATCCTGCGGCAAGTGCACGCCCTGCCGCATCGGCTCGACGCGCGGCGTCGAGGTCATCGATCGCATGATCGCCGGCGAAAATCGTGAAGAAAATTACGACCTCCTGCTCGAACTGTGCGACACGATGGAGGATGCGTCGTTATGTGCAATGGGCGGAATGACACCATTTCCGGTGCGTAGTGTCCTAAAATATTACGCAGAAGACTTCGCGTCCGCCGTGGGGGTAGACGAATGAACAGAGTCAGACAGGTGGATCTGGGCACGCCCGAGTCCGCCAGCACTGAAATCGTAACAGTCGAGATCGACGGCCTGCCGGCCGCAGTACCCGCCGGCACCAGCATCATGCGCGCCGCGCGCGAGTCCGGCGTCGATATTCCCAAGCTCTGTGCAACCGACAATCTGAAGCCGTTCGGATCGTGCCGCATGTGCCTCGTGGAAATCGAGGGCCGTAAGGGCTACCCGGCCTCGTGCACCACGCCGGTCGAGGACGGCATGAAGATCCGCACGCAGACAGGCGAGCTGGCGCGGCTGCGGCGTAATGTCATGGAGTTGTATATCTCCGACCATCCGCTCGACTGCCTGACCTGCTCGGCCAACGGCGACTGCGAGCTGCAGGACATGGCGGGCGCCGTGGGCCTGCGCGAGGTGCGCTACGGCTTCGACGGCGAGAATCACCTCGATGCCGGCGTAGACGCCAGTAACCCTTACTTCCAGTTTGATGCCAGCAAGTGCATCGTCTGCTCGCGCTGCGTGCGCGCCTGCGACGAGGTCCAGGGCACGTTCGCGCTGACCATCGAGGGCCGCGGCTTCGAATCGAAGGTCTCGGCCGGCATCAGCGAAGACTTCATCGACTCCGAGTGCGTCTCTTGCGGCGCCTGCGTGCAGGCCTGCCCAACCGCGACCCTGATGGAAAAGAGCGTGGTCGAACACGGGCAGCCCGAACGCTCGGTCAAGACGACCTGCGCCTATTGTGGCGTCGGTTGCTCGTTCGTCGCCGAGCTGCGCGGCGACCAGGTCGTGCGCATGACGCCGGACAAGGACGGCCAGGCCAATCACGGTCACAGCTGCGTCAAGGGTCGCTTCGCCTGGGGCTACTCAACGCACCGCGATCGCGTGCTGAGCCCCCTGATTCGCGATTCGATCGACGAGCCGTGGCGCCAGGTCGACTGGGACGAAGCCATCCAGTACGCGGCGCAGCGATTCAAGGACATCCAGGACAAGCACGGCCGCAAAGCCATTGGCGGCATTACCTCGTCGCGCTGCACCAACGAGGAAGTGTTTGTCGTACAGAAACTCGTGCGTGCGGCCATGGGCAACAACAACGTCGACACCTGTGCGCGGGTGTGCCACTCGCCGACCGGCTACGGCCTGAAGCAGACACTCGGCACCTCGGCGGGCACGCAGCCGTTCGACAGCGTCATGGATGCCGACGTGATCGTGGTTATCGGCGCCAACCCGACGGAAGCGCACCCGGTGTTCGCATCGCAGATGAAGCGCCGGCTCCGCGAGGGTGCGAAACTGATTGTCGTCGACCCGCGCCAGATCGACCTGGTCAAGTCGGCGCGCATCCAGGCCGACCACCACCTGGCGCTGCTGCCCGGCACGAATGTCCCGATCGTCAATGCGCTGGCGCACGTGGTGGTCAGCGAGGGCCTCGTCGACGATCAGTACGTCGCCGAGCGCTGCGACACGGAGTCTTTTGCGGCGTGGAAGGAAATGATCCTGAAGCCCGAAAATTCCCCCGAGGAGGTCGAGAAAGTCTCTGGTGTACCGGCGGCGGAGATCCGCGCGGCAGCGCGGCTTTACGCGGGCGCGGAACGCGGCGCCATCTACTACGGCCTCGGCGTCACCGAACACAGCCAGGGCTCGACCATGGTCATGGGCATGGCCAACCTGGCGATGGCGACCGGCAACATCGGTTTCACGGGCTGCGGCGTCAACCCGCTGCGCGGACAGAACAATGTGCAGGGCTCGTGCGATATGGGTTCATTCCCGCACGAACTTGCGGGCTACCGGCCGGTCCAGGACGACGAGGTTCGCGGCTCCTTCGAGCAGCACTGGGGCGTGACGCTGGATCCCGAGCCCGGGTACCGCATCCCGAACATGTTCGATGCGGCCTGCGCCGGCACTTACAAAGGCATGTACATACAGGGCGAGGACGTCGCCCAGTCGGACCCCGACACGAAGCATGTCGAAGAAGCCCTGCGCAACATGGAGTGCCTTGTGGTGCAGGACCTGTTCCTCAACGAGACCGCGAAGTTCGCGCACGTTTTCCTGCCGGGCACGTCGTTCCTCGAGAAGGACGGGACCTTCATCAATGCCGAGCGCCGCATCAACCGGGTGCGCCCGGTCATGAAGCCGCGCCAGGGTAAGGACGAGTGGCTGATTACACAGGATCTCGCCAACGCGCTCGGCTACCCGATGAACTACAGCAGCGCCGCCGAGATCATGGACGAGATTGCCGAACTCACGCCGACGTTCGCCGGCGTCAGCTTCAAGTTCCTCGACGATGTGGGCAGCGTGCAGTGGCCTTGCAACGAGACGGCGCCGATGGGCACGCCCATCATGCACATCGACAACTTTGTGCGCGGCAAGGGCCTGTTCATCGAGACCGACTACGTGCCCACTGAGGAACGCACGAATCGCAAGTTCCCGCTGCTGCTGACGACCGGACGCATCCTGTCACAGTACAACGTGGGGGCGCAGACCCGTCGCACCGACAACATGGTCTGGTACGACGCGGACCTGCTCGAGATTCACCCGGCCGATGCCGAAGTTCGCGGCATCAAGGAAGGCGACCTGTGCTCACTGGCCAGTCGCAAGGGCCAGATCTCGCTGGTTGCAACGATCACGGAGCGGGTGCAACCGGGTGTCGTCTACACGACGTTCCACAACCCGGAAACCGGCGCCAATGTCGTGACGACCGAGCACAGCGACTGGGCGACAAGCTGCCCCGAGTACAAAGTTACGGCTGTGCAGGTCGCGCCGGCTACACATCGGTCGCAGTGGCAGCACGAGTTTGACGAGAACGCCAAACGGCAGGGCAAGATCCTCGAAACGTCCTGATCAAGCCCGCCGGGCTAGCGAACGATGCGGGTGAACCGCGTTCCTTCGAGCGTCAGGTTGGCCATCAGGCCGGACGAATTGAATATGAAGCCCACCACGGGATCGCGCACGTTCTGCGTATCGATCGATTTGCCGGCGCCCACGTCGATGAGCGCCACGGAACCGTCGACGCCAACGCGCCAGCCCCTGGAGTTGCGGAAACTCTCCAGCGCTTCCTCGGTCATGAAGCAGATGATGATCGAGCGCGCCTGCGCGCCCGCCTGCAGGCCCAGGGAACCGCTCGTAATGCGGAAGTAGTCGACGGTCTTGCCGTCGATGCGCAGTACGCCCTCACCCGTCTCGGCGCCGACCCCGAGGCCCGCGCGCAGCGCCCGCGGAAACACGAGGTAGCCCGCGGCCTGGTCGAGGAATATCTCGGAACCGCCGATGTCCTCCCTGAATACCTGCACGGCCTCGTCCGCACCGAGGTCGATGCTTTGTGCCGATGTTTCGAAAACGGAACAGCCGCTTGCGAATACCGCGGCGATGATCAGGGCCCAGATCTTTTGCGAAGTGATTGTGTTCATGGGCGGATTGTAAATCCGTCCAACAGGGCCCGCAAAGTGTCTGCCAAATGCGACGCTTTGAGCTCGTCGTAGTCCCTGGTCTGCTCGTCCATGTAAGCGCGCTGGGCGAGCTCGAGCTGCATCGCCTGCACGCCGTTGGCCGGGTCGCCGTAGTGGCGCGTAATGTAACCACCCTTGAAGCGCCCGTCCTGCACGCACTCGTAGGGGCTCTTCTCCGCGACGCGCAGCACCGCCGCTGCGATCGCAGGGTCGCAACTCCTGCCGTCAAACGTGCCCAGGTTGAGCACCGGCAACTCGCCGTCGAACAGCGACGGCACCCGGCTGGCTATCGAATGCGCGTCCCACAGTAGCGCCCGGCCATGCCGGCGGCGCAGTTCGTCCAGGGTTTCGCGAATCCGCTCGTGATACGGGCGCCAGAAACGCTCGACCCGGCTCTCGGTATCAACCTCCGTTTGCGTCACGTAGAGATCGCGACCGTCGAAAGTCTGTCGTGGGCACAGGCCCGTCGCGAGCTGGCCGGGGTATAGCGCCGTGTCATCGGCCGGGCGGTTCAGGTCAACGACGTAGCGCGAGTAACGGGCGACGATCATCGACGCGCCCAGGTCCCTGGCAAACTCGTACAAGCGCGCCACGTGCCAGTCGGTATCCGGTAGCGACAGCCCCGCCGCTGTCATCTGCTCCGCCATTTGCGGCGGTATCAGCCTGCCGTCGTGGGGCACGCTCACCAGCAGCGGCGACTCGCCTGCGTGAAAATCGTAGGCGTCGGTCACGCGGCCATACTGGGCAGTATCGACTCGGCGAACGCGCAGAACACCCCGTCGTTTACGAGCCTCGCAACGCGCGCGAAGTCGGCGGACATCGAGCGGTCATCGGTATAGGTCGGGGAAACTTCGCGCAGTTTCGCAATGATCTGCTCGATGTCGGGCGAGCTCTCCTGCGGATGATGAAACTCGATACCCTGCGCGGCGGCGAGCAACTCGATGGCTACGATGTTGGCGACATTGTCGAGCATCTCGTGCAGGCGGCGCGCCGCGAAGGTGGCCATGCTCACGTGGTCTTCCTGGTTTGCCGAGGTCGGAATGCTGTCGACGCTTGCGGGGTGCGCATGCGACTTGTTCTCCGACGCCAGCGCCGCTGCCGTGACCTGCGCCATCATGAAGCCGCTGTTCAGCCCGCCCTCCTTGACCAGGAATGCCGGCAGGCCGCTCAGATGAGAATCGATAAGCAGCGCAATGCGGCGTTCCGACAGCGCGCCGAGTTCGGCGATCGCCAACGCCAGGTAGTCGGCCGCCAGCGCAACCGGCTCTGCGTGGAAGTTGCCGCCTGACAGGACCGTGCGCGAGTCCGTGAACACGAGCGGATTGTCGGTGACGGCATTCGCCTCGGTTTCTATGACAGTGCACACGTGTCGCAGCACGTCGAGGCACGCGCCGGCTACCTGCGGCTGGCAGCGGATCGAGTACGGGTCCTGCACGCGGCCGCAGCCGACATGCGATGCGCGTATCTGGCTGCCTTTCATCAGGTTGCGCAGCACACCGGCGACCGCGATCTGGCCGCCATGGCCGCGGACGCGCTGGATGCGCTTGTCGAACGGGATGTCCGAGCCCTTGATCGCGTCCGACGCCATCGCGCCCGCAGCCAGCGTCGCCGCCAGGACGTGCTCGGTGCGGAAGACGGCCACGAGCGCGAGCGCGGTCGACACCTGCGTGCCGTTGAGCAGCGCGAGCCCCTCTTTCGGCGCAAGCGTGACCGGCTTCAGTCCCGCCTCGCGCAGCGCCAGTTCAGCGGGCACGATCGTGCCATCGACGCGAGCCTCGCCGACGCCGATCAGAACGCCGGCCAGGTGCGCGAGCGGCGCAAGGTCGCCCGACGCCCCGACCGAGCCCTGCGACGGAATTCGCGGGTAAATGTTGTGGTTGATCAGCGCGCAGATCGCCTCGACCAGCTTGACGCGCACGCCCGAGAATCCCTCGGCCAGCGCGATCACCTTCATCAGCATTACGAGTCGAACCGTATCGTCGTCGAGGTCCCGGCCGACACCAACGGCATGCGAGCGCACGAGATTCTCCTGCAGGTGCGCCAGCTCGTCGCCGGAGATCTGTACCTGCGCCAGCTGGCCGAAACCGGTATTGACGCCATAGACCTGCTCACCGCCCGCCACGAGCTCCGCCACCAGCTCGTGCGACTCGGCGACCCGGCGCCGCGCGTCGTCGCCCAGACTCACGGTTACAGGTCCGCGCCATGCCTCGCGCAGGTCGGCCAATGTAATGAGTTGGTTCTCGACGACGAGTTTCATGATGTCTCCCCGGTATCGATCATCGGCAAGTCCAGGCCGTGCTCACGGGCGCAGTCGACGGCTTCCTCGTAGCCAGCGTCCGCGTGACGCATCACGCCGGTGGCCGGGTCGTTCCACAACACGCGTTCGATTCGCTTGTCCGCGGCCGCGCTGCCGTCGCAGACGATAACGAGCCCGGCATGTTGCGAGTAACCCATGCCGACGCCGCCGCCGTGGTGGAACGACACCCAGGTTGCGCCGCTCGCTGTGTTCAGCAGCGCGTTGAGTAGCGGCCAGTCGGACACCGCATCGGAGCCGTCGCGCATCGACTCGGTCTCACGGTTGGGGCTGGCCACGGAACCGCTATCGAGATGATCGCGGCCGATGACGACAGGCGCTTTGAGTTCTCCGTTGCGGACCATCTCATTGAAAGCGAGGCCCAGCCGATGGCGATCGCCGAGCCCGACCCAGCAGATGCGCGCCGGCAGTCCCTGGAAGTGAATGCGTTCGCGCGCCGCGTCAAGCCACGCATGCAGGTGGGCGTCGTCCGGGAGCAATTCCTTAACCTTGGCGTCGGTGCGGTAGATGTCCTCGGGGTCGCCCGAGAGCGCCACCCAGCGAAACGGGCCGACGCCACGACAGAACAGCGGTCGCACGTAGGCTGGCACGAAGCCCGGAAAGTCGAAGGCGTTCTCGAGGCCCTCGTTGCGGGCCTCCTGGCGAATGTTGTTGCCGTAGTCGAACGTCGGGACGCCTGCCGCGGCGAACTCGAGCATCGCCTTGACGTGCACCACCATGGATTTCCGTGCCGCGGCTGCGACCGCGTCGGGGTCGGTCCTGCGGCCCTCTTCCCACTGCTCGAGCGTCCAGCCAATCGGCAGGTAGCCGTTTGCCGGGTCGTGCGCCGAGGTCTGGTCGGTTACCGCGTCGGGCCGCACGCCGCGCTGCAGGAGTTCCGGCAGGATCTCGGCGGCGTTGCCCAATAGGCCGACGCTCACGGGCTTGCGATCGGCTACCGACTTGTCGATCAACGCCAGCGCCTCGTCGAGCGACTTGGTACTCGTGTCCAGGTAGCCGGTATCGAGCCGCTTCTGAATCCGGCTCGGCTGGCACTCGATAGCCAGCATCGACGCGCCCGCCATCGTCGCCGCAAGCGGCTGCGCGCCTCCCATGCCGCCGAGGCCGGCCGTGAGAATCCAGCGCCCGCCCAGGTCGCCCCCGTAGTGCTGGCGCCCCATCTCGGCAAAGGTCTCGTAGGTGCCTTGCACGATGCCCTGGCTGCCGATGTAGATCCACGAACCCGCGGTCATCTGGCCGTACATCATCAGGCCTTTGCGATCGAGTTCGCGAAAGTGTTCCCAGTTCGCCCAGGCGGGCACGAGGTTCGAGTTGGCGATCAACACGCGTGGCGCGTCGGCATGGGTGCGAAAGACGCCGACGGGCTTGCCCGACTGTACGAGCAGGGTCTCGTCGCTACCGAGCTCCTTGAGCGTGTCCACGATGCAAACGAATGCTTCCCAGTCACGTGCGGCCTTACCGATGCCGCCGTATACCACGAGGTCTTCGGGTCGCTCCGCCACGTCCGGATCGAGGTTGTTCATGATCATGCGCAGCGGCGCTTCGGTTAGCCAGCTCTTTGCCTGTAGCGTGGTGCCTGTCGGCGCTTTGATCTTGCGGTTTCCCTTCATTGCTCCAGCTTCTCCAGCTCCACGACGTCGGCCGACGTCGATCTGGGTGTCCCCGGGGGGGTGTAATGCCCGGTCAACTCGTAGCGGCTGCCCGGATGATGCAGGCGCCCGAACGTCACCGGCCGCCCGCGCGACCAGGTGCGGCGCAGTACGACGAGGCACGGCTCGCCGTCGCGCATGTTGAGATGCTTGCGCACAGCAGCGTTCGGCTGCGCCGCCCGGACCACCTGCTCGGCTTCCTGCAGCGGCGCAATCGCCGTCAGGTAGGCGCTCGGCGTGATGCGGCTGAAATCCTGGTCGAGGCAATCGGGCGCGAAGTCGGCCACCACGTAGCGGTCCTCCAGCTGGATCGGCAGGCCGTTCTCGCGGTGCACCACCAGCACATGAAAGACGTCGGTGCCCTGCTCGACGTGCAGTGCCCTTGCGACCTCGCCGCGCGCATGCTGCAGCGACTGGCGCAGCGTTTCGGCGCTGTGACCGTGGCCGCGCGCCGCGATTTCCTCGGCAATGTTCTGGACCTCGAGCACGTGCGACCCGGCGCGAAAGTCCGCCACGAACGTGCCGCTGCCCGCGACGCGGTGCAGGTAACCCTCGTCGGTGAGCTCGCGCAACGCGCGATTGGCGGTCATGCGCGACACCTTCATCGACTCCACGAGCTCGTTCTCCGATGGCACCCGGTCGGCCGGTTGCAGCTCGCCACGCGAAATGCGGCCGATGATCAGGTCCTTGACCTGCTGGTAACGCGGTTTCTGCAATGCGCTCATCCGGCCACCCCGATGCGTCGCAGCGTTGCGGTATATGCCTGGCGGGTGTCGTCCCGTGCGACGTGTTCACCATCGACCACGCACCACTCGCCGTGAACCATCACTCGATCAACGGGCAGGCGATAACCGGAAAAAACGAGCGCGTCGAGCAGCGACTCTTCGCCGTGCCCTGCCAGCATCGGATCGTCGTCGTGCAACGCGACCAGGTCGGCCGGCGCGCCAATGGCAATGCCGTCCGAGTCGATGCCGCACGCCTGCAACCCGCCGCCGCTGGCGCGCTGGAACAGCTCTCGCCCCACGTGCGCCTCTTCGAGGCTCGCAACATTGCGCGACTGCGATGCGAGGCGCTGGCCGTACTCGAGCCACCGCAGCTCCTCGAACGGGTTGATCGAAATGTGGCTGTCGGAACCGATTGCGATCCGTCCGCCCGCGGACAGGAACGCGTGCAGTGGAAACAGACCATCGCCCAGGTTGGCCTCGGTGCTCGGGCACAAGCAGACGACGGCCTGCGAGTCAGCGAGGGCGTTCGTCTCCTCGGCGTCCATGTGAGTCGCGTGAACGAGACACCAGTGCGCGTCGACGTCGAAATTCTCGAGCAGCCAGCGGACGGGGCGCCGCCCGTAATGCGCCAGGCACTGGTCCACCTCACGCTGCTGTTCGGCAATGTGCAGATGCATCGGCAGGCCGGATGCCGCGGCGGCTGCGGCCACCTCGCGCAGGGAATCGCCGGTCACGGCGCGCAGGCTGTGCACGCCGATGCCACAGCGCAGTGTCTCGGATTGCTGCTCGCGTACCCGGGCGCAATGATCAAGGAACGTGCTGCTGTCGAGCGCGAACTGTGCCTGGTGCCCCTGTGGCTGCGGGTCGTCGAAGCCCGCCCGCTCATACAGGACCGGTACGTAGGTCATGCGAATACCGCTGTCTGCCGCGGCATTGCGCAGTGCATCGAACATGCTCTCGTCAGCCCGCTCCGTCCCGGCCGGCCTGTGCAGGTAGTGAAACTCGGCGACACTCGTGTAGCCGCTGAGGAGCATCTCGACGTAAGCCTGCCGCGCGATCGCCGCCAGCGCGTCGGCGTCGAGGCTCCCGGCCAGCGCGTACATGCGCTCGCGCCAGGTCCAGAAGTTGTCACGCCCGGCGGGCGAACGTTTCTCGGTGCGACCGGCCAGCGCACGCTGGAAGGCGTGGCTATGCGCGTTACACAGGCCTGGAATCAGCACGCCGGCCTCGACGTCGCCCTGCTCGGGTCCGGCATCTTCGACCAGGGACACGATACGCCCGGCACGTAACTCGAGCCGGACATTGTTCGCCCACCCCCTTTCAATCAGTGCTTTGCGTGCAAATACTGCGTCCACGACCGGTCTCGCCAAGTTGTATATACAGCTTAGACCATGTTACCGTCGATTGCACTACGGAGGAAGGCAATGTCGGCCTGGGACCTGCTGCTTACGGACGCGCGCATCGCCACGATGCGGCGCGACACCCCCGATCCGGGGGTGATCGACAACGGCGCTATCGCGATTCGCGACGGCTCGATCGCCTGGCTCGGCGATGCCGGTGAGCTGCCGCAGAATGCTGCCGACGAACGGCGATCCCTCGGTGGTCTGTGGGTCACGCCGGCGCTCATCGACTGTCACACGCACCTCGTGTTCGGCGGAGACCGCGCCGCCGAGTTCGAGCAGCGGCTGGCAGGCGCAAGCTACGAGGACATCGCCCGCGCCGGCGGCGGCATCCTGTCAACGGTAAAGGCGACCCGTGCAGCCTCGGCCGATGAACTGTTCGCAACCGCGTTACGGCGTCTCGACGCACTGATCGCCAGCGGCGTCGCCACCGTCGAGATCAAGTCGGGCTACGGGCTGGATGTCGACAACGAACTCAAGATGCTCGGGGTCGCACGGCGCCTCGGCGCGGCCCGCGATGCCACGGTTACGACAACCCTGCTCGCCGCGCACGCGGTGCCGCCGGAGTTTGCCGACGACGCCGACGGATGGATCGACATCGTCTGCAATGAACTGATACCGGCCGCGGCCGAGCGCGGCCTGGCCGATGCCGTGGACGCCTACTGCGAGAGCATCGCCTTCGACGGCGAGCAGGTCGCCAGGGTCTTCGACGCGGCCCGCGAACACGGGCTGCCGGTCAAACTCCACGCCGACCAGCTCAGCGACGGTGGCGGCGCGGCTCTTGCCGCCCGGTATTCCGCGTTGTCGGCCGATCATCTCGAGTACAGCAGCGCAGACGGAATTGCTGCCATGGCCGCTGCCGGCACGGCCGCCGTGCTCCTGCCCGGCGCATACCTGACGCTGGGCGAGACTCAGCCGCCGCCGATAGCGAGCCTGCGCGACCACTCGGTGCCGATTGCGATCGCGACCGACTGCAATCCGGGCACGTCGCCGCTACTGTCGCTGCGCGAAGCTATGGCCATGGCCAGCCGCCTGTTTGGCCTGACACCCGCCGAGTGCCTCGCGGGCACGACCCGGGAAGCGGCGCTGGCGCTCGGTCTCGACGACCGTGGCATCGTCGCCACAGGACTGCGCGCTGACCTTGCCGTATGGGACGTCGATCATCCGCGCGACCTCGGTTACTGGCTGGGCCGGAACGCGCTGGCGCACTTGTTTATCGCGGGTCGTAGTGTCAGTCTGACCTGAGCATGAACCCCCCCGCTCTCCCTGATCGGCGCAGCTTCGTCGCTACGCTGGGCTTCCTGACGGCCATCGCCGCGTTCACGGTCGACGTGAGCCTGCCGGCCGTGCCGGCCATGGTAGAAGCCCTGGGCACCAACCTGTCGCGGGGGCAGCAGATCGTCGGCATTTTCATGATCGGGATGGCGTTCGGCCAGATACCCGCAGGTCTCGTCTCGGATCGCGTCGGCCGCCTTCCCGTGCTGTACGTCGGCATGGTCCTGTTCGTCATCGGCGCCATTGCTTCGGCGGCCGCCAACTCGATCGAAGTCATGCTGGCAGGACGCTTCATCCAGGGGTTCGGAGCGGCGCCTGCAATCGTCCTGTCCCGCGCGATCGTCCGCGATGTTGCGCATGGCAAGGAAGCCGCGAAGCTGATGTCGCTCATGACAATGATTTTCACCGCCGCGCCGGTGATTGCCCCGAGTATTGGCGCATTGCTGATCACGCAATGGGGGTGGCGTGCGCCCTTCCTGCTGATCATTGGCCTCGCCGTCGCCATCCTGGGTCTCGTTCGCTTCAACCTCTCCGAAACGCACCAACCCGGCGAGAACCAGCACCCCGTGCGGCAGCTAAAGAACAGTTTCGTGGAGTTCTTCTCGCATCGTCAGAGCATCTTCGGGTTGCTGCTCATCATCATTCCGCCGGCCGGGTTTCTCTCGATTATTGCGCTCGCTGCGGCACTGGTGGTTGAGATCTACGGATTCAGCGTGATCCAGTTCGGTTTCATCTTTGCAACGCTCGGCATATCGATACTGATCGGCGCAGCGGTCAACCGCGTGCTCGTAACGAGGTTCGATGCAATGCACGTCATCGGTTTCGGCATCGTGCTCTACGGCATCAGCGGCGTGACTTTGCTGATCTTCACGTGGATGAACGCGGCGCCATTCACGCTGCTGTGGGCGAGCATCGCCTTGTTCATGTTCACGGTCGCGATCGTCATGCCGAATGCAACGGTCATTGCGCTGGACCCGCTGCCGAGAATCGCCGGCGTTGCCTCGTCGATCATCGGCACGTTGCAGAACGTCCTCGGCGCAACCGGCGCGCTGGTCGGCGCAGCGATTTACAACGGTTCAATTCGTAACTCGGTAATCATTATCGGGACAACAGGTGTGCTTAGCGTCCTGGTCTTCCTCGCCAAGCCATTGCTTTGCCCCACTCTCGTACACCATCCCGACGAACTGGCGCGCGACTGACCTCGGGCGGGCTCCGCGAGCGGAGCGCTTCACCTTCATGGCTCGCTGCGCTGCGCTTTACTTCCGGTGAAGCGCTCCCCTCGCGAATCCCGCCCTATGGCAGCACCGACGTTACATCGTCGACGGGTTTGCGCGTCTGTGTGGGCGTGAGCTTTGGATAGCCATACCAGATCATGCCGACGACGAACTCCTGCGACGGATCAATGCCGAGAATGTCGAAGAAACGAGGGTCTCGAGTGATATCACCCGACGTCCACTTGGAGCCGACGCCTGCTTTCCACAGGTACAGCATGAAATTTTGCGTCGCAGTGCAGCAGGCGGCGTAATCTTCCTGCTGCAGGAGTTCGTCGTCCGACCTGCGGCAGGTTATGACCAGCCAGCCAGGTTTTTCGGCCCAGGCTGCCGCCTTGTGCTCCGCCTTGTCAGCATCGCCTTTCTTTTCCATGACGATGGTGCGCACAAGGTCGACGCAGCGGCCGACGGTCTCCTTGCCCAGCCGGTAGAAGTGCCATGGCTCGGTGACGTGGTGGTTGGGCGCCCAGGTCGCGGCCTCGATCGCCTCGTGCACGAGCCCGTCTGGAACGGGCGTCTGCAGGTACAGGTTGATCGTTCTGCGCCCCTGCAGCACCTCGCCGAACTCTCGCAACTCCTGCGTTTCGTAGCTTGGCGCCTTCTTCATCAACTCCGCTCGATGATCATCGCAATACCCTGGCCGACGCCGATGCACATCGTGCACAACGCGTAACGGCCGCCGGTACGCTGCAGCTGCCACGCGGCGGTCGTCACCAGGCGTGCGCCCGACATCCCCAGCGGGTGGCCGAGGGCGATCGCCCCGCCGTGCGGATTGACGTGCGCGGCATCATCAGCCACACCGAGCATGCGCAGCGTCGCCAGGCCCTGGGCCGCGAACGCCTCGTTGAGTTCGATAACGTCCATTTGCTCGATCGTCATGTCCGCCAGTTGCAGAACCTTTTCCGATGCGGGCGCGGGTCCGATGCCCATGACTCGCGGCTCGACGCCGGCAACAGCCCAGGCAACGATGCGCGCCAGCGGCTCGAGCCCGTGCCGACTCATCGCCGCTTCCGACGCGAGAATTAAGGCGCAGGCGCCATCGTTGATGCCCGAGGCGTTCCCGGCCGTGATGCTGCCGTCCGGCCGGACAATCGGCCGCAGTTTCTGCAGGCCCTCGAGCGTTGAACCGGGGCGCGGGTGCTCATCGCTATCGACCGTGACCGGATCCCCCTTGCGCTGCGGCACGGTGACCGGCGTGATCTCGTCGGCGAATGCGCCGCTGGCGATGGCTGCTTCCGCGCGCTGCTGGCTGCGCAGCGCGAAGGCATCCTGGTCCTCGCGCGATATGTCGAAGTCGTTAGCCACGTTCTCGGCAGTCTCAGCCATCGAGTCGACGCCGTATTGCTCTTCCAGTTTGCGGTTCACGAAGCGCCAGCCGAGCGTCGTGTCATAGAGCTCTGCATTACGTCCGAAAGGCGCGGACTGTTTGGCCAGTACGAACGGCGCACGCGACATGGACTCCACGCCGCCGGCGATGCCAAGCTCGAGGCCGCCGGCTCGTATTGCGTCGGCGATATTGCCGACTGCGTTCATTCCAGAGCCGCAGAGCCGGTTGACCGTTGCGGCGGGTACCGTTACCGGCAGCCCTGCCAGCAAGGTCGCCATTCGCGCGACGTTGCGATTGTCCTCACCCGCCTGGTTGGCACAGCCGAACGCGACATCGTCGATCGCCGCCGGATCCAGATCGGGGTGACGCTTCAGCAACGCGGCCAGCGGCACGGCGGCGAGGTCATCGGCGCGCACCGACGACAAGGCGCCGCCGTAGCGCCCAATCGGTGTACGAATCGCATCACAAATAAACGCCGCAACCATGTCAGACCTCCGCACTTCGATCATATTGCCGCCCGAGGTGTGCTCCGACCGCAGCCCAGACGATAGCTATCACTGCGCCGACGATCGAAACGCCCACGAGACCCAGCCCGAATGCGCCCACAATTCCCGTATAGAACCACGCAGTCACAAGATCACCGCCGCGATAGACGACGGTATCGATGACGGGCTTGGACTTGTATCGCGTCTCGTTGTTCATGAGCGTGAACAACATTTCGCGGCCCGGGCGCGTGATCGCGTAGTTGCCTCCGCGACGCACGACCTGCACGACAAACAACGTAATCGCGGCAGGATGAATGGCGACGACCAGCCACGCAATGACCATTACTCCCGGGACGAGGCTCAGCGTCTTAGGCATACCGAGCCTGGTCGCAATACGCCCCGTCGCAAAAAATGCCGTGAATGCGGCAAGCAGGTTCACCGCCAGGTCGATGTTGGCCCAAACCTGCGCGCGGCGCACCTGGTCGAGGTCGCCGAGCGGGTTGCGGATCTCGAAGTACAGGAACGTGCTCATCGTGACGTAGAGCAGTATGAACAGGCTGATCCACTGCAGATAGCGATCGCTGACCAGCAGCTTGAATCCGGAGAACGGGTTGGCACTGAGGCGATCGCCGCGGAGCAGGTCCGCCGTGCTGTCGTCGTTGCCGAGCGCCGTGGTTCGCAGTTTGTCCAGCCGCGCCATGATCGGAACGGGAGTGAGCAACAGCAGGGCGCTCACCCACAGCATGTTCAGGTTGCCGATATTGTCGAGAAACGCACTCGCAAAGGCCGGCCCGGCTATAGCCCCGAGGCTCGACCCGACAGCGATGACCCCGAACAGTCTCCTGGCTTGCTCCTTGTTATAGAGGCCTGTGATGTACGTCCAGAACACCGACAGGTGGAAGAGACCGAATACGCTGGTCCAGACGTAATAGATGCGGTTGACGATGTCGTTGCCGCTCAGCGTCGCGCCCGCAACATAAAAACCGACAAAGGACAGGGCGAAAAAGATATAGACGCCGGGAACGATGCGACTGAATCTCACTCGCGAGATGATCGCGCCGTAAATGCTGATCGCGAGCGCGCTGAAGACGAACGTGGACGTCCACAGCCAGCTCAGTTGCTCATTGGTCCAGTCCGACGACAAGGCGTCCCGCACCGGGCGCAGGATGTACCAGGCGCACATGACGAGAAACACCCACAGGCACGACAAGACGGTCGCCTGCAGCTCGTTGGGTTCGACCTTGGCCAGGACCTTGAAGGCCCGTGCGAGGGGATTGCCGTGGTTCGCTTCGTTCATCCCGTGGTCCCTGAGTTGAGAACCGGGAGCGTACCACTTGCATTGGTCTTACTGCACCAGCTCCTCGGCAACCGCGAGCAGTTCGTCGGCCGGCAGTCGAACCCGGTAGTCGGCATTCGCGTAGGCGAACTCGATAACGCCGTCACGACTGATAGCGAAGACAGACGGCACCGGCAGCACGCCGTGCCGCTGCATCGACGATCCTTCAACGTCCTGGCCTCTCTCGCGACGGCGGTCGATCGTAGCCTGCGATGCCCGGAATGCGATGCCGAGGGCGATGGCCGCCTGCGCGTCCGCATCCGAATAGATCGTGTAGCCCAGACCCGCGATGTCTTCCTGCGTCTCGCGACTCAGGGTTTCGTACAGCTGATCCGGCCGGTCGCCGCTGAGGAACAGGACGTCAACGCCGAGCGCATCGATGTCCTTCACGACGTGTCGCAGCTCCGACAAGTGCAGGTTACAGAACGGGCACCAGCCGCCGCGAAACGTAATCAGCACCGCGGGGCGTTCGAGTTCACGGGGATTGAAGACGAATGCCTCGTCCGTGACCGTGCGCAAGGTGAATTGCGGGGCATTCTGGCCCCTGCTCAGAGGCTGGACTGCCTCGGCCGAATCGGCGATGGGCACATCGGCGTGGCCGTATTGCATGGACATACTGCAAGCCAGGCTCATGACCATGACGGCCAGCAGGGCCGTGCCCATGGAGACCCGTGGGCCCAGGTTGAAATCGGTGATGCGGGACATTGTTGCTCGCTCCTTAAATAGTCTGCACATCAGACCGGAACGAGCGCAGGATTATTACATCGCCTTTTCGAGCAGGTCGGCGCTGTTAATGTCGGTGACGCCGCGACAGCGCGCCTTGGCGCGGTACATGGCCTGATCAGCCTCCCGCAGAAGCCCTGTCAACGTATTGGCATTCTTGGGATAGATCGCGAGACCGATGCTGGCCGCGCAATGCAGCTTCTCGGCGCCAATGGCATATGGCTTCTCCAGCGCAATCGCCAGCCGGGTGGCCAGCTTGTCCGCGACCTCGCCATCGACTTCCGGCACCAACGCCACGAACTCGTCGCCTCCGGGCCTGCCGATGATGTCGTGCGATCGCAGGCTGGTGCGCAGGCGCTTGGCCGCGATGACCAGCAGCTGATCGCCTATCTCGTGTCCATGGCTGTCGTTGATTTCCTTGAAATCGTTGAGATCGATAAACAACAGTGCGCCCGTGGCGTCGTCGGCGCTGTCGCTCAGGAGCTGCGACGCGTCGCGCTCGAAGCCGCGACGGTTGAGCACTCCCGTCAGCGGGTCTGACAAAGCCATGGATTCCATGTGTTGCTCCTTGGCCTTGCCGTCGGTGATATCAACCAGCGTCAACGCGATATCCGTTCCAAATGGCTCCACGATCATGCGCAGCCAGCGGGCCTTGTCGCCGGTCGCGTGACAAACCTCGACATCGATGTTGTCGCCGGCCTCGGTGCAGCGGCGGAAGTTGTCCACGATCTCGTTTGCCTCGTCGACGTCCATCGCGTTGCTCGCGATGCGCACGATCTGCGCTCCGGTGCAATCCACGAGGTCCTCCCGGTCGGCATTCAGGAACTTCCCGGCCATGGCGTTGGCGAAGATGCAGCGCAGCTTGCGGAAGTCATCGCCCTCGTCCTGCGCCCAACGCAGCCGCATGATGCCGTTGACCGAGTGATCGATCAGGGTGCGCAGTAGTCTCTCGCTGGCCTGCACCTCGGCCTGGGCGCGCTCCACGTCGCTCACGTCGCGGAACATCAGTACTTTGCCATCGCGCAGGGAGGGTTTGTCGCCAGAGGACATGGGCGACGCCTGCACGTGCAGAAACCGGCCCGTGTTGGTCATCATCTTCTTGGGCTTGCCGGACTCGAGCGCCTCCGCAACCTCGGGAGATTCCTCGCCGAAGAAGTTATCGAGAGGCTGTAGCAGGGCCGACGTCTCGGTGATGTCGAGCATGCTCTCCGCCCCGTGATTCAGACCGATGATGCGTCCCTGTTCGTCAACGACAACGACCGGGTCCGCCATGTTCTGGAAGACCGTCTCGTACGCCAGGGGGGTGAACTCGACGATTTGCTCGCCGAGCACCAGCCAGGCGTAGATCGGCAGCATCAACGTGAACACGATCGGCACATAGGAGAGCGTGTCGGGGCCGAAACCGAAATCGTACGCCAGTGTCGCGGTCAGCGGTCCGAAGCAGGCCGCAGCCAGCAGGAACAATCCGCGGCGGTGCGCGCGTGCGACAGCGCTGCTGTGAGCAAGCAGCGTCATGATTGCGACGCCGATGACGATGTAGCTGTAGGGCGCGTGGATGAACAGGAACCACGGCCCCCACTGCTCGGGCCGGGTGAGGAACTGCCCCGCGTCGTTGGTGACGGGCAGGTACCACATGAACTCATGGAAGTAGTTCGTTGCGGCAAGCGAGATCGATACGAACGGGATCAGTAGCAGCAGTGTGATGCGATGCACCGAGGTTTCGCGGCCCGTGTATTCACGGAAACAAAAGTAAGCCGCGACCGGCAGTAGCGCCGTGCCGACGAAGTGCATCGTGCGACCCACCGAGAAAATGATAAAGCTGTCCGTCAACAACTCGACGGCGCCACCGAGAACCCAGACGCTGATGACGAGAAACAGCGTGCCGATGGGCATCGTGCCAACTTCCCTGCGGGCCAACACCAGGCGCATGCCCAGCGCGAGGTAGCAGGCCGCGCTAAACATCAGGAGCACCGAAATGGCAAAGTCGAAGTTCATTCTTCTCTCTGCGGATTTAACGGAATCCCGGCAATGTTAGGCAGCCAGGCCGTTGGTTTCGTGGTACTGATCCACACTCTCGGCGCTTGGCTTTTACCGCCTGTGGTCAAATTTTCACAGGACGTGGACTCGAGGGCCCCAGGGGTGCCCTTCTGGTGACGCTAACTCGCTAATTTCAAGCGTTTTTTTGCGAAAACACGGCCGTGAGGAATCGCTCCTGGCCCAACTGCGACAGGTGTCGCAAAAAACGCTCCGCGCCACGCTCCTCCAGCGCTTTCCGGAGGTACGGGTCGTCAGCGGATCGGGCGGACGCCCGCCAGTAGAGAATCGTGATCGTCGTTGCCAGACGCATACGGATGAGGTCGAACAGCAGCTCCCGCTCGCGGTACTCGAGCGGCGACTCACTGTCGAAGCCTCTTGCGAAGGCGGCAGGCACCGCGAGCTCGTCTTCCGCTGCGCGCAGGTAAGACATCGCGATCGCAACATCAACAATGAGCGGCGCGCGCAGCATGTCCCCGAAATCGATCACACCGGCGACGCCGGGAGGGTCGCCGTCGGTCAGCAGGACGTTGCCGGGATTGAGGTCGTTGTGAATCACCTGCGTTCTCAAGTCGGCAAATGCCGGCGCCAGCCGCGTCTCGAACACGTCGATGCAGGCGCCCACGAGGCTCTGCAGTTCCGCGCCAGGTACGTGCCGCACCAGTGGCCGGATCTCCGCGGCCCGCTGCATGTCCCAGAGCAGCTCCTGCGATTCGCCCGGGTGCGTGAATCCGTCGAGAGCCCGATCGATCAGGGCCAGGCTGCGGCCCATGTCGAAGGCGACCCGTGCACCCGGCAGCTTGCCTTCAAGCGGGCGTCCGGGCAGGAAACTGACCACCCGCAAACTGTGCTGCTCGTCGCCGGCGCTGATCGACGTGATCGCCTGGCCGGAAGTCGTAGGCAGCACCCTCGGCACGGCCACCGCACATTGCTGACGCTCGAGACGCTGCAGCGCCTCCACCTGGAACTCGGTTACCTCAAAGGGCTCGCCGGCGTTGGCGATCTTCACGACCAGGCGTTCGCCGCTCCTCGTATCCAACAGGAAATTCTGGTCGCGCTCGCTGACAAGGACGGACAATTCCCCGTAGAGCCCATACTCGCATTGCAGCAAGTCGAGCACCGCGTCCTTTGGCAGGTTCGGGGGGGCTGCTGCGATGCTATCGAGCGCGCCGTGCTGCTTGGTCATTTTTCTTTTTAAAACAGTTACCTAGCTTTCTCATCATGCCTGCAATAACGGCCGTTGGCAACGCACGCAGCCGCCGCAGAGAATGGACTGGTCGTCCTGACCTGGCAGAAGTGACGATTAGTTCCGGCGAAGGTTCAACATAATCGGTCATAGTTGACGGCTTATGAACCGACTCGCTCGCATCGTTCGCTCGGCGACGCCTTCGACTGCCGTGAAGTTCTGCAAACAACCTTACGGCAAGTCGGGCGTGGAGCAGTTCCTGCGTGATGTGATCGCGATGGCCAACGCAGCGGTCGACGGTCCGCGTTACATCATTACCGGCGTCGAACTCGACGCCGAAGGCCGCAGATGCATGCACGGCGTCAATCGCGGAGATTTCTCGGGCAAACCCGCCTACCAGGCTCTCGCCAACGAGCACATCGAACCGCCGATACGTATTCAATACCAGCCTGTTTCTGTGGACGGTGAGCAGGTTGGCGTGTTTGAAATCGCAGATTGCCAGGACCGGCCGTACATGATGCGCATCGACTACTCGGAGACACTGCGCCGCGGCGATGCCTTCGCACGCATCAAGACCAATGCCGTGAAGCTGGGTCGCCGCCAGCTGCAGGCGCTCTTCGAGAAGAAGTTCCAGGACTCGGTGTCCGCCACCAGCATCGAGATCGGTTTCCCGGGCGAGATCATCCACAAGGACCTGCACGTGATGACCCACAGCCTCGCGCAGCTGCCCTCGGCGGTCGCCGGCGCAAAGCTGCACGAACTGATTGAGGCCAAGCAACAGGTGGCGGTCACGGCAACCAATACGTTCCTCGAGAGACTCACGCACGCGCGCCTGTTCGGGTCCGACTGTCCTTACGAGAACCGCTCGGTGGAGGAGATTCACGACGAGATGCGCCAGATCGAGCGCCGCTACCGGGACCACGATAATCACTTCCTGTTCGAGGAGCGCGCGACGCTGGTACAGCTGGTCCTGCTTAACCAGGGCAACGAGAAGCTCAATGATGCTTCACTCACGCTGGTGATGCCGAAGCACCCGGCCTTGCATGTCGGCGCAGAGCTGCCCCGTATTCCACGTGACGACGAGTTCATCGAGCGCACGCCCGGCGAACAAGCCGGCTACCCCTCAGTGAGCGTCCACGACAACTCGGTGCAGGTCTCCGTGAAGCTCGGCGACATCGAGCCGGGCGAGCCGACCGAGGTATTCGAAC
This sequence comes from Woeseiaceae bacterium, assembly GCA_030066075.1. GTDB lineage: Bacteria > Pseudomonadota > Gammaproteobacteria > Steroidobacterales > Woeseiaceae > UBA1847. The sequence continues at coordinate 24,102 of JASJCH010000028.1, forward strand.
TGCCGCTCAGGATCTGTGTCGGCAACGAACTCGAGGGGCGCCGAACCGGCATCCGGTACGCCCTGCACGCGCACAACCTGCGCTCAGCAGCGAAAGGCAAGCTACGCCTGGTGTTCTAGGACCACTTCTCGACGGCTGGCGACCGGTACCCCGAAAACTGCTGCAACAGGCCTGTCGCGGTCTCATCGGCAAGCAGCATCGCCCGGTTCTCGGGCTTCAGGAATCCCTCGGCCTGGGTGTGATCGAGATACTCGAGCAGCTTGTTGAAGTAGCCCTTCACGTTCAGCACCCCGCAGGGCTTCTCGTGAAACTGCAGCTGGCCCCAGGTGATGATTTCAATCAGCTCTTCGAGCGTGCCGAAGCCGCCCGGCAGGGCGATGAACCCGTCAGACAGGGCGGCCATCATCGACTTGCGCTCGTGCATCGACGTAACGACGTGTAATTCGGTGAGGCCGGTGTGCGCGATCTCTTTTTCCTCGAGCATCTGCGGGATGACGCCGTGGACGGCGCCGCCGCGCTCGAGCACCGCATCCGCGAGGATGCCCATGATGCCTTTGTGGGCGCCGCCGTAGACGAGCTCGAGGCCGGCATCGACCAGGACGCCGCCAAGCTCCGCTGCGGCGGCCGTGTATACGGGGTCATTACCGGTGTTCGACCCGCAGTACACACAGATACGTTGCATCATGCCCGCGGCTCAGGCTGTCTTTCGCTGTTCCTGCGCCGCCTCGATGATCGCAGCAACACCAGGGCGTTCCCGGCGCAACTCGTCCGGCTCCAGCGCATCGAGTTCATGCGGGAACACCAGCCACTCTTCCGTTTCGCGGATGAAGTAATCGGGCGTGATGTCAGTCTCGTTGCGCTCCGGCTTGTACCACGGCACCGCGATGCGGATATCCTCGGGCGTATTGTCACGCGCACGCCTGCCGAGCTCCTCGATGACCGCCTTGATCGTGTTGCCGGTATCGAACACGTCATCGACGATCAGCACCCGGTCGTCATGGCAGATCTTCTTGATAATGTAGTTGAGCCCGTGAACGGCCACCGCGCCGCGCTGGTCGACGCCGACATACGACGACGTGCGAATGGCGATGTGGTCGGACTCTATGCCGCAGTAGGCCATAATTTCCTGGAGCGCCATGCCGACCGGCGTGCCGCCGCGCCAGATCGCGATGATCATTGTCGGCCTGAAACCATCCTCGAGCACTCGCAGGCCGAGGCGAAAAGAGTCTTCGAGAAGATCCTGTGCGGAAAGTACGATCTTGTTCATTCTTATTCTGGTGTCGTTATAATGATCCCCAACAGATTCTACCGCAGCACAGGCACGGAAAAACAATGACGAAGACATTCGTCGCAGCGGACGATCTCCTCGAGGATTCCTTCCAGCTTGCCGCCGACATCGCCAGTACGGGTTTCGAGCCCGACTTCCTCGTTGGCCTGTGGCGCGGGGGCAGCGCGGTAGGCATCGCCGTGCAGGAGGGACTGGATTTCCTCGGCATCAAGACCGACCACATCGCCATCCGCACATCCTACCGGGGCGCCGCGAGCTACGATGAGATGGTGTCGAAAGCCGACTCGATCCGCGTGCACGGCTTGCAGTACCTGCTGGAGAACCTGTCTTCGCATCATTCGATGCTGATCGTCGACGATGTTTACAGCACCGGCTCCAGCGTCCAGGCCGTCATCGACCAGCTAACGCGCAAGACGCGGCGTAACCTGCCGCACGACATTCGCATCGCAACAGTCTGGTATCGCCCGGGCGAACGGACGATTCGCGAGCCTGACTTCTTCGTCCACAAGACCAGTGACTGGCTGGTCCTGCCTTACGAGATGTCGGGGATGAGCGTCGAGGAGCTGCGCGAGAATCGACCCGAGCTCTCCGAGATAATCGACCGCCTGGAGCCGCTCGTCGCCGACTGACAGCGCCGATTGGCCCTATACCCATACTGATTTGTGCGTATGGCGGACTAACGCGCGCCTTACCAGAATCTCGAATGTCCCAAGCGTTCGAGAACCCGCCATGACACCCCGATACACAGTACTGTGCGTCGCCGCAGCCGGCCTGCTGCTGACGGCTCCCGCACCGGCCGATGCCGCGACCGATCCCGCAACCTACGAGGCGCGAATCAGCGAACTCGAAGCAAAGGTGCAGCGGCTCGAGGCGCTGATCGAACAGCAAACCCAGGTGTTCGACGCGTCCTGCGCCCGGGTCGAGGAAGTCGAGGAGGCCGTGGCCTCCTGCGCCCGGATTGATGACGTGGAGGAGGCAATCGCGGACGTGGCGGATTCCCCCACGCTCTTCGAGGATACGGACATCCGGGTGGGCGGCTACGTGAAAATGGACGCGATTCTCAGCGACTACAGCAACGCGCCCACTCGCGGCGCCGGCGAAGACTTCTTCATTCCGTCGACGATTAACACCTCTGGCGAATCCGCGGGCCCGCAGCTCAACCTGCACGCCAAGGAGACTCGCTTCTGGCTCAAGTCCTACACGCCAACCGGGCGCGGCGATATCAGCACGCACTTCGAGATCGATTTCCTGGCCGGCCAGCAGGGCGACGAGCGCGTCGGCAACTCGTTCTCGGCCCGGATCCGCCATGCGTCGATCAACTGGGGCCGCTGGACGGTCGGCCAGACCTGGACCAACTTTTTTAACGTGGCGACGCTGCCGGAATACCTGGACTTCATCGGCCCGGTAGGCACGACCTTCGCCCGCCAGGCGCAGGTTCGTTACACGGCGCCGGCCAGCGGCGGTAACTGGTCGTTCTCGCTGGAAAACCCCGAGACGACGCTGACGCCCTTCGGCGGCGGTCCGCGCATCGACGCTGACGACGGCCGCTACCCGGACGTGGTGCTGCGACGCAACTGGACGGGCGACTGGGGCCGTTTCAGCGCAGCGGCGCTGGTTCGCGAACTCAGGATCGGTCGGGGCGGCATCGAGGATTCAACCGTCGGCGGAGCCATCGGCATCGCCGGCCAGCACCGGCTTGGCGAAGACGACGACTTGCGCTGGCAGATCAACGCCGGCAACGCCCTCGGCCGCTACCTGGGACTGAATGCTTTCAACGTCGGCGCCCTCGACGCCGACGAGAACATCGACCTGACGCCACAGTTCGGCGTATTTGCCGCGTATCGACACCGCTGGAACCACCGGCTGCATTCGTCCTTCGGACTGTCCTATGCCGAGGCGGATAACGACACCGCCATCAGCGGGCTCGATGTGCCCAAGTCTTACCAGAGCGCTCATGCCAACATCATCTGGATACCGATTGAGCGCATGAGCATTGGCGCCGAGTACATCTACGGACGGCGCGAGGACGAGAGTGGCGCCGACGGCAGGCTCAATCGCCTGCAGCTATCGGCGAAGTACGTTTACTAGCGCCGCTCGCCGCACAGGTAGGTGGCCGCGACGTTACGGTCGTCGCCGAGGAAGATCAGCGAGAACAGCAGTTCGTCCAGAGTCTCGGCCGCAGCCGCGCGGCGCGCCGTGATCTGCGACGCATCGGTATCGAGCACGATGAAGTCGGCCTCCTTGCCCGGCGCGAAATTGCCGATGTGTTCGTCGAGGTACAGCGCCTCGGCCGCGCCCAGCGTGGCCAGATACAGCGCGCGGCTCGCCGGCAGCGACTGGCCCTGCAGGTGCAATACCTTGTAGGCCTCGCTCATCGTCCTCAGCATCGACATGCTCGTGCCGCCGCCAACGTCGGTCGCCAGACCGATGCGCACGCCGGCTGCGGTCATCGACCGCAGGTCGAACATGCCACTGCCGAGGAACAGGTTCGACGTCGGGCAGAACGCCCCGGCGCCGCCCTTGCTCGCCATCAGGTCGCGGTCCTCAGCGTCGAGATGCAGGCAGTGCGCGAACACCGAGCGCTCGCGCAACAGGCCGAAATGGTCGTAGACATCCAGGTAACTCCGGCTCCACGCGAACTGTCTTGCGATCTCGTCCACCTCTTCCTGGTTCTCCGCGAGGTGCGTGTGAATCCAGGTATCAGGGTACTCCGCGGCCAGCCGCCCCGCGGCTTCGAGCTGCGCTTCGCTCGACGTCAGCGCAAACCGCGGCGTGATCGCATAACCAAGGCGACCCTTGCCGTGCCACTTTTCGATGAGCGCCCTGCTATCCGCGTAGCCCGACTCCGGATCGTCCCGCAGTTCCTCCGGACAGTGTTCGTCCATGAGCACCTTGCCGCCGACCAGGCGCATATTGCGGGCCTCGGCCGCCGCAAACAGTGCGTCGGCCGAATGCGGGTGCACCGTTGCAAAAACCGCCGCCGTGGTCGTGCCATTGCGCAGCAGCTCGCCGAGGAAAAAATCGGCGACCTCGCGGGCGTGCTCCGCGTCAGCGAACTGCATCTCTGCCGGGTAAGCGTACTTGTTGAGCCAGTCGAGCAGCTGTTCGCCATAAGACGCAATGATGTCGACCTGTGGACAATGCACGTGGCAGTCGATCAGCCCCGGCACGATCAGCTTGCCGCGGTAGTCATGGACGGGCGTGTCCTCGACGAGGTTCGGTAGCACGTTCGCCGCCTCGCCGACCGCAACGACGCGGCCGTCTTCGATCACGAGCACGCCATCATCGATGTGCTCGACGGCCGACGCGTCCGCTTGCGGCCCGGGGTCCCCGAGGCAGTGAAACAGCGAAGCCCTGAACGCCTGCTTCATCATCAGGGCTCCTCGAGCATTACCGGCTCGTCGAGCACGTGCTCGTCGCAGTTGGGCTCGCCACCAGCCCGGTCAATGACCAGGAACTCCTGCCCGGCGTCGAACGCAATCAGCGGCATATGCCAGGTGCCCCGCCGGTAGTTGATGCCCTGCCGACCGTTGGTTACGAAAGCGCGGAGATCGGCGGTTTCGACGCTCTCTTCGGGCGCCGCGACGACCACGATCATCCGGGCGCGCGACAGCGGCACGAACGCCTGGCTGCCGAGCGGATGCCGTTCGACCATATCGATACGATAAGGCAGCGACGTCGCGACCCGGCATCTTGCGATGCTCACGGCCACGCGGCCGTCGTCCCCGGGGTCGATAGAACACAGGTCGTCGAAGCGTTCGAATCGCGCCGCATTCATCGCTGCTTTGCTGGCGTCGGCAGACTCGATGACGTCGCCATAGGGCGCGAAGCGCTCGCGGGTCAGCGGCCGCGGCTTGAGCGAAATCGTCATTCCGGTCTCTCCAGGGCAACATGGCCGAACAGGCGCAGGCGGCTCACACCGCCGTCCGGGAAAATGGACAACCGCACGTGGCTGACCGGGCCGATCTCGCCGAGCGCCTCTTCGAACACGTGCAGGCTATCGGCCTCGAGCTTGGTCTCGGCCAGCAGCATCTTCCAGGCATCACTATCGTTGGTTGCGTCGGCCGCGTCCTCGAACCAGGCGGCTTCGATGGACGCCCGATCCGGGTAGTTGCCCTTGAAATGCGCCGTATCGAGTTCGACGTGGCTGATCACGCCCGGATGACCGAGCTCGAAGATCACCCAGTCGTTACCCGGTCCGCGCCGGCGCGCCGTTTCCCAACCGTCGCCCATGTTGAAGCCGCGCCCGGGCGCGTTGAGATTGTGCATGCTGCCGAAGTGCTCGTCGCTGCACGCGATCGCGCGACCGCCGTTCTCGAGCGCCAGGAGATCGATGCTGACGCCGAGCGTACCGAGCTTCGGCCGCACCACGCCGTAGAGTCGCAGGCGCGCCACGCCGCCGTCAGGGTAGATGTTGAGGCGTACGTGCGTCCATACCGAGTTGTCGTCGATGTCGATGAAATGGTGCGCGTCGGCGCCGAGGTCCATCGTGTCGACGATCGTCTCCCAGCCGCCCGCGGGCACGTCGTCGTCGCTGACACAGGCATCGATGGACGCCTGTGGCGGGTAATTGCCCGTGAAGTGGCTCGTGTCGATATCGATGCCGCGCAGCACGCCGGGCACACCGAGGCGGATGATGCAGTAGTCATTACCGGGCACGCGCTTGCGGCGACTCTCCCAACCATCCATCCACTTGCCGTGCTCATCGTACTTCTCGTCGATGAACACGGGCGCCTCGGGTTGTATCAGCCGCTCCTTGGCGGCGAAAAACTCGTCGCTTGCGTAAGTGACGCGCGTGCCGAGCCGCGGTTGCTCCAGTTGAATCCACTCGTGAAACGGTTGCCGTTCGCCGCTCATGACTCTGCCTCCATGGCCTCCAGGCGCAGCCGCGCAATCTTGTGAATCTCCGCCAGCGCCGTCTCGAACTCGACGTCGCGCTCGTTGCCGAGGCGCTGTTCGAAAGCCTCCAGGATCTGCGCCCGGGTGCTGCTACGGACCGCCATGACGAACGGAAAAGAGAACCGGTCGTGGTAGGCCTGGTTCAGTTCCTGGAAACGCCGGTATTCCTCCGGCGAACACCGGTCCAGTCCCGCGCTCGCCTGCTCGGTCGTCGAATCTTCGGTCAGCTCGCCCGCGACCTGCGCTTTGCCTGCAAGGTCCGGGTGCGCCCGGATCAGCGCAAGCTGCCGATCTTCGGCGGCATTGTCCACGCAGTCGGCCATGACGCGGGCGATCTGCTCGATGTCTTTGGAGTCCGCGACGATCGGCTCGGCCTGCTCGGCCACCCAGGCCGAATGCTCGTAGACGCCGCCATACCTCTCGGTGAAGTCGCTCATCGTCGTTCCGCCGGGAAACGCTCGCGCCAGTGATCGGCGATGTCGATACGGCGCGCCACCCAGGCGTCCTCGTGCCCTGCCACGTAGTCGACGAACCGCGCCAGCGCCGCCGTGCGCCCGGGGCGGCCCGCCAGCCGGCAATGCAGACCGACCGACATCATCTTCGAGCCTTCGGCGTAGAGCACGTCGAACGTGTCCTTGAGGTAGTCGAAGAACTGCTGCCCGGAGTTGAAGCCCTGCGCAGTCGCAAAGCGCATGTCGTTGGCGTCGAGCGTGTACGGGACCATCAGCTGCGGCGCAGCGAAGGAATAGTCCCAGTACGGCAGATCGTCCGAGTAACAGTCGGCGTTGTAGCGGAAACCGCCGTCCGCGGCGACGATCCTGTGAGTGTTGGGACTGCAGCGGCCGAGGTACCAGCCGGTTGGGCGCGCGCCGGTGACCTCGGTGTGAATCTCGATAGCCTTGGCGAGGTGGGCGCGCTCCGTGTCTGCGTCGATCGACTGGTAGTCGATCCAGCGGTAGCCGTGGCTCGCGATTTCCCAGCCGGACTCCTGCATTGCCGCCACGGCCTCAGGATTGCGCTCGAGCGCCATTGCCACGCCGAACACCGTCACCGGCAGTTCGAACTCGTCAAACAGTCGGTGCAGCCGCCAGAATCCGGCGCGGGCGCCGTACTCGTAAATCGATTCCATGTTCATGTGGCGCTGCCCGGGGATCGGCTCGGCGCCGACGATCTCCGACAGGAACGCCTCCGACGCGGCGTCCCCGTGCAGAATGCAGTTCTCGCCGCCTTCCTCGTAGTTGACGACGAACTGCACTGCGATGCGTGCCCCGCCCGGCCAGTCCGCGTCCGGGGGATGGCCGTGGTAACCCCTCATGTCCCGCGGATAAATGTCCCTGGTCACTGCACAGCCTCCATGCCCTGGTACCAGCGATCAATGATCTCGCGCTCTTCTTCGGTGATGTTGGTCAGGTTGCCGATGGGCATCACGCGCGTAACGACAGTCTGCTGGTGGATGCGCAGAGCCTCGGCGACGATCTGCTCCTCGGTTTCCAGCACGACGCCGCCCGGTGCGGCGGGAAAAGCCGGATGCGTTGGCTGCGCCGCGTGGCAGGTCGTGCAGCGATGCATGACGACGGCACGAACATCGTCGAACGCAACCGCCTCGCCCGAGGCGGCGCTCGCCCGGGGCGCGATCAGCGCAGCCACGCCCGCCAGCAGCACGCCGGCGACAATGAGCGGCCATGGCGAGGCTTTGCCGGAATGACGTGATACGAAATAGATGCGGATCAGGGCGCCGGCCAGCGAGATGGCGATCAGGATCGCCCAGTTGTACTCGTGGCCATAGGTCATCGCGTAGTGGTTACTCACCATCACGAACAGCACGGGCAAGGTGAAATACGTGTTGTGCACCGAGCGCTGTTTCGCGCGGAGCCCGTCCTCCACGTTCGGCGTCTCGCCGCGCTCGGCCGCCGCCACCATGCGCTTCTGACCCGGAATGATCACGAAGAACACGTTGGCCACCATGATCGTGCCGAGCACGGCGCCGAAGTGAATGTAGGCCCCGCGGCCGCTGAAGAGCTCGCACACGCCCCATGCGAGGACGCCCACAAGCAGGAACAGCACGCCGGCGAACAGCCGCTCGTTGTTGCCGAGGGGCGACTTGCACAGCAGGTCGTAGACGACCCAGCCGGCAACGATAATGCCGGCCGCGAGACCGATGGCCTGCAGCGGGGACAGCTCCGCCACGGCCGGGTCGATGAGGTACACCTGCGCACCGTACCAGTAGACGAGCACGAGCAGGAACATGCCCGACAGCCAGGTCGAGTACGCCTCCCACTTGAACCAGTGCAGCGTTTCCGGGATGAACGGCGGCGCGCCTTTGTATTTCTGCGCATGGTAGAAGCCGCCGCCGTGCACCGACCAGACCTCGCCGCCAACGCCGACGCGGGTATCGTCCGGGTCGCGCGGTTCGAGGAGGTGATTGTCGAGCCATATGAAATAGAACGACGCGCCGATCCACGCGACACCCGTGATGAAATGCAGCCAGCGGACCAGCAGGTTCAGCCAGTCGACGATATACGCTTCCATGCTAGCGGGACCTTTGGAAAGGGCGGACGTTCGCGGGGTAACCGGACCGCCGGCGCGCAGCGTTCTCGTAGGCTTGCAGCACCTCCGCCGCGGCGGCTACCGCGATTTCGGCCGGTTTCTTGCCGGAGATGCCGGCAACGCCGATGGGGCACGTAAGCCGTTCGAGGTCCTTGTCCTGCAGGCCCTGTGCGCGCAAGCGTTTCTCGAAGCGCCGGCGCTTGCTCAGCGACCCGATCAGCCCGCAGTAGGTCGCGTCGGGACGGCGCAGGATGCGATCGCAAACGTCGAAGTCGATGGCATGGCTGTGAGTCATTACGAGATAACAGCTGCCCGCCGGCATCGCGGCCACTTCGAGCGCGGGCTCGGGCGACTCGATCGTGCGCACGTTCGATGGCGAATTACGAAAGATGCCGCGCCGGCTGTCCACCCAGCGGATGTTGCAGTCCAGCGCCGACAGCGACTGCACGACCGCGGACCCCACGTGCCCAGCGCCGAACACGGCGATGTTGAAGTTGGTGCCTACGACGCTCTCGAAGAACCAGTCATCGATGCGATGCGCCGTGCGACCGGCGTCGAGACCCTCACGCGCCCGCGCAATGACGTCTGCGCCAGCGGCCTCGGGTCCGCCATAGACGTCGTTGGTCGTGATCACGTACTTGCCCGCAGCGCCGCGCAGGTCGGTGGCGATAACCGCCGCCTGCCGTTGGCCGTGCAGCGAGCGCAGATCCCTGAGCCACGACGGCAACGCGGTTGCGATGGGTTCGAACAGGATGTCGACCACACCGCCGCAACACTGGCCCATGGACGAACCCAGCGGGAACTTGCGCAGCGCCGGCGTTTCGTCGTCGCCGAGCATGTCGAAGGCGATACGCGAGCACTGGTACTCGAGCTGCCCGCCGCCAATCGTGCCGAAGGTCTCGGCCGAGGTAACGATCATCTTGGCGCCGACTTCTCGTGGCGCCGACCCGCGGATACCAGCCACGGTGACCAGCACGGCACGCTCCCCGGCGGCCGTCATGTCGCACAATTCGTCGATCCACTCGTTCATTCGCCGCCCTCGATCGCCTTGAGTACTGCCTCGGGAGTAGCTGGCGCCTGGAGGTCCGGCAGCGGGCGGTCTTCAGTCGCGATCGCGTCGCGGATTGCGTGGAACGCCGAGATGGCCAGCATGAACGGCGGCTCGCCGACCGCTTTCGACCGGTATATCGTGTCCTCGCGATTCGGTGATTCCTGCAGCAGCTGCACGCGAAAGTCGGGGGCGAGATCGGAACAGGTGGGTATCTTGTAAGTCGAGGGCGCATGGGTCGTGAGTTCGCCGGCGTCGTTCCAACACACCTCCTCGGATGTCAGCCAGCCCACACCCTGCACGTAACCGCCCTCGACCTGGCCGAGATCCATGGCCGGGTTCAGCGAGTCACCGCAGTCGTGCACGATGTCTACCCGCAGCAGTCGGTATTCCCCGGTCAGGGTATCGACCACAACCTCGGAGACGGCGGCGCCGTAAGCGTAGTAGAAGAACGGCCGGCCGCTGAAGGTCTCGCGGTCGTAGTGAATCTTGGGCGTCTTGTAGAAGCCGGTCGCCGACATCGGGACGCGATGGAACCACGCCAGCTGCACGAGCTCCTCGAACGGGTGTGCTTCGCCGTCGATCGTCACGGCGTCGTTCGCAAACTCGATCTTGCTCTCGGCAACGTTGAAATGCGCGGCGGCGAACTCGGTGATCCGATCGCGGATCTTGGCGGCCGCCTGCTGTGCGGCTTTGCCGTTCATGTCGGAGCCGCTGGAGGCCGCGGTCGCCGACGCGTTGGGCACGCGGCTCGTGTCCGCCGCGTTGCTGCGAATGCGGTCAATACTGATACCGAACTCGTCCGCAACGACCTGCGCCACTTTGATGTACAGCCCCTGCCCCATTTCCGTGCCGCCGTGGTTCAGGTGCACGGAACCGTCCTTATAGACATGCACGAGTGCCGCCGCCTGGTTCAGGTGTGTGGCCGTGAAGGAAATGCCGAACTTGACCGGCGTCAGCGCAACACCCCGCTTCAGGATGGCATTACGCGCATTGAAGTTCCGGATCGCCTTGCGGCGCTTCTGGTACTTGGCGTCGTTCTCGAGCTTGTCGACGATCTCGTGGATGATGTTGTCCTCGATCTCCTGCCCGTACTGCGTCGTGTTCCGGTCCTCGACGCCGTAGAAGTTGACCCGCCGCACCTCGAGCGGGTCCTTGTCCAGCGTGCGGGCAATATCGTCGATTGCGTATTCGATCGCGTACATGCCCTGCGGCCCGCCGAAACCGCGGAACGCCGTATTCGATACGGTGTGCGTTTTGCAGCGGTGCGACTGGATATCCACGTTCTCCAGGAAGTACGCGTTGTCGCAGTGGAATATCGTGCGGTCGTTAACCGGCCCGGAGAGATCGGCGGATATGCCGCAGCGCGATGCAAACGTGAAGTGAATACCCAGGATCCTGCCGTCGTCGTCGAAACCAACGTCATAGTCGATGACGAAGTCGTGACGCTTGCCCGTCATGATCATGTCGTCATCGCGGTCGAGTCGCAGCTTGCAGGCGCGCCCCGTCTTGACGGCCATCAGTGCCGCCATGCAGGCAATCGTGGCCGCCTGGCTCTCTTTACCGCCGAACGCGCCGCCCATGCGGCGGCAGATGCACACGATGTCCTTGGCGCTGCGGGCCGTAGCGGCCGCGATGAGGTGCTGGACCTCGTCGGGATGCTGGGTCGAGCTGTAGACCGTCAGGGTGTTGTCCTCGCCCGGCACGGCCATCGCGACGTGCCCCTCGAGGTAGAACTGGTCCTGGCTGCCGACGTCCAGGCGCCGCTGCAGCCGGTGCGGCGCATCGGCCAGCGCCGCGTCCGCGTCCCCGCGCTGCAGTTGCTCGCTGGGCAGCACGAACGACTCCTTCTCGACGGCGGTAATGACGTCCAGGATCGGCTCGCGCTCCTCGTAGTCGATCTCGGCGAGCCGGGCCGCCTTGCGCGCCTGGTCCACCGTGCGCGCCGCCACCGCAAAGATCGCATGCCCGGCGTACTCGACGATGTCGTCATTGAATATTTTCTCGTCGTGAACGATGGGACCGCAGTTGTTCTCACCGGCAATATCACTCGCGGTGCACACGTCGACGACGCCTTCGGCCGCCAGCACCTCCGTAAGGTCGAGCTTGCGGATGCGCGCATGCGCCTTGCTGCTCATGCCCACCGCCAAATGCAGCAGGTCGCGCGGTTCGGGCAGGTCGTCGGTATAGGCGGCCGTGCCGCTGACGTGCAGCCGCGCGCTGTCGTGGGGCAGCGGCTTGCCGGCCGCCGTCGAAGACTGGCGCTTGCGGGATTCAGCTGCGGCCATAAGCGTATACCGACTCCTCGAGTTCGCCGCGCGACTCGAGGTAGAAACGACGCAGCAGGTTTTGCGCGGCACGCAGGCGATATCCCGCGCTGGCGCGCATGTCGGATATCGGTTCGAAGTCGCGCGCAAAAGCTTTGCAGGCGGCGTCGATTGTTTCCTCGTTCCAGGGTTTGCCCGTGACCGCCGCCTCGCAATTGTGCGCACGGCGGACAGTCGCCGCCATGCCGCCGCAGGCCATGCGAAACGCCGTGACGGTCTCGCCATCGAGTTCCAGCCGGTAGGCGTTGCACACGGCGGAAATGTCCTGGTCGAAGCGTTTGGACAACTTGTGGCTGCCGACGATGACGTCGTCGCTCAGCACCGGGATGCGAACGGTCTCGACGAATTCTGCAGCACGCAGGTCCTTCACCTGGTAATCCAGATAGAAGTCGTCGAGCGAGACTTCGCGGCGGCTGCGGCCACGGCGCAGGACGAGACTGCTGCCCAACACCATCAGTGCCGGCATCGAATCCCCGATGGGCGAGCCGTTCGCGATGTTGCCGCCGAGGGTGCCCGCGTTGCGAATCGGCGGCGAGGCGAACCGCCAGAACAGTTCATACAGGCCGGGGTAGTTCGCCACGATGACTTCCATTGCATCGGCCAGCGTCACGGCGGCGCCGATCTCGATGTGCGAAGCCGTCACGCGCGACTCGTTGAGTTCGGCCACCCGCCCCGTGTAGATAACCGTCTCCAGTTCGCGATGCTGCTTGGTCACCCACAAGCCGATATCGGTGCCGCCCGCCAGTAGCGTCGCCTCCGGGTGATTCGCGAACAGACCGGCGAGCTCGTCGGCGGTTAGCGGCGCAAAGAAACTGCGGCCGGCAGCCGCGAACTGCAGGCTCGCCTCACGCTGCAAATCGCGCAGCGCGTCGACACGCACCGCCGGCGGTTTGAAACGCCCATCCTGCGCCGCCGGTTGTCGCAGCCAGTCGGTGTCGGTTTCGGCATCGTACATTGCCTCGGCGGCCGCAACGATGGGCCGGTAGCCAGTGCAACGGCACAGGTTCCCGGCCAGCGCGTCATCGATTTCCCGTCGCGTCGGCTTCGGGTTGGTTTTGTAGAGAGTGAACAGCGACATGACGAAACCCGGCGTGCAGAACCCGCACTGCGAACCGTGGTGGTCGACCATGGCCTGTTGCACCGGGTGCAGGCCGTCTTCACGGGCGAGGCTCTCGACCGTCAGCAGCTCCTTGCCGTCGAGGGTTGGCAGGAACTGGATGCACGAGTTCACGGGGCGCAGAGTGACGTCATCGCCTTCGGCGTTCAGCTCCAGCAGGACGACCGTGCAGGCGCCGCAGTCGCCTTCGGCGCAGCCTTCCTTGGTGCCCTTGCGGCCGAGGTCCTCGCGCAGGAACTGCAGCACCGTCCGGGTCGGATCCACGTTGGCGAGCTCGTAGCGCTCGCCGTCGAGGATAAATCGAATGGTGTTGGACGGTGTGTCGATAGCCGAGACCCCTTGCCGAGTTACGTCAGCTGCCACGATAGGTCGAGTAGCTCCACGGAGATACCAGCAGCGGGACGTGATAGTGCTCGCCCTCGCGCACGGCAAAGCGAATGACTACCGTGTCGAGGAACGCCGGATCGTCGAGCTCGGCGCCGCGCCCGCGAAAGTAGTTGCCGACGTCAAACTCCAGCTCGTACTCGCCCGTCGCCATAGCCCGGTCCGCCAGCAGCGGCTCCGCGGTGCGTCCGTCAGCGTTGGTCACGGCAGCGGCCTTGAGGTCACGCCGGTCGCCGAGCGCATACAGACGAATGTCAATGCCCGCCGCCGGAATGCCGCTTGCCGTGTCCAGGACGTGCGTCGTGAGTCTCCCCATGGGAAACATTATACGTTCCTGTGCTACTGTCTTGCCTCGGATATTTGGCAGCTAACAACAACAAGGCGGATGCCATGAATCATCCCGAAGACCTGTCGCGCCGGCTTTTCCTGCAATCAGCGAGCGCGCTGACGGGTTCCACCTACCTGCGCATCCTCGCGCCGGGTATAGCTGCCATTTCCCAGGCCGCCTGCAGCGCTCGCGACCAGGGTGCAGCGTTCGAGGTGCTGGGCTCGACCGAGGCCCGCGACTTCGCCGCGATCGCCGCACGCATCATCCCCACCACCGACACCCCGGGCGCCACCGAGGCGGGCGTTATCCACTTTATCGACAAGGCGTTCGGCGCCGAGATGAGCGGTGAACTCGAGTTTGCGCGCAGGGGACTTGCCGCCTTCAACCGGGCGCTGGTCGCGGATCATAGCGGCAAGCGCCTCGATGAACTCGGCGAAGACGTCCAGGACGCGTTCCTGGCGAGCCGTGAGGAGACGCCATTTTTCGGCCTGGTCTGGGCAATGACGATCTTCGGCTTCTTCGCCATGCCGAAGTATGGCGGCAACCGCGACAAGGTCGGCTGGGAGCTGGTCGGGTTCGGAGGTGGCCACGGTGGGTGGACCTATCCGTTCGGCTACTACGACGCCCAGGTACACGGAGAAAACAACGATGGCGAATGAGACGACCTTCGATACGCGCGAGGAAGTCGACTTCGTCATAATCGGCTCGGGCTCGGCCGGCGGCATCCTGGCCAAAGAGCTGGCTACGGCCGGCTTCTCGACGGTGGTGCTCGAGCAGGGACCGTATCGCAGGCTCAACGACTTCACTCACGATGAATTGTCAGTGGTCATTCGCTCCGAGCTGCACGGCGGCGGCAACGAGGTGCACCGACAGACGTTTCGCCACTATGAACACGAGGTCGCCGGCCCGACACCCGACGGGATGACGCCCATCCGCTACGCGCGCGGTGTCGGCGGCAGCAGCGTACACTTTACGGCCAACTTCTGGCGGCTGCGCCCAACGGACTTCCAGGAACGCAGCCTGGTCGGCGAAATCCCGGGCACCAACTTCGCCGACTGGCCCATCACCTACGAAGAACTCGAGCCCTACTACACGCGGGTCGACTGGGAGATCGGTGTCTCAGGCGCCCCGGGTCCGTTCGATGCACCCCGGTCGAAGCCCTTCCCGATGCCACCGATGCCGATCAAGTCGTCCGGCGTGCTGATGGAGAAGGCCGCGGCCAAGCTGGGCTGGCACGCGCAGCCCGAACCGCACGCGATCCTGTCACAACCGCATAATGGCCGCGCGCCTTGCATGAGCTGCGGTTTTTGCATGTGGTACGGCTGTGAGTTCGGCGCCAAGTCGTCAACACTGGCGGCCATGATCCCGCTCGCCGAGGCCAGCGGCAATTGCGAAATTCGGCCGGAGTCGACCGTCATTCGCATCGATACCGACGACAAGGGACGCGCGAGCGAGGTTGTTTACCTCGACCCGGATGGCGTGGAGCAGGCGCAGAAAGCCAGGGCGGTCGTGCTGTCGGCCAATGGCGCCGAGACGCCGCGCCTGCTGATGATGTCGGCAAGCTCCCGGCATCCCGACGGGCTGGCCAATTCCAGCGGCTATGTCGGACGCAACCTGATGTTCAATCAGCACGCACTCGCGATCGGCGTGTACGAGCACCCGCTCAACGATTTCAAGGGAGTGCAGGTCTCGCGGATCATTCACGATTTTTACGAGGCCGACGAAAAGCGTGGCTTCTACGGCGGCGGCGGCATCGATGCGCGCCCGCTGTTTTCGGCCACGCCGGTCCTGCATGCGCTCATGGGCCATGACCCCGGCACACCGCGGTGGGGCAAGGGCTTCAAGGACACGATGGCGCACGACTTCTCGCGCACGCTGTCCTTCGTCGGCAGCAACACGTCGCTGCCGATGGACCGCAACAACGTGACGCTGGATCCCGACAACACGGACGCCTGGGGCCGTCCGGCCATTCGCGTGACCTACATGGACCACGAGGACGACCTCTCGATGGCGGCGTTCTTCGAGGACCGCTGCGCCGAGCTGCACGAGGCCGCCGGCGCCGAGAAGATGTGGCGTTTCGGCATTCACCCGAGCACGGGCAGCGAGCATCTGCTCGGCACCTGCCGCATGGGTAATGATCCGGCGACGTCGGTGGTCGACAGCACGCACCGCAGCCACGACGTGCCGAACCTGTTCATCTGCGACGGCAGCAGCATGGTGACATCGGGCCGCGGCCAACCCACGATGACGATCATGGCGCTGGCCTTCCGCGCCGCTGACCATATCAAGACCGCCGCGCAAGCCGGCGAAATCTGAACTGGAGACTGATGATGAAGCGACTTCTTGGATTCTTCGTGACGGGCATAGCGCTCACCCTGTGCGGCGTTGCGACAGCCGGTGGACACAATGACGTCGAGTTTATTGTCGAACCTGGCGCCGAGGACATGCCGTTCTCGGCTGCTGTCCGCGTCGGCAACCTGCTGTTCGTCTCGGGCGCGATCGGCTACGACCGCGAAACGCAGTCGCTGGTCGAGGGCGGCATCGGTCCGGAAACGAAGAAGACACTCGAAACTATCCAGGCGACGCTCGAAGCCAACGGCTCGTCGATGAACAGCGTCGTCAAGTGCACCGTGTTCCTTGCCGACATCGCCGAGTGGGCGGCGATGAATGAAGTCTACGTAACCTTCTTCGACAACAAGCCGGCACGCAGCGCGCTCGGCGTTAACGGACTCGCGCTGGGCGCGCGCGTCGAAATCGAGTGCATCGGGGTCGTCGATTAGTCTGACGTAGCCAGCGCCTCGGCCCGCGCCGCGAGCGCCTTGACGCGCTTTTCGTCAAGCACGTCGCCCAGGGCGTCGGAGAGCGTCTCCTTACTGAGCTCGGCGGCCGCATCTTTCCACGCCTCGCCGGCTTCATAGGGCACGCTCTGCAACCGGTTCGGCACGCCCTTGCGGGCGCGGAAGGCCGAGTCGTGGCCCACCAGCATGAGTTGCCAGAAGTCGAGGCTGTAGAGGATGTCTTCGCCGGTGCGCCCCTCGTTGTAGATCAGCGCGTCGAACACGAACATGGCGTTCCATTGTTCCTCGAGGTCACACCAGGCCGCTCCGCCGCTGCGCTCCTCCTGGCGCTGCAGCTCGTCAATGAAGTTCTTCGGCCGGAAACGCAGCGACCCCTCGTCACCGTCGATCTCGCGGACGACCGCGACGGGCACCATCTCCAGGTTGATCAGCGTGTCCAGCCGGTAGGCAGCGACTTCGGGGTAGAACCCACGGCCCTTGCGTTTGTCGAAGACGGCCTCCAGCGTCGCGGCGCCATCGCTCACGGTCACGATATCCTCGCCGCTCTCTGTTTCGCGCCGCGCCACGACCTCACCACCGGCCAGCAGCGATTCGATCTGGCTGGAGCTCAGCCGGCCCTGCGGTCGCGTGCCCACGCTGCGCGGGCGGCGCTTGGCCGCGTTTATCGTGCCGTCCTGGTTGACGGCGGACACGCCGTCGGCATCGATAACCAGCGCGTTTGCGCTGCCGCCGTAGTAATTGTTCAGCATGCCCGTGTCGATCTGGATGATCTTGCCGTCGAGGCGCTCCAGCACCTGCCGGCCCGGGGTGGGCGTGTGGCCGATAACGACGCGGTCAGCGCCGATCGCCTCGAGCGCGCCAGCGAGTTTGTCATCCTCGATCAACTCGCTGCAGACCACGTTGCCGCGATACCAGAGCGGACCGTCGAGGGCGTTCAGGCTCGAACCATTGAGTTTCTTTACGGCCTCGATTGACTGCAATACGTCGACGCTCGTATCGAGGCCCGGCATGTGCCGGGCAAGGATGGCCGGATGGTCGTGGAAGTTATCGGTCGGCAGGAGCACTCCGGCCATGTACAGGCGTTCGACATGACGGACGTAATCACCCATCTCACCGATCAGCCGGCCGTTGACGCCCTGCAGTCCGATCTGCTCGACCATTGGTGACAGCCCGCCGTGCACAAACGCCGTGCGGTTGATCACCACGATGGCCGGCTTGGAGAGCAGCCATTCACCGTACTTGCCTTCACTCGAGAAGGCCCGGCGGTGCGCGAAATAGCCCGCCGGGAATTTCTGCCTGAACACGGTGGCCAGGGCCTCCGGGGCCTGGTCCGCAGGGGCCCGCTGCTGCGCGTACGCGGCGAACCAGCGTTCCCGTTCCTCGGGCTGTTCCTCGTCGGCGAATGCCGCGTACTCCCAGGCCGAGACGTAGCGCATGTCGCCCATCAGGTTCATTGCCTCGTGGTTGCCGATGAGAACGTGCACCCGGCCTCCGGCCGCCTCGGCCTCACCCTCGAGCTGCATCAGCAGGTCCATGGCGGGTCGCGAATCGGGGCCCCGGTCGAGGAGATCGCCCACGATGACGAGATGAGCGTCGCCGGCGACCCAGGACAGGTCCGCGTCGACCACCTCGGCAGACTGCATCGCCTCGACCATCGCGTCGTAGGCGCCATGGACGTCGGCGATCGCGACGATTCGGGATACGCCGTCGAACTGCCACTCCGAGGCCCTTGCCGGCGCGACGCTCAGCGCGAACCCGAGCAGCAGTAACGTGGTCTTGATCAGGGCCTTATGCAAACCGGATGATTCCTGACTAGAATGGCGGCAGCCGCTGGAACTGCCCGCCAAGAGGTTGTAATGGTATACGGACATTGGACCCTGACTATTGTAGCGCTGTTCCTGGCCGCAAGCGCGGCAAATGCCGAGGATGTCAGCGACTACGATCCGCTATTCCTGAGCCAGGACACGCTCGAGATCGATGTCGAGGGCCCGTTCGCGTTCCTGGCCCGTGAACGTCCCGACGAAGAGGAAGCCCCGGGCAAGCTCAGGTACGTCAATGCCGACGGGGAAACCACCGAGTTCGACGTGCAGATCCGTGCCCGCGGCAACTGGCGCCGCAATCCCGAGATCTGCAGGTTCCCGCCGCTGAGGATCAATTTCAGGAAGTCCCAGACCGACGACACACTGTTCCACAAGCAGGACAAGATCAAGCTGGTCACGCACTGCAATAACAACAACCGCTATGCGCAGGCGGTTATCAGCGAGTACCTGGCCTATCGCATCTTCAATATTCTCACCGACTACAGCTATCGGGTCCGGCTGGTCAACATGACCTACGTCTACACCGACCGGAACGAGACCACCAACTCCTTCGCCGTCTTCATCGAGCACAAGGATCGGCTTGGCAAGCGCATAGACGGTGAACCGGTCGAGACGGAACGCGTAGCCGTCGGTTCGATCTTCCCGGAGAACCTGAACCTCGCGTCGATGTTCCAGTATTTCATCGGCAACACCGATTTCTCGCCGATTGCCACAGCGCCCGACGAGGACTGCTGCCACAACCAGGCGCTGTTCACGAGCGAAGAGGGCCCCTATCGCACGATCCCGTTCGATTTCGACCAGACCGGGCTCGTCGATGCGAAACACGCGGCGCCGAACCCGCGTTTCGGCATTCCCGATGTCAAGGTGCGCCTGTATCGTGGGCGCTGCGTCAATAACGAGTTGCTGCCAGAGACGCTGCAGCGTTTTCGTGACAAGCGCGAGGAGATCGAAGCGCTCATCGAGAACCAGGCGGAACTGACGTCGACGACCCGGCGCAACCTGCTCAGGTACGTGGAGTCTTTCTACGACACCATCGACAACCCGAGGCGGGTTCAGCAGCGTATCGTGGACGACTGTCTCGGTTGAATCAGGACTGCAGGTCTTCCGTCAGCCAGTCGTGGACGATCTTGCTGACGCGGGGGTGGATGTAATAGCCCACCGAGCTATGCGGGTTTGACCTGCCGTAGCGCACCGCCAGGTTGTAGATACGATAATCCTGCACGGAGCTGACCAGGCGCTGGTGTAGCATTTTCTTGAAATCATCGGCCAGCGTGTTGTCGTGGCAGGTGTAGTCGTCCTCCGCCGCGACGTTGTACCAGGAAATGACATTGGTCGGGAACCGCGCTTCGGGTTGTTGCTCGGCGCCCTTCAGGTATTTGCGGATGTGCATGTCGCCCAGCGGCGCGCCGAGCGTCACCCACGCCTCGACCTTGCGCTTGCCGTAGCGTGGCGCAAACTCCTCGTCGTGCGATAACTCCCAGAGCACGTCATAAGCCACGAGGCAACCGAGGCCGTGCGACATCAGCAGTACCCTGCCGTCCCGGTCCAGCGCCTCGCACAGCTTGGCGCGCACGCGTTCACGCACCCTGTCGGCGAAATCAGACTTACCCGTCAGGTACTCGGCCGAATCCTTCGAGACGAGGCGCACCAGGGGCATCGTCATGCCGATAGCGCCCAGCAGCGGCGCCAGCATATCGGCGGCAAACTCGCGCACGGCCGATTTCCCGGGCACCCGGTCGTACTGGCGGATGCTGAACTTCTTGCGCGGCTCAATCTGGCGCAACGCGGCATGCGCGGCGCGGCGATCGCCGATGTCCAGCCTGGCGTCGTAGCGCTTACCGTGCTCCTCGAGGAACGCATTGGTGAGATCGCCGTAGTACGCCAGGTCTACCTGTGCATCCTCGAGAAGCTGCAGTTGCTCCGGGTAATCCCGCCGGACACCAGCGCGCAGTGCACGGTACGAGATGTCCAGCAAGTCCTCCTCGAGAGGCTTGAAGTCCCGCCCGTGCACCATAACGATGCTGCAATCCCTACTGGTACTCATCCTCGCCTGCATCCCTGCGCGTCATCATGGTCAGGAAGCGCCCTGATAGTGTCTTCCCGTACTCGAGCCGCCAGATGGCCAGCGTGGCGACAACGAAGGCAAACGATATGACCGTCGCAACCCCGAGCGCGCTGATGCCGGCGCCCAGCCCGATCGCGATAGCCACGAAAATGTACATGGCGTCAGATGGCTGCTTCAACGCAAACCTGAAGCGAACGGCGGCGACGATTCCGGCCAGGCTGAACGCGAGCGCGAGGCTGTTGAGCACAATCATCGAGATACCCGTCACGACGACCGGCAGAATCATGATCGTCTGCACGAATGACTGGTCGATGCGCCGCGAGCGGCTCGTTATGAAGTAGGCCCAGCTGACCGGGATCGTCATGATGATGGCGCCAACGCTGGCGACAGCCAGTTTCACCATGCCGTGGGGTGTCCGCACGGTACGGTCGACGCTCGAGTAGATCGGCTCAAAACCGTCGACATCGGCCTGTGCCAGGAACTCGAGGCCACCGATGGGAAAGTACGGATTCAGTCCCGGATAACGAGCCAACAGGTACCACATAGTCCCGACCCAGAACCCGTAGTACATCACAATCAGCGTCAGCGGAATCCCCAGTCCACCCGATCTTCGCACGTTACTTCTCCGCCTAGGGTTGCGACACGATACCGCCCGCTAGTGCCTACATCAAATTCCGCGCAGCGTCGGGATCGCGATGGTAGGCTATGCGGCGTTTTCAGCCGCGACCAACCGCCAATGGACCATTCAGTACAGTTACTCGGCATCTCGAATGCGATCGTCGATATCCTCGCCCATGTCGACGCCGACTTTCTCGAGCAGATTGGCGCAGTGCCCGGATCGATGACGCTGGTCGACATGGACCGTGCTCGTGAGATTTATTCGCAGATGGGACCGGCCACGGAGATGTCGGGCGGATCGGTCGCCAACACGGTCGCCGGTTTCGCCAATCTCGGCGGCTCCGGCGCCTACATCGGCCGCGTCAAGGCGGACCAGCTCGGCGGCATCTTCAACCACGACATGCGGTCGCTCGGCATCGACGTTCGGCTGGACGCCGCCCGCGACGGGGCGCCGACGGCACGCAGCCTGATTCTCATCACCGCGGACGGGCAGCGCACGATGCAGACCTACCTCGGCGCCTGCACCGAGCTGGGCGTCGCCGACATCACGCCCGAGTCCGTCGGCACGCCCAAGGCCATGCTGATCGAAGGGTATGTCTGGGACCTGCCGGAAGGACCCGACCTCACGGCGAAAGCCATCAAGATCGCGAAGCAAAACGGCACGACGGTCGCCCTGTCGTTGTCGGACTCGTTCTGTGTCGAACGCCATCGCGACTCGTTCGAGCATGCCGTGCGCAATGGCGTGGACATTGTCGTCGCCGACGAGGACGAAGTGAACGCCCTGGTCGGCGCCGAGTCATTCGACGATGCGCTCGAAGCACTCGACGACTATGACAACCTGTTCGCGATGACGCGCTCGGACAAGGGCTCCGTGATCGTGCATGGCGACGAGAAGATCGTGCAGCCGGCGACGCCGGTTGACGAAGTCGTCGATACGACCGGCGCGGGCGATGCGTACACCGCGGGCTTCCTTTACGGCTGGGTCAACGACATGCCGCTGGCCGAGTGCGCGAAAATCGGCACGTTCTGCGGTACCACGGTCATTCAGCAGCTCGGGGCTCGCATCGAACCGGGGTTACTCGACCACTACTCGTAGGAGCCGGCCCGGGCGGGCGACCCCTCTATCTCAGATTGGCGAGCAAATCGTCGCCCGGCGCATCGTGAATCTCGGGATCCGGCTGCAGGTAGACTCGGCGGTCGCGGATTTCGTCGACCCAGGGCAGCTCCCGTCCGGGCCGCTTGTAGTTGCTGCAGAACACGAGGTACTGGCCGAAAGTGCGGAAGTACTCCTGGCTGCCGACATTGGGGTCGTCGATGACCCGATGGCAATCGCCGCTGACGAGGATCTTGCGGCCGAGCTGGTCCGTCTCGACGTTTTCCCAGACCGGCCTTTCCACGGGCGCACGCGACGGCCGGAACTGCTCCGCCGCCAGGCGCCGCTGCGCATCGAACGCGGGATTCACCGAGTGAATCCGGCCGTCTTCGGCGACGATCGCCTCAATCACGTCGTCCATCGCCGCGTACCAGTCCGTGGAGATCGGCGCCGGCTCCTCGGGCGGTGCATCCGGCAGGGCAGGTTGCACGATGTCAGCCAGCGCCGGCAGCTCCCGAATGGCTTCTTCAACAAGCAATGGCTCGATTTCTTCCTCAGGGGGCTGTGGTTGCTCCGGCGCCCGCGGCTCGAGCAGCGTGACGGCGATCTCTTCCAGCGGCCGTTCGTCCGCGGAGAACTCGGTCAGGGCGATGAACGCGACAATCATGGCAGCAGCCGTGACCAGGCTTGCGAGCAGCCTCCTGCGCGTACCGCGCTGCCAGTTGGGATGAGTTGGCAGTCCGCTATACACCGATCGGATGCCAGGTCGTCTTCACTTCCTGGGTATCCCGAATCAGGTAGGGGTGCTGGGCGGTGTCGCTGGACCAGTCGGTCCGGGTGCGTGCGACGACTCGCTTGATATTGTCGGCTGCAGCTTCCTGGACCGAGCGCGCGAACTTGCGGCCGCCGTCGCAGTAAACGACGGCGTTCACATCCATATGCGACGCGAAGTGACTCGTCAGTTCCTCGCGATAGCCCGTCAGGATGTTGACCACACCGCCGGGCACGTCCGACGCGTGCAGCACTTCGGCAAAGCTGACGGCGCTGAGCGGCAGCTTCTCGGACGCCAGCACGACGCAGGTATTGCCGCCGACAATCGTCGGCGCGACGTTGGAGACCAGGCCAAGCAGACCGCTGTCATTGGGCGCCAGCATCGAGACCACGCCGGTCGGTTCGAGGATGGAAAAGTTGAAATGCGAGGAGCTGACGGGGTTTACGGCGCTGAACACCTGCTGGTACTTGTCCGCCCAGCCCGCAAAGTAAATCAGCCGGTCGATCGACGTGTCGACCTCCTTGCCGGCCGCGCGGGCGGTGACGCCCTGTAGCACCAGCTCGCTGATGAACTGTTCGCGCCTGCCTTCCAGCATCTCCGCGATGCGGTAGAGAATCTGGCCGCGCAAGTAGGCTGACGCCTTTGCCCAACCGGGCTGCGCCTTGCGCGCCGCCACAACGGCATTGCGGAAATCTTTACGGCTGCCACGGCAGACATTGGCAATGACGCCGCCCTTCTTGTCCTCGAGCGCGAAATAGCGGCCCGACTCGGTGCGCGGGAACTTGCCGTCGATATAGATTTTGTAAGTCTTGGCCACGCTGAGGCGACCGCTGACTGCTGCTTTCTTTGCCGCCATCGTTATGCCTCCAGCTTCAGGTAAGCGTCCAGGCCGTGCAGGCCGCCCTCGCGCCCAACCCCGCTTTCCTTGTAACCGCCAAACGGCGACGCGGGGTCGAACTTGTTGAAAGTATTGGCCCAGACGACGCCGGCGCGCACGCTCTGGGTCATCCTGAATATCTTGGCGCCCTTGTCGGTCCAGACTCCGCCGGACAGGCCGTACGGCGTGTTGTTGGCCTTGGTCACGGCTTCGTCGAACGTGCGGAAGGTCTGGATTGCGAGCACGGGACCGAAGATCTCCTCCTGGACGACGCGATTGGACTGCGAGACGCCCGTGAATATCGTCGGCCGGCACCAGTAGCCCTTCTTCGGCACGGCGCAGGAACTCTGGTGCATCGTGGCGCCCTCTTCCCGGCCGATGGCGAGATAGGACTCGATCGTCTCGAGCTGCTGGGCAGAGTTGATCGCGCCGATGTCCGTGTTCTTGTCGAGCGGGTCGCCGAC
>JASJCH010000029.1 GCA_030066075.1 Woeseiaceae bacterium
TGCGTCACCATGACGATGGTCTTGCCATGCTCGCTGTTGAGGACCTGCAGCAGCTTGAGAATCTCGTCCGCGGTTTCGCGATCGAGGTCACCCGTCGGCTCGTCGCAAAGCAGGAGCGTCGGGTCCGACACGATTGCGCGCGCAATCGCCACGCGCTGTTCCTGTCCACCGGAGAGCTCGGCCGGCCTGTGCTTAGCGCGGTCGGCAAGACCGACGATGTCGAGCGCGATCGCTGCGCGTTCGGCGCGCTCTTTCGCGCTGAAGTTCGTCAGCAGCAGCGGCAGCTCGACGTTCTTTTGTGCGGTGAGCACCGGCAGCAGGTTATAGAACTGGAACACGAAGCCGACGTGGGTCGAGCGCCAGTGCGACAGTTGGTTGTTAGACATCGACGACAACTCGGCGCCGCCGACTTTGACCGTGCCGCCCGACGGCCGGTCGAGACCGCCGAGCAGGTTCAGCAGTGTTGTCTTGCCGGAACCAGACGGCCCCATGATCGCGATGAAATCACCGACCGGAATGTCCATGTCCAGCTCGTGCAGTACCTCGACCTTTTCCTTGCCTTTCTGGTAAGTGCGGCTGACGCCGCGCAATTCGGCCAGAATCTCACTCATTGTTGTTCTCTTAGTTAGCGTTATTCGGTTCTAACAGACTGTCCCGGCGCGAGCTCGCCCTGCGCCGAGCGCACTACCGTATCACCAACGGCGAGTCCGTATGTTACAAGCACGCGCTCACGGTCACGGGAGCCCGCCGTCTCGACCGGCCGGCGCTCTACTACGTTATTACTGACGCGCCAGACGTAGGTGCCGGACGCGTCGTCACGCAGCGCGCCCCTGGCGACGAGCACGCCCTGGACCTCCTGCTGCAGTTCGACCGGCGCCTCGCTGCCGAGGAAGGCGACCTTGGCGCCCATGTCGCGCAGCACGCGCTCGTCGCGCTCGAGGAAGCCGATGCGCACGCGCACGGTGGCTTTCTGCCGGTCGGCGGTGGGCACGATTGCGATGACCTCGGCCGGGATCTGCCAGTTGGGATAGGCATCCAGGGTCGCGCTGACACGCTGCCCGGGGGTGACCCGCTGTATGTAGGCCTCGTTGACGTCGACCTCGATCTCCAGCGATTCCATGTCGACGATGGTGCAGATACCGGTGCGGGTGAAGCCGCCGCCGGCGGACACGGGCGAGATCATCTCGCCGGGCTGGGCATTCTTGGACACCACCATGCCGCCAAAAGGTGCGCGAATGGTCATGTTGTCGAGCGCATCGTTCGCCAGCGCGACATTACTCAATGCGACATTGACGTTCTCGCGGCCGGTGTCGAGCTGGGCGGCGAGCGCGTCGAACGCGGCCTCCGCCGAGTCCAGGCTTGCCGCGCTCGTCAGGTTCCTGGCCGCGAGATCGCGCAGGCGATTGCGTTCGAGTCGTGCGGCCCGCAGTCGCGCCTCGATCTCGGCGAGTGCGGCTTCGGCCGCCTCGGCCTGCGCCCGGGCCACCGCCAGCTGGGCCTGCTGGGTAGCATCGTCGAGCCGCGCTACGACCTGCCCTTCCTCGACGCGCATGCCCTCCTCGACGAGCACTTCGAGCACCTTGCCGGTCATCTCGGACGACACCGTGGCCTGGCGCCGGGCGACGACATAGCCGGACGCGTCCAGCACGCTGCTGGCCGCCGCGATGCTCGGCGGCCGCCGCGCGGTGTCGGTTTCGACGAGCACGGCGCCCGCGCCCGGCCGCAGCACGAACCACCAGCCGAGCGCGACGACAATGACCAATGCCGGCAGCAGCAGCCACCACTGGGTGCCCCCCTGCGGCGTCGCGGTTTCGCGATCGATCTTGAGCGCGCTGATCCTGTCGGACTTATCGTTCATCGCGGCATCCTAGCAAATCTCGTGTACATTAAACGCTCGTCAACGCCGGAGCTAATAATGTCCAAACGATCACTTTTTGTCCTCCTGTCACTGGCCTTCGCAGCCTCTTGCGAGCAAGCCTCGGCGCCCCCCGAGCCGGTCGCTGATACGCCAACCCGGCCGACCTTCAGCCTGGCAACGGACGAGGCCTACGACTTCAACAGGATCCCGGCGTATCTCGAGAGCCACCAGGCGGTCTACGACTACATCGACAACAACCTGGATGATCACCTCGCGGCCATCCAGCGCTGGCTGCGCCAGCCGTCGATCTCCGCGCAGAACGTCGGTATCCATGAGATGGCCGAGATGGTGCGCCAGGACCTCGAGGACATGGGCTTCGCCGAGGCCGAGATCGTGCCGACCGACGGCCACCCCGGCGTGTGGGGTTACTACGACGCCGGCGCCGACAAGACGCTCGTCGTCTACCTGATGTACGACGTCCAGCCCGTGAATCCCGAGGATTGGCGCAGCCCGCCTTTCGATGCCGAGGTGGTCAATCACCCGCTCGGCAAGGTGATCATGGCGCGCGGCGCAACCAACCAGAAGGGCCCGCAGCGCGCGTTCCTGAATGCGCTCGAGTCGATCATCGCCGTCGACGGCACGCTACCGGTCAACATCATGGTGACAGCCGAGGGCGAGGAGGAACTCGGGTCGCCGAACTACCCGCAGATCGTCGACGCCTACGAGGATCGTCTGAAGACGGCGGACGCCGCACTGTTCCCATTCAACTCGCAGCGCCCGGACGGCACAGTGAGCGTCATCCTGGGTGTCAAGGGCATCCTGTATTTCGAGGTGATCGCCAGTGGCGGTGAGTGGGGTGGGCCCGCCAGGGCCGAAATCCACGGCTCGTTCAAGGCTATCGTCGACTCGCCGGTCTGGAGGCTCGTGCAGGGCCTGTCGACTCTCGTGTCCGAAGACGGCAACACGATCCTCGTTCCGAACTACTACGACGACATCCGCCCCCCGAACGTCGAGGAGTCGCAGCTCATCAACGCCGGCATCGAACAGTGGTCCGACCAGCAGATGCAGGCCATGCTCGGCGTCGGCCAGTGGATCGACGGCAAGACCGGCAAGGACGCCGCCATCGAGTACCTGTTCTCGACGACATTGAATATCGACGGCATCTGGGGTGGTTACACGGGCGAGGGCGTGAAGACTATCCTGCCGCATCGCGCAGCGGCCAAGGTCGATTCGCGCCTGCCTCCCGACATCGACCCCGACGAGGCGCTCGCGAAGATTCGCCAGCATCTCGACAACCAGGGCTTCGGCGACCTCGAGATCGTGAAACTCAGCGGCTACCCGGCCTCGCAGACGTCGGTGGACGCGCCGGCCGTGCAGGCCGCGCTATCGGTCTTCAAGAAATACACGGGCAATCTCGCGGTACAGCCGCGCATCGCCGGCAGCGCGCCGTTCTACCAGTTCACGGACCGGCTCGGCCTGCCGCTGGTACCGTCCGGCATGGGCTTCGGCACCGGCGCGCACGCGCCCAACGAGATCATGCTTGTCGAGCCCGCGAAAGGTACGGCCGCCGCCGGCCTAGCCGACATCGAGAAGGCCTACGTCGATTTCGTGTACGCGCTCGCCGAATAACCGCGCCGCCCGGCATGTTCGACCGGCAACAGCTTAACGCCGCCGCCAACCTCGTGCACGCATCCATGCTGCCGACGCCGGCGCTCAACTGGCCGCTGCTGTCGGCTGCCCTCGGCAGCGAGGTCTGGGTCAAGCACGAGAATCACACGCCCACCGGCGCGTTCAAGGTTCGCGGCGGCATCGTTTACATCGATGAACTCGTCCGGGCCGGCGCGCCGGCGGCCGGCCTGATCACGGCGACCCGCGGCAATCACGGCCAGAGCATTCCGTGGGCGGCGCGTGCGCACGGCATCCCGGTCCGGGTCCTCGTACCCGAGGGCAACAGCCAGGAGAAAAACGCGGCGATGGCGGCCTGGGGCGCGGACGTCGAAGTGTTCGGCACGGACTTCGACGAGGCCCGGGTCGAAGCCGAGCGACTCGCCGCGGCATACGGGTCGCTGTTCGTGCGCTCCTTTCACGAGCACCTCGTGCGCGGCGTCGCGACTTATGCGCTCGAGCTGTTCGAGGCGGTCGCCGCACTCGATACGGTTTACGTGCCCATCGGCATGGGCTCGGGAATTTGCGGCGTGATCCTGGTGCGCGACCTGTTAGGGCTCGAGACCGAGGTGGTCGGCGTCGTCTCCGATCAGGCCGACGCCGTGGCGCGGTCTTTCGAGGCGGGCAGTATTGTCGAGACCGACACCGCCGACACGTTTGCCGACGGGATGGCCTGCCGCGTCCCCGCGCCCGACGCGATGGCAATCATCAACCGGGGCGCCGCGCGCATCGTGCGCGTCTCGGAAGACGACATCGCCGACGCCGTGCGCCTGATTTACACCACCACGCACAACGTTGCGGAAGGCGCCGGCGCGGCAGCCTGCGCCGCCGCGGCAAAGGACACCGATCGCGGCGACAAAACTGGAGTGGTGCTGACCGGTGGCAACATCGACCGCGACTGGTTTGCCACGATCATCGCGGGCGGCATACCGCGAACGTGACGGCGCCCGTTCAGCCGGGCGCCGCTGAGAGTTGAGCTACTTTTTCGGCTTGTAGCTGAATTTCTGGCCGCCGATCGACGCCTCGTACATCAGGCCGCCCTTGGCGAACGTGAACACGGCCATGCCCCGATAGTAATTGCCGCCAGTCTTGCCGGTGTGGCCGCCGGTTGTACTGGCGCCCGCGCCCGTGCCCGTTGTCCCCGCCGTTGCCGATGCGCCCGCCGTGATGGCGACGGCCGTCGCCTGGGCGCCGAACTCGAAGTTGCCGCTGGTGAATTCCTCGAACGCGCGCCGGTCCTGGAAGAAGATGATCTGGCTGTAGGCCTGGCCGCCGAGCTGCAAGCCCACGGTGACCTGCGTCATCGTCGTGTCGCCGACGTGTTCGCCCTCGGCGTAGACCTGCCCCTTGCCGCGGGCGCCACCCACAACCACGCCGCCCTTGCCGATGGTCGGGAACACGGCATAGCCATAGCTTTCCTCGAAGAATTCATCCGCGACCGCGCCGCGGAACATCTCGGTCGTCGCCTCGAAATCGTCAGCCGCAGCAGCACCGGCTACCAGCAGACCCACAATGACCAGGGCCGAACGCAAAGGTGAACGCATAGTAAGTTCCTCAGGTGTTTTGACAGTGGCGAAGCCGCGATGCGTGCAAAGTAGCGCTCCCGGATTCGAGAGTAAAGCGTCAAATCGGCAGCGCAGTCGTGTGCTTGATGTCCGAAAGCACGATGGACGAGTTCACTTCCTGGATGCCGGGCAGCTGCGACAGCTTCTCGAAGAAGAACTGCTCGTAGGCCTTGATGTCCTCGGTCACGATGCGCAGCAGGAAGTCGACATTGCCGAGCATGACGTAGCAGTCGAGCACTTCCGGAAACTCGCGCACGGCGTCCGAGAACTCGGCCAGGTTGCTGCGCCCGTGTGACGTCAGCTTGACGTGAGCGAACACCATCGTGTTCAGGCCGACCTTTTCGCGGTCGATCTTGACGGGCTGGTCGACGATGACGCCCTGCTCGCGCATCGCCTGCATGCGGCGCCAGACGGCCGACTGCGACAGCCCGATTTTCTCGCCGAGCTCGGCGGCATTGATCCCGGGTTCTTTTTGCAAAAACTCGAGGATGCGGCGATCCGTGTGATCGAGGTCGAGAACCTGCATAACTCATGCGTTTTGTCGTAAATATCCGCATAAATTATGCTGCTTTCAGTAGATTAGCAAATGATTTAGCAATGAACGTGCGGTTTGGAGGGTATATATTGGTGAGCCCGTGTATGCCCGTGGAGGCTGACGTATGCCTGTGTTCGACCACCCCGAATTCGACCAGCACGAGTCTCTGCACTTCGTGCAGGATGAGCAGACCGGGCTCCAGGCGATCATCGCCATCCACTCCACGGCGCTGGGCCCGGCGGCAGGCGGCTGCCGGCGCTGGCAGTACGCGTCGGACCTCGATGCGTTGACCGACGCGCTGCGCTTGTCGCGCGGCATGACCTACAAGAATGCGGTCGCCGGCCTGAAGTTCGGTGGCGGCAAGTCCGTCATCCTGGCCAGCGACAAGGCGCCCAAGTCTGCCGAGCTGTTCCATTCTTTCGGCCGCGCCGTCGATGGTCTCGGCGGCACTTACATAACGGCGGAGGACGTCGGCTGCAACGTCGAGGACATGCGCTCCGTGAAAGAACAGACCGACTACGTCTCCGGCCTGCCCCGCAGCGGCGACGAGGCGGGTGGCGACCCGTCGCCGATGACCGCGCTGGGCGTGTTCCAGGGCATCGAGGCAGCCGTCCGGTTTCGGCTCGGCAAGGACTCGCTCGAAGGCGTTCGCATCGCCGTGCAGGGCGTGGGGAGTGTCGGCCTGCACCTGTGCCGGCTGCTGCACGAAGCGGGAGCCGAGCTCACTGTCGCCGACGTTAACCGCGAGAGCCTCAGGCTGACCAGCAGCGAGCTGCCCGTCACGACTGTGCCTCCCGCCGAGGTGCTGTTCGCGGACGTCGACGTGCTGGCGCCATGCGCGCTCGGTAACGTGCTCACCTCGCTGACGATTCCGAAAATCCAGGCGAAGATCATTGCCGGGGCCGCCAATAACCAGCTCTCCACCGAGGCGGACGGGGCGCGCCTTGCCGACCGCGACATCCTCTACGCACCTGACTACGTCATCAACGCCGGCGGCATTATCAACGTCGCCCACGAGTACTATGGCGGCAGCTCGGCGGAAGAAGTTCGTAACGAGATCGCCCGCATACCGGAGCGACTCGAGAAAATTTTCAACGAAGCAAAATCCAGCAAGCAACCGACCAACGTCATCGCGGACGAAGTCGCGCGCCGAATCGTTGCGGGAGCCGGCGACAACCCGCCGGTTGCTGCGTAATAACAAGGAATCGATCCATGGCCGACAAGAAGTCGCGACTGCACATCCCGCAACCGACGGCGCGTCCGGGCGACAAGCCGGACTTCAGCTACCTGGACCTCTCGCCGGCCGGCGCGGTGGACAAACCGTCTATCGACTCGCGGACGCGCGACATCGAGTACCTGAGTTCAGGCCTCGTGCGCGTTCTCGACGACGACCACCAGGCCGTCGGGCCGTGGGACCCCGATCTCGATTCGGGCAAGCTGCAGATCGCATTGCGCTGGATGGTCCTGAACCGCGTTTTCGACAAGCGCATGTGGCAGATCCAGCGCCAGGGCCGCATTTCGTTCTACATGGAGGCGCTCGGCGAAGAGGCCGTGTCCGTCGGCCAGGGTATGGCGCTGCGTCCCGGCGACATGTGTTTCCCGTCGTACCGCAACCAGGCTCTGTACATGTACCGCGGCATGAGCCTGGTCGACATGATGTGCCAGTGCCTGTCGAACACGCGCGACATGTGCAAGGGCCGGCAGCTACCGATCATGTATCACAGCGCCAAGGCCAACATGTTCTCGATCTCGGGCAACCTGGCCACGCAGTACCCGCACGCGGTCGGCTGGGCGATGGCGTCGGCGATCAAGGGCGAAGACCATATCGCCGCTTCCTGGCTCGGCGACGGCGCGACGGCAGAAGCCGACTTCCACCACGCGATTACGTTCGCGGCCGTTTACCAGGCGCCCGTTATTCTGAACGTCGTCAACAACCAGTGGGCCATCTCGACCTTCCAGGGCGTTGCCGGCGGCGAGCGCCGGCCGTTCGCGGCCCGCGGCCTCGGGCTCGGCATCCCGGGCATCCGGGTGGACGGCAACGACTTCCTCGCGATTTACGCAACGACGCTGTGGGCGGCTGACCGCGCCCGGCGCGGCGGCGGCCCGACCCTGATCGAGCTGGTCACTTACCGCGGCGGCGCGCACTCGACCAGCGACGACCCGACCAAGTACCGGCCCAAGGACGAGTGGCAGGATTTCCCGCTGGGCGACCCGGTCGAACGCCTGAAGCAGCACCTGATTTCGCTCGGCCACTGGTCCGAGGAGCAGCACGAGAAGCTCGAGGCAGAGCTCACCGAGGAAGTCACGGCCGCGTGGAAGGAGGCCCAGCAGTACGGCACGATGACCGAGGGGCCGTTCCTCGATCCGTCCACGATGTTCGACGACATCTATGCCGAGGTGCCGCATCATCTCGAGTCGCAGCGGCGGCGCATGACGAAAGTCGAGGGCGTCAACGGCGGAGGCTCAGATTCATGAGCCAGATGAACATGATCGAGTCGATCCGCTCTGCGCTCGACGTCATGATGGACAAGGACCCGACCGTCGTCATGATGGGCGAGGACATCGGCCACTTCGGCGGCGTGTTCCGCTGCACCGACGGTCTGCAGCGTAAGTACGGGGACCACCGCGTCATCGACGCGCCGATCGCCGAGGGCGGCATCATCGGCGCCGCCATCGGCATGGGTCTCAACGGCCTGCGGCCCGTTCCCGAGATCCAGTTCGCCGACTACATCTACCCCGGTTTCGACCAGATCGTTAGCGAGCTCGCACGCATTCGCTACCGCACCTGCGGCGAGTTCTTCTCGCCCGTGACGATCCGTACGCCCTGCGGCGGCGGCATCCGCGGGGGCCAGACGCATTCGCAAAGCCCGGAGGCGATCTTCGCGCACGTCAGCGGAATCGTGACCGTCATGCCGTCGAATCCTTACGACGCCAAGGGCCTGCTCATCAGCGCGATCGAGTCCGACGACCCGGTCGTGTTCTTCGAGCCCAAACGCATTTACAACGGGCCGTTTGACGGCGACCCGGAAAAACCGGCCAAGTCGTGGGCCGCGCATCCCAAGGGTGAGGTGCCCGAGGGCCACTACACGGTACCGCTCGGTAAAGCCGAGGTGGTTCGCGAGGGCAATGACCTGACGATCATCACTTACGGCACGCTGGTCCACGTCGCCGAGGCGGCGGTCGAGGAAACCGGCGTCGACTGCGAGATCGTCGATATTCGTACGATTGCGCCTTTGGATGTCGACACGATCACGGCGTCGGTCAACAAGACCGGCCGGTGCGTCATCGCGCACGAGGCCACGCGGTTCGGCGGCTTCGGCGCGGAGATCGCGGCGCGCATCCAGAAAGACTGTTTCTATAACCTCGAGGCCCCGATCCGCCGTATCGCCGGTTGGGATACGCCGTATCCGCACGCGTTCGAGTGGCAGTACTTCCCCGGCAAGAAGCGCCTCGTTGCCGGTATTCGCGACATCATGGAGATCGAATGAGCGAGTACGTATTCAAGTTACCGGACCTCGGCGAAGGCACCGTCGAATCAGAAATCGGCGAGTGGTTCATCAAGGTTGGCGATGACGTCAAGGAAGAAGACGTCGTCGGCACGATGATGACCGACAAGGCCGCTGTCGAACTCTCCTCGCCGATCTCGGGCAAGGTCATCAAGCTGGCCGGCGAACCCGGAGACGTGGTTCCGGTCGGCGCCGCGCTGGTCGTGTTCGAGACCGACGCCGTAGGAGCGGCCCATGGCCGCGACCAGGAACCTGTGGAGCCCGCACCACCCGTAGGAGCGGCCCATGGCCGCGACAATGGCGCCGAGGCCCCGGAACCCGATCGCGCCCATGGGGCGCTCCTGCAAGACGCAGCCAGGCGCGGTCGCGTCATGACCTCGCCGGCGATCCGCCACGCGGCGAAACAGGCCGGTGTCGACCTGCACGCTGTTCCGGGGACCGGCCCGGGCGGTCGCGTCACACGCAAGGACTTCGAGGCGTACATGGCAGGCGCGCCTGTAGGAGCGGCCCATGGCCGCGAAGAAGTGTCCACAGGTCGCGCCCATGGGGCGCTCCTACGAGATCGGCCTGATACCAAAGAGATCAAGGTCATCGGCTTGCGCCGCATCATCGCCGAACGCATGTCCCAGGCGACGCAGGAGATTCCCCACTTCACTTATGTCGAGGAAATCGACATCACCGAACTCGAGGCGCTGCGCAAGCACCTCAACGGCAAGAAAGACGATCCGTCGCAGCGGCTAACGCTGCTGCCGTTCCTGGGGCTGGCGCTGATTCGCGCGTTGCGCGAGTTTCCGCAGTGCAACTCGACTTACGACAAGGAACGCAACGTGCTGGTCCAGCACGGCCCGGTGCACCTGGGCGTCGCAACGCAGACCAACGACGGCCTGAAAGTGCCCGTCGTCAGGGACGCCGACACGCGCACCCTCGACGGACTCGCCGCGGAGATCAGGCGCGTTTCCGAAGCGGCGCGCGACAACTCGATCACCAGGGGCGAACTGTCCGGATCGACGACCACCATCACCAGCCTCGGCAAGCTCGGCGGCATTGTATCCACGCCCGTCATCAACCAGCCCGAGGTCGGCATCATCGGCGTCAATCGCGCCGTCGAGCGGCCGATGGTCGTCAACGGGCAGGTCGACGTGCGGCTCATGATGAACCTGTCGTCGTCGTTCGATCACCGCTTCGTCGATGGTTACGACGCGGCCGCGATGATCCAGCGCATCAGGGAGATGCTGGAGCACCCGGCGCTGATCTTCCTGCCTGGGTAAGGAACCCGCTCGTACCGCCGTCGCGGCTACGGCTAGCTCAAGCCGCTGACCAGGATGCCGAGAATAGCGACCGGCGCGATCACGCGCACGGTCCAGAGCCATACCTTGTAGAGCGCCGGGCGGTAGAAGCTCAGGTCGCCCTCCGGCATCTCGGGTTGCATGCGCCAGCCCACGAACAGCGCAATCAGAATCGCTCCCAGCGGCATCATGACGTTGGCCGTGAAGTAGTCGATCAGGTCGAAGATCGTCTTGTCCGCGAACACGTCGAACATTCCCAGAAGGTGCACGTCTTTCCAGAGATTGAACGACAGCACGCTGAGCACGCCCAGGCCCCAGCCGAGCGTGCCGAACACGACGCAGCCGAGCTTGCGGCTCATGTTCCAGCGGTCCTCCGCGTAGGCCACGATTGGCTCGATGATCGCGATGATCGACGTGACCGCCGCGAAGGCCAGCAGCAGGAAGAACAGCGCGCCGAACACGGCGCCGCCCGGCATGTTGACGAAGGCCGTGGGCAGGGTCTTGAAAATCAGTCCCGGCCCCTCGGCCGGGTCGAGGCCATTGGCGAACACGATCGGGAAGATCATCAGGCCGGCCAGCAGCGCGATCAGCGTGTCGGCGCCGGCGATGATCACCGCGGACCGCGTCAGCGAGACGTCTTTCGGTACGTAGGCGCCGTACACCATCATCAGGCCCATCGCGACGGAAATCGAGAAAAACGCCTGGCCAATGGCGTTGAGCACGGCGGCGCCCGTGATCTTGGTGAAGTCGAAGCTGAACAGGAACGAGAGTCCCGCGGCGAAGTCGCCCGCGACCGCCGCGTAGCCGATCATGACGACCAGCATCACGAACAGCGCCGGCATCAGCAGCTTGACGACGCGCTCGATGCCGCGGCGCAGTCCGCGCCCGACGATGAGCAGCGCGATGCAGATGAACACCGTGTGCCAGATCGTCAACGTGACCGGGTCGGCCAGCAGCTGGTCGAACTGGCCCGCGACTTCGGTCGCATCCGCGCCACCGAAGTTGCTGGCGGCCTTGTAGATGTAAACCAGCGTCCAGCCGGCGATGACGCTGTAGTAGGTCGCGATCAGGTAACCGACCAACATCCCTATCGTGCCGACGATCGACCAGGCCGGCGAACGCCCCGACTGCTCCGCGACCCGGCGCATGGCGACCGGCGGGCTGCCGTTGCCGCAGCGGCCGATCAGCAGCTCGGCGATCAGGATCGGAATCGCAACGACCACGACGCACAGCAGGTACACCAGCACGAACGCGCCGCCGCCGCTGACGCCCGCGACGTAGGGGAATTTCCAGATGTTGCCGAGACCGACGGCGGCGCCGACGGCCGCGAGTATGAAGGTCAGGCCGGAGGACCAGGATCTGTTGGCGACCATAGCGCTTCCCTGTTGCCCGTAAACCCGGGCTTCTTGTTATGCGACGAGTGTGCCACGGCGGGCGCTGGATTAGAATTGGGTTCACTATGAAACGACGCGTTGTGAACCATATCGAGGCCTGGGAAAGCAAGATCCCGTTCCGTATCTCCAACTACGTGTGGGACGACTACCCGGCCGTCGTCTGCGAGATCGAGCAGGACGGCGTCATCGGCCAGGGCGAGGCACTCGGCGTGTACTACCTCGATGAGACCGAGAAGACGATGCTCAGGCAGCTCGAGACGATCGCGGGCGACCTGGCGCAAGGCGCGTCCCGCGAAGACCTGCTGGAGCTGCTGCCGCCGGGAGGCGCGCGCAACGCCGCCGACGCCGCGCTCTGGGATCTCGAGGCGCAGCTTGCCGGCACGTCGGCATGGGAACTTGCGGGAGTAAAGCCCGACCCGGTGCACACGGTGTTCACGATCGGGCTGGAGGACGAGCCGGAGCAGATGGCGGCGGGCGCCGCGGCGGCAACCGACATCTCGCTGCTCAAGATCAAGCTCAACAACGACCGCCCGGTCGAGCGCATCGCCGCGATTCGGGATGCGCGGCCGGACGTGAGACTGGTCGTGGACATCAACCAGGGCTGGAATTTCGCCGAACTCCAGGAGTATGGCCCGGCGATCGGCGAACTCGGCGTCGAGTTCATCGAGCAGCCGCTGCCGCGCGGCGGCGACACCGAACTCGAAGGCTATGAGTCTCCGGTGCCGCTATGCGCCGACGAGTCCTGCCTGCATCTGGGCGAACTCGAGCAGGCGGCGAGCCGCTACCAGATGATCAACATCAAGCTCGACAAGACCGGCGGCCTGACGCACGGCCTGGAACTGGCGCACGCCATTCGCGACAAAGGTCTCGGCATCATGGTCGGCTGCATGTGCGGCACGTCGCTCGCGATGGCGCCGCACCACGTGATCTGCCAGCTCGCCGACTACGCGGACATCGACGGCCCGCTGCTGCTGACCCGGGATCGCTTCGGCGGCCTCGTCTATGAAAACGGCATCGTCACGCTGCCGGAGAATCGCTTCTGGGGCATGAGCGCCTAGCGCTCGCAGCCCGGCATGGACGCGGCAATCTTCGACATGGATGGTCTGCTGATCGACTCCGAGCCGCTCTGGCAGGACGCGGAGATCGCGGTGTTCGGCGAGCTTGGCATCTCCCTGACTCGTGACCTGTGCCGCGAGACCATGGGGGTGCGCCTCGACGAGGTCGTGCGCCATTGGTACGAGAAACACCCCTGGCAAGGCCCGTCGCTCGGTGATGTCGAAGAGCGGATCGTCGGCCTGGTCGGCGAACTCATGCGGCAGCGCGGCGCGCCGATGCCCGGCGTCAATCAGGCCATTGCGGAGCTGCGTGGCGCCGGCTACCGCCTCGCGGTGGCGTCGTCATCGCCCATGAGGCTGATTCGCATTGCGCTCGAGCAGCTGCAGATTATCGATCAGTTCGAGGTATTGCACTCCGCCGAGAACGAGTCGCACGGCAAACCACACCCGGCCGTCTACTCATCCACGATGACGCGCCTCGGAATCGAACCGGGGCGATGTATCGCTTTCGAGGACTCCGTCGCCGGCGTCCGCTCGGCGAAGGACGCGGGCGCGCAGGTGATCGCGGTGCCGGACCAGCTGGAACGATCGCACCCCGGCTTCGCAATCGCCGACAGGGTAATCGACTCCCTGGCCGAGTTTTCCCTGGAACTAGTCGAACGTGGTCGCGTAAACGGGTGATGACGAGCTGACGGCCGCCCGCTTCATGCCGTCCGAGTTATAGGCCATCTCGATGCGGCCATCTGCCGTGGCAACGATGACGCCGGCGTCGCCGCCGAGTCTCTCGATCTCCGCCAGCACCTCGTCGATAGCCGTTGCCACCGTGGCGCCAGCCGCCACCTTGTGGGCGATCGAGATGGCGCCGCCGGAACGGATAATGTGCTCGCCCGTGCCCGTAAACGAAATCGCGACGTCATCGTCGGCCCAGGTGCCCGGGCCGATCAGCGGCGAGTCGCCGATACGGCCTTCCAGTTTGCCGAGCGTGCCGCCCGTGGACGTTGCCGCGGCCAGGCCGCCATGCGTATCGAGGGCCACGGCGCCGACCGTGCCGTGCTTCTGCTCGTGAATCTCGTGCTCGTAGATGCCGACGGGCAGCACGTAGTAGTTGTCCGGATCCTCGACGAGCTCGAACCCTTCGAGTTTCGCGAACGCCAGTGCGCCCTGGCCCGCAAGCATCACGTGCGGCGTGGCGCGCAGCACGCCGCGAGCCACGCTGATCGGGTTGACGACGCCGACGATTGCCGCGACGGCGCCCGCTTCGCGGCTCGCGCCGTCCATGATCGATGCGTCGAGTTCGACGTAACCGGCCGTGTTCGGCGCCGAGCCCTTGCCCGCGACGTACATGCCGCAAGACTCCATCTCGGCGACCGTGAATTCGACGACGTCGAGCGCTGACGTCCCGGCCTGCAGGCGCGCCTCGCCCTCGGCGGCGAGTTCCGCCAGGTGTTTCTCGACAACGGAATAATCGCGCCCGGCCACGGGGCCGGCGCCTCCGTGCAGCGCAAGCGCGTAGTGTGCGGTGGAAATGGTTCGTCTCCGGCGATCAGCGGGAGCGCTATCTTATCAGTATCCCGCGTCAGTAACGGACACTGTCGACGCGCGCGTCGGGACGCATCATCAGCATGTGCACGTCGCCGATGGCGCGCTCGATGAACGCCGCCTCGCAGTACGCCAGATAAAATTGCCACATGCGGATGAACGTGTCCGGATAGCCGAGCGCACTGACCTCGTCGAGTCGCGCCATGAAGCGGTCGTGCCAGTGGCGCAGCGTCAGCGCGTAGTGCGGGCCGATGTCCTCGATGTGGATGACACGCATGTCGGTGTGCTCGGTCATCGTCCGGGTCATGTCGGTAACTGACGTCAGGCAACCGCCCGGGAAGATGTACTTGTTGATGAAATCGACGCTCTTCTTGTAGTCGTCGTAGTGCTGGTCGGCGATTGTGATCGCCTGCAGCAGCATCTGGCCGTCAGGCTTCAGCAGCTCGCAGCACTTCTTGAAGTAGGTGTCGTGGAACTGGTGGCCGACGGCCTCGATCATCTCGATGGAGACCAGCTTGTCGAACTGGCCCTCCAGGTCGCGGTAGTCGTCAAACAGCAGCGTGATGCGGTCCTCGAGTCCCTCGTCGCGAATGGCCCGCTCCGCCCATTCGTGCTGCTCGCGCGAGATGGTCGTCGTCGTGACATGGCTGCCGTAGTGCTTGGCGGCATGGATCGCAAATCCGCCCCAGCCGGTGCCGATCTCGAC
The DNA here is from genome assembly GCA_030066075.1 of Woeseiaceae bacterium. GTDB lineage: Bacteria > Pseudomonadota > Gammaproteobacteria > Steroidobacterales > Woeseiaceae > UBA1847. The sequence continues at coordinate 15,110 of JASJCH010000029.1, forward strand.
CACGCGATCGTCGGCCGTCAAGTCGAGCTTGCGGCAGATGCGGTCGAGCTTCTCGATCGACGCGTCCTCCAGCGAAGTCTCCGACGACTCGAAGTAGGCTGCCGAGTACATCATCTTCGGATCCAGCCATAGCCGGTAGAAGTCGTTGCCGAGGTCGTAGTGCGCAGAGATGTTCTTGCGGCTGCCCTTGCGGGTGTTGCGGTTCAGCCAGTGCAGGGACTTCTGCAGGGGCACGCTCAGCTTCGCGAGGCCCGTGTCCATGCTGTCCATGACGTGGCGGTTGCGCACGATGATGCGCAGCAGGTCGGTCAGCTCGCTGCTGGCCCAGTAACCGTTCATGAAGGCTTCGCCGGCGCCGATGGTGCCACCAAACGCCATATCGCTGTAGAACTTCGGATTCCGGATGTCCACGTGCGCGGTCAGCGGGAACTCGGCGGTGAGCCTGCCGTAAGTCGTGTGCTCGCCATTCTCCGTCACGACGATCTGGCCCATTTCGATTTCCTCGAGCTTCGCCAATACGAGCCGGCGCGCCAGGCGGTCGATCCAGGACGGCTCTTCCACCGCGGTGCGGTAGTCGCCCGTGTCGATCGGAATCAGTCGGGTATTCATTGTGCGGTCACCTCTTCTTGTTTCCTCGGGTGTTCATGGAACGGAACGCGCTTGGCCCAGAGCCGCAGCGCTTCCCAGTGGATGCCCACGATAACCTTGAGCGTCATCAGCGGAAAACGCAGCAGCACGCTCGCGAGCGATCGCGAACTGATCGGTTTGCGCTCCAGCGCCATCGTGGCGTCAAAAAACTTCTGGCCGTCTTTCGAATTGGCCATGTAAACGGACAGGTTATCGCCCGGTGTCGACAGTACCCAGCGGTAGTCGATATCCATCGGCATGAACGGCGACACGTGCATCTTCTTCTCCGGCGCGAAGCGCCAGCTGCGCCGCGCAACGTCGCACCGCAGCACGTAGGTGTCGGTTTCTCCCCACGGCGTGTTGTTGACTTCGGTCACGATGAACTCGACTTTCTCGCCGTCCTTGTCAAAACAATAGTAGAAACTGACGGGGTTGAAGCAGTAACCGAAGTACGACAGGTTGGTCAACAGGCGGATCGGGCCCTCCGGGCGGCGTCCTGTCTCGGTTTCGACGAGATTTCGAATCGAGTCCGCAAGCGGCTCGGCAGGGTCGCCGATATGATCGGAACGGCGGAAACGGGCCAGAGCTGCACGGGAGGTCGACCAGAACCAGCGCCGGTCGAACAGGCGGGGCAGTTCCTCCAGGTCGAGGTACATCAGGAACAGGCGGTAGTTGAACGTGTGCTCCGCCGGTGTTTTCCGGGTGTGTCTAACTCGCCCTTCGTAGATGCAGCTGTCCATCGGCAAGCCTCTCTTCGAAATGCGCCACCGCGTCGAGCGCGCTGACGACGCCGTCCTCGTGGAAGCCGTTACGCCAGTACGCGCCGCAGAAGAAGGTGCGGTCGCAGTTGACTTCGGCCTGGCGGCGCTGCGCGGCCACGGCTTCGCGGGAGTAAACCGGGTGCTCGTACTGCACGCGCTGAATGACCTTATCGGGATTGATGGTCCGGTCGCTGTTCAGCGTCACGAGGTACTCTTTCTGCGATGCCAGCCCCTGCAGTATGTTCATGTTGTACGTCACGGACACGTGACGCGCCGCGTCCGCGGGCAGGTGGTAGTTCCACGCAGCCCACGCCAGCTTGCGCTGCGGCATCAGCGATTCGTCCGTGTGCAACACCGCCTCGTTGGCCTGGTAGCGAATGGCGCCGAGGACGTCGCGCTCGGTGTCCGTGGCATCCTCGAGGAGCGCAAGAGCCTGGTCCGAGTGGCACGCGAGAAACACGTAGTCGAACATTTCGCGCCCGCCGGATGCCGACTGGATTTCGATGCGGTCATCGACCCTGCGCACCGACTGCACGGGGCTGTTGAGCCGAATGCGGTCGCGGTGCCCGGCGACGAGCCGGGTCACGTACTGCCGCGACCCGCCCCTGATCACGCGCCACTGCGGCTGGTCGTTGACGGTAAGCAGGCCGTGATTGGCGAAGAAGCGAACCAGGAAGCTCACCGGCATCTCGAGGATCGAGCCGGGCTCGGCCGACCAGATCGCCGCCGCCATAGGCACCAGATAATGCTGGACGAATTCATCACTGTAGCGGTGTTCCGAGAGAAACTCGCCGAGCGTGTAATCCACCTCAACGTGCTCGGTGCTGGGCAGCGCCGTCTTGTTGAAGCGCAGGATATCGCGCAGCATGCGATAGAACGACGGCCGCAGCAGGTTGCTGCGCTGTGCAAAGACCGTATTCAGCGTGGTGCCGCAGTACTCGAGGTCGCCGCGGCCGGACTGCACGCTGAAGCTCATCGTGCTCGGCTGCGACTCCTGGCCGATCTCGTCCAGTAGCCGGATGAAGTTCGGGTAGGTGTGGTCGTTGAAGACAATGAAGCCCGTGTCGACCGCGTAGCGCCGGCCATTCTCGTACACGTCGACCGTGTTCGTGTGGCCGCCGACATAACTACCGGCCTCGTAGACGGTGATGTCGTGCTCGTTGCGCAGCGAATAGGCCGCCACGTTGCCGGCAATGCCGGTGCCGATGATCGCGACCCTCATACCGTTACCACCGCTGCGGAACACGTTCGATCTTCGACGTGTCGTAGCCGATCGAGCCGACGAAGTTGACGATCTCGTCGTAGTCGGCATCGGGGATCGTCGGCGTGCGCGCCATGATCCAGACATAGTCACGGTCCTGGCGGCCGATCACGGTCATCGAGTAGTCGTCGTCGAGCCATACAATGCGGTAGTCGGCCTTGATGGGCCAGACGAAGCGCATGCCCCAGCGCGCGTTGGTTTCGGTATCGAGGACCCAGCCGCGCGGGTTGTACTCCTTGCGCTTGCCGTCGAAGCTGTCCTCGCGAAACACGAAAGTGGTCGCGATCGTGCCATCGTCGTTGATCGCGTACGTCTCGACGGCATTGTGGGCGCCCTTCTCGAGAAATGTCGGGATGTTTGCGATGACGTACCAGTCGCCCATGAAGCGCTCGAGATCGACGTAGTCGACGGTCGCGAGATCGCCCTCCTCGGCGTTGCACGCGCTCAGGAAAAGGGCGACGAACACGCCGGCAATGATCTTGCTGTGACTGCTCATGATCAGGACAACTCGTAGCGGATGATGCGGCCGCCTTCGGCGACGGATTCGAGCCCGAGCCACTCGTTGTCGTCCGAGTACCAGAGCGTCAGGTCGACCTCGTAAGCCGTCAGGCGAACGCGCCTGGCGTTTACCGGCTCGCCGCGAATCTCGAGGACGTCAAATCCGACCTCTTCGACCTGCACGGCCACGTACTCGCCGGTCTGCGGGTTCAGCAGCCGCGGCTGCTCGAGGAAATCCGGGTTCCAGTAGGCGAAACTCATGACGCACTCGGGCAGGTAAGCCGGCTCTTCGTCGGTGAGCACCGTGAAGCTTCCGCCCGTCCGCTCACCCGAGACCTGGATCCGGTCGCCGTTGGCGTTGGTGCGCGCGTCGAGGCCCACCAGGCAGTTGTCGGCCCAGCGCTCGGCCGCCGTATGCTCGTAGCGGTACGCAGGGATCAGCAGGATCGTGTACTTGAAGTTTGCCTCGCTGAGCACCTGCGTGACGCCGGCGTCGCTCGTTACCTCGAACGAGTGTTCTCCGATCCTCTTCTGGTCGAGGTACACGTTGAAGTCCCAGCGCGACTTCTCGCGCGCCTCACCCGTCGTCGCGAACGCCAGTACGAACAGGCAGATGACGACAGGTCCCAGTAATTTACGCCTCATGAGCGTGTCTCCTCGTGGGTGTTCTCGCGGAGCCATTTGCGGCGCTGCCCGGGCATGCCATCGAGTTCTTCGGACAGGCGCATCAGCAGCGGCATCATGATCGCCCAGCCGATGCCGAGCGCGATCAGCGCGGGCCACAGTTCGACCAGGACGATGCCGCCCAGCGCCTGCCCGCCGAGGTAAGCCGCCGGTCCGCCGTAAAGGCCGAACAGGGCCGCCAGTCGGGGCTTGCCGCGCATCCAGCGCATCGAAACGTTCAGCGTGGTCGCGAACAGCATCCACATCGTGATGATCCAGTAGGGCGCGATGAAGGCGCTGAACTGGCCGGACTTGTAGCTAACCCAGCCCGCCGCGACGAGAATGCTGTCGAAGCTGGCGCCGATCAGGGCGCAGGTAACGACCAGCAGGATCTCTTCGAACCGCTTGTTGGCGAACCGCAGGTGCACGGCCAGCGCGATCAGCACGGCCACGGGGCCCAGCCACGGCATTTCGCGCGCGCCGCCGATCACCGACGACAGCCACGCGATCTGGAACAGAGCAACGTTAGCCAGCAACAACATCGTCTTGCTCCGTCCGTGACAGCAGGTAGTGGCCTACGAACCACTCCTGGCCCTCGTCGTAGTCAAACAGCTCGGCGCATGCCATGAAGAAGATGCGCCAGCGCTGCCACCAGAGGGATGCATCGGCTTCGCCGTAGCACGCTGCGAGCACCGGCATGATCTGCTGCTTGTTCGAGTCCATCGTCTCCAACCAGGTGTTGCAGGTGCGCGCATAGTGACGGCCGTTCCAGTGCCAGCGTTTCTCCACGTTCAGGTGGCCGGGGAAACGCAGCGGCAGGTCGGCGGCGGGCATCATGCCACCCGTGAAGAAAAAGCGGCTCATCCAGTCGCCCGGACCTTCGTCCTCGTAGGGATAGGCGGTGCTGCGATGGCAGAACACGTGCTGGAAGAACTTGCCGCCGGGCTTGAGCCACCCCGAGATGCGTCGGTACAGCTCGCCCCAGTTACGCATGTGTTCGAACATTTCTACCGACACGGCGCGATCGAAGCGCAGGTCAGTGTCGAAGTCGTTCATGTCGGCGACGATAACGTTGATATTGCGGATCCTGCGCTCAGCCGCCTGCGCCATGATGAACTCGCGCTGCGAGCTCGAGTTGGAGACAGACGTGACGGTAGCGTTCGGAAAGTGTTCGGCGATCCACAGGGATATCGATCCCCAGCCGCAACCAAGATCGAGTACGTCCATGCCGTCCTCGATTTCGGCGCGCTTGACGGTGACCTCGAGCGCGGCGACTTCCGACTCGGACAATGTGCCGACGCCCTGCGGCCAGTAGCCGCAGCTGTACTTGAGGTGATCACCCATGACGTAGGTGAAGAACTCGGCGGGCACTTCGTAGTGCTGCTCGTTGGCGCGCTCGGGTACCAGCGCGACGGGGGACGAGTTCATGTGCTCGACCCAGCGGTTCATCGCGTTGGCGGCGTACTCGACGTCGCCAGAGTGTATTTCGCGTCGCTTGGACTCGAGCAGGCGACGGATACCGGCACGGATGACGGTGTCCGGCACGTAGCCCAGTTCGGTCCAGCTGACGGCTTTAGCGGTTACGGCGCTCATTGCGACCTCCCAAATAGTTATGGCAGCAATATACAAACCGTCCGGGACCCCAACAATTCTATTCCGGCCATTGTTACACTCGTTTACAAAGTGTTGTATTTGGCTGTTTTATTATCGGTGACTCGATACATTCTCGAGCTCTGAAGCTGATGCAACCCATCCTGTTCTGGTTCCGTCGCGACCTCCGTTTGGCCGATAATCTCGCGCTCGCCGGCGCGATCAAGACCGGCCAGCCCATTATTCCGGTTTATGTGGTCGATTCGCAGGACTCGGGCGGCGCAAGTCGCTGGTGGCTGCACCACAGCCTCGCGAGCCTGGATGCCGCGCTGGGCTCGCCGCTCGTGCTGCGGTCCGGCCAGCCTGAGCAGGTGCTAGCCGACCTTGCGGCCGAGACGGGCGCCGACGCAATCTTCTTCAACAAGCGCTACGAGCCGGAAAGCCGCGCCCAGGAGGAGAGGCTCGGCGAACTCGTGTCTTCCGACGTTGCGGTTGCGGGTTACGACGACAACCTCATTTCGACCCCGCCCGACCTGCGGACCGGCACCGGCGGCTATTATCGCGTTTTCACGCCCTTCTGGAAGGCTTCGGCCGCGCTCGGCGAGCCGGCAGAACCGCTACCCGAACCAGCCTCGCTTATCCTGGCGAAGCATAACCTGCCCAACGAGCCGCTCAATGCGCTGGGCCTCTTACCCAGCGAGCCGGACTGGTCCGGCGGACTCCGTGAAACCTGGGCCCCCGGCGCTTCGAACGCACTGCGGCTGCTCGACGAGCTCGAACCCACGCTCGCCGGTTACGCCGCAAATCGCGATCGTCCGGACCTCGACGTCACGTCACGCCTGTCGCCACACCTGCATTTCGGTGAGGTCAGCCCGCGGCAGGTATGGCATGGCGTGCGCCGCCTGCAGGCCCAGGCCGGGCACCTGGCCGGCGCCGAGGCGTTCCTGCGCCAGCTCTACTGGCGCGAGTTCAGCGCCTACCTGTTGTTCCACTTTCCGCATCTGCCGACCGCACCGCTGCGGCCGGAGTTCGAGTATTTTCCGTGGTCGGAGAACGAGGATCACCTGCGCGCCTGGCAACAGGGCAAGACCGGCTTCCCGATCGTCGACGCCGGCATGCGCCAGCTCTGGCACACCGGCTGGATGCACAACCGTGTTCGCATGATCGTCGCGTCGTTTCTCGTCAAAGACCTGATGATCCCGTGGCAGCAAGGTGCAGACTGGTTCCTCGATACGCTGGTTGACGCCGACCTCGCGAACAACTCGGCGAGCTGGCAGTGGGTAGCCGGCTCCGGCTCCGATGCCGCGCCCTACTTCCGCGTCTTCAACCCCGACCTGCAGGCGCAGAAGTTCGACCCGAATGGCGATTACGTCCGCCGCTGGATTCCTGAACTGTCCGGCAAGACTGGTGAGCGCTACCCGGACCCGATCGTGGACCATGGAGAGGCGCGGCAGCGCGCGCTCGAAGCCTATGACGTCGTCAAGGGTATCCGCGCCTCGAACGCAGCCCCGGGTTGACCCGTATCGAGCAGCTCGAGCGAACCGCCGTGCGCGGTGGCCACGAGGGACGCGAGGTAGAGCCCCAGCCCGGTGCCACCGGACTCCCGGGTGCGCGACTTGTCGGAGCGGTAGAACGGCTCGCCAATGTGGGCTGCCTGGTCGGCAGATAGCCCCGGGCCATGATCCCTGACGCCGAACACAAGGTCGGTATCGGTCGCCGAGGCTGACAGTATGACCGGTCCGTCCTCCGGCTTAGAGTAACGCAGCGCGTTGCTGACGAGGTTTTTCAGCAACAGCGTAATACGCGCCTCGTCGATGTTGGCCCGCAGGTCGTCGTCGGGGAACTCCACCCGAATCCGGTTCTGGTCGCGCGAGAAAAAGTCGTCGACGAGTTCGTTAAGCAGCCCGCCGACATTCGTGTCGGTGCGATTAAGCGGCGCATGGCGGGAATTCAGCCGCTCTGCCTCGAGCAGCGCTACGACGATCGTCTCCATCTCACGTATCTCTGCGCGCAGACTCTCCGCACTTTCCTCATCGTCGACGAACTCAAGCGCGAGATTCATGCGCGACAGCGGTGTGCGCAGTTCGTGGGATATTCCCAGCAGCAAAGCGCGCTTGGCATCGAGCATGCTCTCCACGTCACCGGCGAGCTTATTGATCTCGTTGGCCAGCTCACCGAGCTGGTCGCGACGTATGTCGGTAATGCGCAGGTTGAAGTTGCCGCGACCGATAGCCGCGGCGCCATCGCGAATCTTGCGGATCGGCCGGAATAACCAGTGAGCAGCCGCGTAGCCGATCAGCAGGAACGTCAGCCCGAGGCCAATAATCGAGGGAATGAGCGGCAGCCCGCTGGGCTCGTCGGCAATGCGCGGCGTGGAAACGACGATGTCGTAACCACCCTGGCGCATGCGCAGGAAGCTGTGAATGCCGAGTTCGGCAAAGTCCACACCGGCGAGTTCGTCGACCCAGGCGTCCGGGCTATCGCTGAAACGCGGGCTTGGAACGAAAGACAGGTCTTCTACGCGCGGGAACTCCGGGTTTGACGCCCAGTCGATGTCGGGGCCGAAGATACGGATATCCACCGGCACCTTCTTGGTGATCGCCAGCGCGCGTTCGATGCGCGGCGGTACGCCGATGTCTTCGCGCACGTAGCTGACGTGCAGCGACAGGTGGCCGCTGATCAGCCCGCGGATCTGGTCGCTGTTATAGAAACGCTGGATCGCGTTGATGGTGCCGAGCACGAACAGGCCGCCGAGGACCAGGAAGATCAGCAGCAGCCGCAGCGACAGTGAGCGCGATAGGCGGCTAAGCATTCGCCTGCGGCACGCCGGCGAACGAGTAACCGCGGCCCCATACCGTCTGGATGAAGCGGAACGGTTTGGCCGAGTCGCCGATCTTCTGCCGCAGCCGGCTAACCATGATGTCGACCGAGCGCGTCAGGATCGCTGCATCGATACCTCGCAGCTCACTGAGAATATCGTCGCGCGAGAGCTTGCGCCCGGGGCGTCGCGCCAGGATTACCAGCAGTTCGAATTCCATCGAGGTCAGGTCGACGAGATTGCCATCGACTGTGACCGTGCGTTTCTCGGTGTCGATGACCATGCCATCGAAACACATCTCACCGGCGGTGGCGCCAGTGGACTCCGCGCGGCGCAGGGTCGCCTGTACGCGCGCCACGAGTTCCCGCGGCTCGAACGGTTTGCCGATGTAGTCGTCGGCGCCGAGTTCCAGCCCGGATACGCGATCGATCACGTCGCCGCGGGCGGTCAGCATAATGATAGGAATATTGCTGGACTTGCGGACCTCGCGGCAGATCTCGAATCCATCCTTGCCCGGCAGCATGATATCCAGCAACAGCAGGTCCGGCTCCTCGCGCTGCAGCAGCTTGAAGCCTTCGACGGAATCATAGGCGCACAGCAGGTTGATGCCGAAACGCTTCATGTACGCTTGCAGCAACTCCGAGTGCTTTTTGTCGTCGTCGATGAGAAGTACTTTAGACATGCGCCAATCATACTCCTAGTTTGAAAGGGGCGCGCGCCGCGATCCGGGCGCGAAACAATCTGAAACATCCTGATACCCGGCCGAAATCCTTTCTCGGGGGGGCTCTGTGAGACTTCGTCTGGTCTTTTAGGAAGTAGCCCTCGAAAGGAGCTCGAAATGAAACTGATGAAATCCCTTGTCCTGCTCGGCAGCGTACTCGCGCTCTCGGCTTGCGATTCGGACAGCAACAACAACAATCGCAACCAAGACGCCGAGTTCTTCTCCCTGCAGGTCCTGCACGCGTCGCCGGATGCGCCGCCCGTCAACGTTTTCGTAGATGGCGTCGAAGTTCTGAGCGGCGTTGACTTTAAAGAAGGTTCTGCGCAGCTCGGCCTCCAGGTCCGGGATATCCCGTACTCGATCCGTGTTGACGGCATTACACCGGATGGTGACGTCACCGTCATCGGCCCTGCCGATTTCACGTTCGAAGCGGATACGACTTACACGATCGCTGCCATCAACGGCGTCGCCGATATTGAGCCGGCCATCATCAGCCAGCCGGACACCTCGTCGGCCGCCTCGGCACGAATTTTCGTGCTGCACGGTACGGCCGGCCCGGGCCCGGATTTTTCGCTGCCGGTTGACGTTTACGTCGACGCGTTCAGCGAGCCGGCTGCCCCGATCGGCACGTCTGCTCCGTTCACGTTCGATTTCCGTGGCACGATCGGCCCCGCCGAACTCGCCCCGGGCGACTACCAGATCCGTGTGACGCTCGCCGGCGATCCTGACACAGTCGTGTACGACTCGGGCCGCGTTCCGCTGGCCGCTGGTGACGACCTGGTGTTGGCCGCCGTGCCGAACATCGATGGCGGCCCCGCTGCAGTGTCGCTGGTAGCCCTGACAGGTACGGGCTCTGCAGAGTTCGCTGATGTCAACGCCCCGACGGGCCTGCGCATCGGCCACCTGTCGCCGGACACGCCGGAAGTCGACGTCGTCGTCGACGGTGAGATTTTCCTCGGTAATGTGCCGTTCCCGGCTGTCACCGACATCGGCGCCCTGCCGGCTGCCACGTATAACGTTGCAGTGCAGGCGACGGTCAATCCGGGCACGTTCCCGATTGGTCCTGTCGATCTCGACCTCGAAGCAGGCACGTGGTACACCGTGCTGGCCGTTGATTTCCTCGCCAACATCGAGCCGCTGATCCTGACCGACGATGGCCGTTCGGTCGCCACGAACGCCAAGGTGCGCATCGTGCACGCCTCGCCGACCGCCCAGGACGTCGACATCTACGTCGTAGCGCCGGGCACCGATATCAACACCGTCGACCCGACGCTGGCTGTAGTACCGTTCAAGGCGAACACCGGCTACCTCGCTCTCCCTGAGGGTGACTACGAAGTGACGGTCACGCCGACGGGTACGAAGACGGCAGCCATTGGCCCCGCCGCGATCTCCATCGAGAACGGTGGTGTGTACACGGCCATCGCCCGTGACCCGCTGCCCGGCGAGACGGAGTTCGGACTGATCGTCCTGGCCGATTCGCTGATCGAGGCCGATACGCGGGTCGAGGCAGACTAAGTTCCCCTGCAACACCCCGCGCATTCTTGCGCTCCCCCTGGTCCCCGCTGCGGCGGGGATGCTTTAGAAGCCCCGCTCCCCCGGCGGGGCTTTTTTATTCCGGTTTCCGCAGCCGCAGGATAAAGCGGTCTGTCGCGCCGCGCATCTCAGGATCGAACACGCTCAGGGTATGGTCGTCGTCTGGATTCGCCAGCAGGTCGCTGCCGGCCTCGATGATGAAACCGACCTCCCCGGCAACCTCTTCGACCAGCGCGGGCTCGATGCGGTGTAGCGACAGGTTGTCAGCGCCTGCATCACCGACATGATCGATGAGTCCGAAAGCGCCCCCGGGTTTGAGCAAATCGAAGACCGCCGCCAGGAACTCGGCCGCTGCCTCTTTGCCCCGGCGGTTATAGACGTCGTGAAAGTTCTGCGCGGTAAAGGCGACATCGACGCTGCCCGGTGTTACGGCCATGTCCGCGACCGCGGAATCGACGCGCTCGACGTTGTGCAGGCGATTGCCGTCGAGGCGTGCGGTCAGCAGCGTGTCGTAGTGGCCGTCGCGCCAGTTCAGTACGGCCTCGGAGTTCTGGCTGTACACCTTCCCGTCCGGCCCTACCGCAATCGAGAATACCTCGGTGTACCAGCCGCCGGACGACCAGATGTCCAGCACCGTGTCCCCGGCGCGCACGCCGATGAAGGTCAGCACCTGGTCCGGCTTGCGCTGTGCGTCGTGCGCCTTGTCCTCATCGCTGCGGCCGGGCGCGTTGGCCAGTTCGTCCGCGAGCATGCGGCTTTCGTCGGCGAGAGTGGTTGCCGCAGATAACGCCAGCAAGATCATCAGGAAAATTGTCGTTCTGGTTCTCATCGGACGACCTCCGGAAGCCACCGCGAAGAAGCTGTACAGCGATGATAGCAATGAAACATTCCCGGCTATTGTCGCGGCAGGTGCCCGACCTTGACGTAGACCAGGGCGCCCTCGTCTTTCGTAAACGGCGCGTGCTCGCTGCCGTGCGGGCTGCGAATCCAGGTGCCGGCGGGGTAGTCGCCATCGTCGTCGTAGAACGCGCCGGAGATGACAAAGACCTCCTCACCGCGGTTGTGAGTATGGCGCTCGAACGTGGTGTTCGGCGCCCAGCGGATCAGCGACACGCGCTCGCTGCCGTGCTTGTGGAGCTGCAGCACCTCTATGCCATCGACAGGACCGGGCTGGAACTCTGCGCTCCGGGTATCGAGCGCGAACTGCTGCTGGTCCTCTTTCTCGAATTGCTGCAGCTTGACGAAAATAACGCAGCCGTTCGCCCCGACGTGCGGCGAGTGCGCCGTGCCGATCGGGTTGCGCACGTAAGTGCCGGCGGGGTACGCGTCGTGCTCGTCGCCGAACTCGCCTTCGAGCACAAAGAACTCCTCGCCGCCGCCGTGCACGTGCCGGGAGAAGGTGCTATTCGGTGCGTAGCGCACCAGGGACGTGGCGCGCGCCACCTCGTCGCCGATGCGATCCAGCATCATCCGTTCGACGCCCGGCATCGGCGAGGCAACCCAGTCGTAGTCGTCGGGCCGTATCACGACGCGCTCGTCGAAGTCGGCGTTCAGGCGCATCGTCGATCCTCGTTGCTGAACAACAGCGCCCCGTCGTCGATCTCGCCCTTGCGGAACAGCTCGCGTTCGCGCTTGTAGTCCTGCGGATTGGTCCAGGGGCCGTCGATGCCCTGCTTCGGCATCTGGTCGACGACGCGCTGGATATAGCCGGACGAGAAATCCATGATGAAGGGCCGGTCGGCCGAGTCTTCGACTTCCGCATCGGGCGTTGGCGTGCACTGCCGTGCGCGGACCGTGTCCATGTGGTTCACCAGCCGGCAGAAATACTCGGCGATCAGGTCGGCGCGCAGCGTCCACGACGCGTTGATGTAGCCGAACGTCGATACGAGATTGGGCACGCCCGAGCACATCAGGCCCTTGTAGGTCACGGTCTTGCCGAAGTCGACCGGCTGGCCGTCGACCTCGAAATCGACGCCGCCGAGCACGAGCAGGTCGAGGCCCGTTGCCGTCACGATGATGTCCGCGACCAGTTCCTCGCCCGACTCGAGGCGAATGCCCGTCTCGGTGAACGTGTCGATCGTGTCGGTCGCTACCGAGGCTTTGCCCGAGCGAATGGCTTCGAACAGGTCGCTATTGGGCACGAGGCACAGGCGCTGGTCCCAGGGGTTATAGGCCGGCGTGAAGTGCTTCTCGATGGGATAGTCATTGCCCAACTCCTTGCGCACCCGCCGCAGGAGGAAGCGCTTCATCATCTCGGGCCGCGTCCGGGTCAGCCCGTAGGTAAAGGTCTGGAACGTGATGTTCTTCCAGCGCGTGATGGCGTAAGCCCACTTGTCCGGCAGGATCGCACGCAGGATATTGGCGATCATGTCCTCGTCGGGAAACGAGATGACGTAGGTCGGCGAGCGCTGCAGCATCGTAATGTGCTCGACATCCGCCGCCATCTCCGGAACCAGCGTCATCGCCGTGGCGCCGGAACCGATCACGATGACTTTCTTGCCGGAATAGTCGAGGTCCTCGGGCCAGGATTGCGGGTGCACGACGTCACCCTGGAACCGCTCACGTCCCTTGAACTGCGGCAGGTAGCCGTGCTCGTAGTTGTAGTAACCCGAGCACATCAGCAGCATATTGCAGCGCAGCTGCTCGACCTCGTTGCTGTCGGCGCGCTGAATCTCCAGCGTCCACGCTGCATCATCGCTCGACCACGACGCGCCAACCACCCGACGTCCGTAACGGATGTGCTCGTCGACGCGGTACTCGGCAGCGGTTTCCTGGATGTACTTGAGGATCGCGGGCCCGTCGGCGATCGCCTTGGATTCCTTCCACGGTTTGAAGTTGTAGCCGAGCGTGTGCATGTCGCTGTCCGAGCGAATGCCCGGGTAACGGAACAGGTCCCAGGTGCCGCCCAGGCTATCGCGGCCCTCGAGGATTACGTAGCTTTTGTTGGGACAGTCCTGCTGCAGGTGACAGGCAGCGCCAATGCCGGAAAGGCCCGCCCCTACGATAACGACATCAAAATATTCGCTGGTCACGCGTGTTCCGGCCACGCGCAACCTAACGGCGGCGGCGTAGCCTAGTCTTCCAGGTTCAACTTGGACTTAATGATAACGTGCCGGCCCGTGCTGTTGTACGGGTCACCGCCGACATCGACATCATCGGCGACCGACAGCTCGGGCTCGTCGGTAAAGTCGACGTTAGCGGCGCGCGAGCGCTTGTCCATCGCGTCCAGCGTCGCCAGCGTATGCCTGGTGTGCTTGCCTGAATTATGTGAATCCACGAGCGTCCCTCTGTGTTTTTCTCTCTGTACACAGTTTGAACCAGGCGCTCGTGAAGAATTCTGTCGCTCGTCGGCGAATACGGACCGCTCGTCGGGAAATCGCCGCCGGTCGGTCCCGGCGCACCGTTCGTCCTAGAGGGGCGACGTGGCCTCGCGCAGCCACGCCGCGTCGGGCTCGGACAGCAGCGGCGACAAGGTCTTCCGAACCGTCTCGTGGTAATTGTTGAGCCAGGCGAGTTCGGTGTCGCTCATCAGTGAGGTATCGACCAGCCGCCGGTCGATCGGCGCCAGTGTCAGCGTCTCGAACTCGAGCATGCCGTCCGTCGCGGATTCGCGCACGACGACGAGGTTTTCGATGCGAATGCCGTATCCGCCCTCGACGTAATAGCCCGGTTCGTTGGACAGGATCATGCCGGGCCGCAGCGCGACCCAGGGCGCTTTCTTGGCCACACTTTGCGGCCCTTCATGCACCCCCAGGTAAGTGCCGACGCCGTGGCCGGTGCCGTGCGCGTAGTCGAGCCCGGCATTCCACAGCGGCTGGCGCGCGAGGATATCGAGCTGGTAACCGCTCGTGTCCGGCGGGAAAACGGCGGACGCCAGGGCAATGTGACCCTGCAAGACGCGCGTGAAGCGATCTTTGCGCTCTGCGCCCTGTGCCCCCAGCGGAATCGTTCGCGTGATGTCGGTCGTGCCGTCGAGATACTGGCCGCCGGAATCAACCAGGAACAGCTCGCCTTTCTGCATCGGCCGGTCGCTGGCCTCGGATACCCGGTAGTGGATGATCGCACCGTTGGGACCGGAACCCGAGATCGTGTCGAAGCTGATGTCCTGCAGCGCGTCGTCCTCGGCCCGAAACGCCTCGAGCTGTTTCACGGCGTCGATTTCGGTGATGCCTTGCGCCCAGTTCTCGTCGATCCAGCGCAGGAACTTGACCATCGCGACGCCGTCACGAATATGCGCGTTGCGGAATCCCTGGACTTCGGTTGCATTCTTGATGCCGCGCGCGAGGATCAGCGGATCGTCGCCTGCCTTAATCGTCGCGCCCGACTCGCTCAACGCGTCGTACACGTAGCGCGGGCAGACGGTCTTGTTGACGAGCACGCTCTTGCCCTGTGCGCCGAGGTCGCGCAGATAGTCACCGAAGTGCTCCTCGTCCGATATCTCGACGTCCGGACCGAGGTGGGCGCGCAACTCGTCGCTGATCTCGTGGCCCGCGAAAAAGGCGGCGGCCTTGCCGTCCGCATGCAGCACCGCGCGGCACAGCGCGGCTGGCGTGCGCGGCACGTCGCCGCCGCGGATATTCAACAGCCAGGCCGTCGCGTTGGGGTTCGCGAACACGATCGCGTCCGCGCCGGCTTTCTCGAGCTCGGCCCCGACCCGTTGCCGCTTGCTGGCCGAGTCCTCGCCGGCGTACTCGACGGCATGCGGGTACGGCGCCGGCGGCGCGCCGTTCGGTCGGTCCTGCCAGAGTTCGTCGATCGGGTGCCGATCAAGAGCGACGAGTGCAACGTGATCGAGCGCCTCGATGTGCGCGATCTCTTCCTGCGAATGCAGCTTGCTCCAGTAGCCGAGCCGGGACACGCGCCCGGGATTGTCGCGCAGCCACTGCCAGGGCGGCAGCTCGCGCAGGTCCTCGTAGCCGAACCAGTCGTCGGACGTCTCGATTCTCGCCTGCTCGGTGTAGCGCCCGTCGATAAACAGGATCGCAGACTCCGGCATGACGATCGCCGCGCCCGCGGAACCCGAGAAACCGGTCAGCCACAGCAACCGCTCGAACTGCGGCGGCGTGTACTCGTTCAGGTATTCGTCGTCGTGCGGGACCAGCAGCCCGTCGATATCGAGGGCAGCCATGCGCTCGCGCAACAAGGGCAGGTGCCTTTCGGCAGCTGCCCTGTCGCCACGAACTTCGAAGGTCTGGAACGTTCTACGCGTCAAAGCTTGATCGGCAGATCGCGCACCCGCTTGCCCGTCGCCGCGAAGATCGCGTTGCCGATGGCCGGCTGCACCGCGATCAGCGGCGGCTCGCCGAGACCGGTCGGGTGCTCGGTGCTTTCCATGAACCTGAGGTCGAGCTCCGGCACGTCGGCCATGCGCAGCGGCGTGTAGGCGTCCAGGTTACGCTCGGCAACCTCGCCATTGGCGAAGTTCGCGCCTTCGTGCAGCGCCAGGCTGACGCCCCACAGCGTTGCGCCTTCCGCCTGCGCCATAGCGCCTTCCGGATGCACCACCGTGCCGCAGTCGATCGACTGCCAGATCTTCTTGACCGTGACCTTGTTCGATTCCGGGTCCACCGCCACGTGGGCGACACAGCCGATCCACGTTGGCATGTTGCGCTCCTGGCCGTAGCTGGCCGCAAAACCCATGCCTTCGTTTTCGGGCAGCACCTGGCCCCAGCCGCTGCGGTCGCGAACGTCCTCGATCGCAGCCGCAAGCCGCGTGGCGCCGCCAACCGCGTTCGGCGCCGAGCCCGCGTTCTTGCCCGCCGCGTCGAGCATCGAAAGGCGGAACTCGATCGGGTCCTTGCCGGAGATCAGGGCGAGTTCGTCAATGAACGACTCCAGGCCCCAGGTAATCCAGCCCGGGCCCACTGCGCGCAGCCAGCCCGGCAGGAAGGTTCGCTGGGCGAGATCGTTGTTGATTGACCGCACGCGATGATTGGCCAGCGTGTACCAGTGATCCGAGCCGTTGGTCGCAAACGGGTCGAACTTGCCGTTGCCGTCGACTGCGTCGGGCATGAAGCCCGGCGCCATCGCCAGCGTCGGCCAGCCGGACGCCATGGCGTGCTCGATGCCGGTCACGTTGCCATCAGCGTCAAACGACGCGTCGAGCCGTGCGACGGAGGCCGAGCGGCAGCAGTCGAAACGGCTGTCGTCGGCGCGCTGGAACACGATCTTGACCGGCTTGCCAAGCTGCTTGGCCGCCAGCGCGGCCGGGATCATCGGATCGCCCCAAAGGCGTCTTCCGAATCCGCCGCCGAGGTAGTACTGGTGAATGACGATGTCCGTCTCTTCCATCTGCAGCGCGGTCGCGAGGGTCGGCAGGATCAGCGATTGCCACTGGTTGCCCGAGTGGATGTGGCACTTGCCGTCGCGGAATTCGACGAGCGCGTTGGCCGGCTCGAGCGTGAAGTGCAGCGCCGTGCTGGTCGTATATTTTGCGGAGTGCATCGACGAGGCGTCGGCTCGGGCCGCGGCGACGTCGCCGTCGTCGACGGCCAGCACGCCGGAAGCCTTGTCGTTGACCAGGCGATTACCCTCGGCAATCAGGTCCGCCTCGCTGACGTCGGCGGTCGGACCGGCTTCCCAGTCGACCACGACCGCGGCAGCCGCGCGCATGGCCGCCGGGTAGTTCTCGGCGATGACGACCGCCCAGCCCTGCAGGACTTCGCTCGGATCCTCGAGCACCAGCGTCTGGATATAGCCGCGAATGTCCTTGGCCGCGGTATCGTCGATGCTGCGAATCGTGCTGCCGTAGCGGGTCGGCGGGATCAGCGGATGCGCGTAAACCATGCCGTCGAGCTCGACGTCGAGGCCGTAGACCGCGCCGCCGCCCACCTTGGCCTCGATATCGAGGGCCCGGGTCGGCTTGCCGATCATCGTCCGTTCCGACGCCGGCTTGACGGGCATCGCGCCCAGCTCTTCGTCGGTAAATGTGCGGCTGATATCGCCCTTGCGGACGATGTCAGCGAACGAAACCGACTCGCCATTCGCGGACACGATGCCGTTCTCGACGGTAGCGTCCTCGGCGTTGGCGCCCAGCAACGCGGCCCCAGCGTCGCGCAGGATGGTGCGCCCGGCGGCGCCGGCCTGCGACAGCATCGTGAACGTCGTGAACACGGACCACGAGCCGCCGGTCACCATGTAACCCCACTTCGGGTCCGAGTCGACGTGGTCGATGCGGACGTCATCCCAGTTGGCGCCGAGCTCATCGGCCACGACGCGCGCCAGCGCAGTGCCGACGTGCTGGCCCATCTCGGCCTTGGCGATGTTGACGAGCACCTTGCCGTTACCGTCTACCTCGAACCACACCGACGGTGAGAACTTCAGGCTCGCGCCGTCGACCGCCATCTCCTCGACGGCCTCATCGCGGCTGCAGCCGGGCAGCACGACGCCGAGACCCATGACGAGGCCGGCCCCGGCGCTCGTGGCCAGGAAGCTGCGGCGAGTGATGTTGCCCTGCAGGTCTTTTGCTCGCATTGCCATGACTACGCCTCCTCGCCGCCGGCGGCGGTCTTGATAGCCTCGTGGATGCGCGTATACGACATGCAGCGACACAGGTTGCCGTTCATCGCGTCAGTGATCTGCTGGTCGGTCGGGCTCGGCGTATTCGCCAGGAGTCCGGCCGCCTGCATGATCTGGCCCGACTGGCAATAGCCGCACTGCGGTACCTGCTTTTCGACCCAGGCCTGCTTGAGCGCATTGCCCTCGGCGCTGTCGAGACCCTCGATCGTGGTAATGGTCTTGCCGGCGACGGCGCTGACATTGGTGATGCACGATCGCGTGGGCACGCCGTCAATGTGCACGGTGCAGGCGCCGCACATCGCGATGCCGCATCCAAACTTCGTACCTTTGAGCTTGAGCTCGTCGCGTATTACCCAGAGCAGCGGCGTATCATCCTCGCTCTCGGAGGTAACAGCTTGCCCGTTGACTTCGAATTCGATCACGGTAAACCCCCACTTCCTGTTATCTGGCTGACCAGAGTAGTGTAGTACAAAGGGCCGCTAGTTTTCCGCCAGCCCCAGCGCCATCATCATGATGTCGTAAATTCGATTCTGTTCGATCACGCCGCGAGCCGCTTCTGAACCCGGACCGATCGCATACAGCGCGACGTCTTCGCCACCGTGCGTCTCGCTGTACTCGTGCGTGCCGTCGTCATTCTCGTAGAAGACCGGAACGAGTGACTGCGCCAGCGCATGCACGCCGGTTTCGGGTTCCGGCCGGGGCAGCTCGCGCACGAAGCCGGGCCCGTTGGCATACGACAACACGGTGTACGGCTGGCCGTCGGCCGCGAGATCGGGCTTGTCCATTGGCAACCCGCGGTCGTCATTCTTCACGACATGTCCGAGTACCGGATTGCCGCGCGTCGCGTAGCCGCCCAGCGTGAACACATGCGAGTGATCGGCCGTGACGAGCACCAGGGTCTCCCTGGTATCGATCATCTCCATGACGGCAGCCACGGCGTTGGCGAACTCCTGGGTCTCCAGCATCGCCCAACCGGGCCTGGCGTCGTGGTGCGCATGATCGATGCGGCCGCCCTCGACGAGCAGGAAGTAGCCAGCCTCGCTCTCCTCCAGTAGACGAACGGCCGTCGTCGCCATCTGCGTCAGCGTCGGCTCAGTCGAATCCGGCTTCCTCTCGGCCACGAAGCTCATGTGCTCTGACGCAAACAGCCCAAGCACTTCCTCGCCGGGTTGCAGGTCTTCGAGCTGCTCGGCCGACGCCACGTAACGGCGCCTGGCGCCCGCGCCCAGCCAGTCGCGCACCAGGTCTGCATCGGCTTGCCTGCGTTTGCCGAGGCGGTCGGCGCCGAAGAAGTGCTGGCTGCCGCCGCCCATCACGATCTGTGGCCCGTTACCCGCGTGCACGAGCTGGTAAGCAATGTCGTGACAACCAAGCTGCCAGTCGGTCGGGTCAACGTCCGAATCGTCTTCCCAGTCGCGCTCGGCGGTACGGGCAAACATCCCCGCCGGCGTCGCGTGCGTGACGCGCGTGGTGGTCACCACGCCGATCGCCTTACCCGCCTGGCCTGCGATCTCCGTGATCGGCGTCAGCGGATGGGCCAGCTGCCCCTCACAGCTTTTGCGGAGCGCTTCGGGCCCGACGTTGATTACGCCGGCGCGCGTCTTCGTGCCCGTGAGCATCGCCGTGATCGCGCCGGCCGAGTCCGGCGTTTGCTGGTTGGTGTTGTAGGTTTTCACAAGCGCGACGTTGGGAAACGTCTCGAAGGGCAACACATGCTCCTCGCCGCTCATTCCTCTTGATTGCCCGTCGAAAATCCGTGCCGCCGTCACCGTGGCCACGCCCATGCCGTCGCCGACGAACAGGATGACGTTACGAGCCTTGTCCGGCGAGTCGTTCGCTGGCTGGCACGCAGCCAGCAGCGTGGCGAACAGCAGGGGGGCTGCTGTGCGTAGCGTCATCGTCGCCTACGTCGCCTCGAACAGGGCCGACGCGCCTTGCCCGCCGCCGATGCACATCGTCACAACGCCGTAACGCTTGCCGCGGCGCTTGAGCTCGCGCAGCAGATGGCCCGCCATGCGCGAACCGGTCATGCCGAACGGGTGGCCGATCGAGATGCTGCCGCCGTTGACGTTGTAGATGTCGTTGTCGATCTCCAGCGTGTCGCGACAATAGACGCACTGCGAGGCGAAGGCCTCGTTGAGCTCCCAGAGATCGATGTCATTCATGCTCATGCCGGCGTTATCGAGCAGCCGCGGCACCGAGAACACGGGTCCGATACCCATCTCGTCGGGCTCGCAGCCCGCCACAGTCAGGCCGCGGAAAATGCCCATCGGCTCGAGGCCGAGTTGCCCGGCACGCTCGGCGCTCATGAGCAGCGTCATCGAGGCGCCGTCGCTGAGCTGCGAGGCGTTGCCGGCGGTTACCGTGCCGTCGTCTTCAAACGCGGGCTTCAGGCCAGCGAGCCCCTCGAGTGTCGTCGTCGGGCGGTTGCACTCGTCGCGGTCGACCGTGACCTCGGCCTGGCTTTCTTCCCCCGTGGCTTTGTCCACCACGTGCATCGTGACGTCCATCGGCACAATCTCTTCGGCAATCCAGCCTGCATCGACGGCAGCGGCGTAACGCTGCTGGCTTTGCAGAGCGTACTCATCCTGCACCTCGCGTGTTACACCATAACGACGGGCGACCACCTCGGCCGTGTCGCCCATGGCCATGAAGATGTCGGGCTTGTTTTCCAGCAACGCGGGGTTCATTTCGTATTTCGCCGCTTCCTGGCGCGCGTTCATCGAGATCGACTCGACGCCGCCGGCCATGGCGACTTCGGTCTGGCCGGAGGCGATCTGGTTGGCGGCGAACGCGATTGCCTGCACGCCGGACGAACAGAAGCGGTTGATCGACGACGCGGCCGTCGTGACCGGCAGCTTCGACAGCATCACGGCCAGGCGCGCCAGGTTCCCTGTTTGCTCGCCTTCGTGCATGGCCATGCCGAGGATTACGTCCTCGACCTCGTCGGGCGCGACTTTCGGGTTGCGCTCGAGCAGCGCATCGATGACGTGGGCAGTCATGTCATCGGAGCGGGTCAGGTTGAAGCTGCCGCGGAAGGACTTGGCAAGTCCGGTGCGGACGTTATCGACGATAACGACGTCTCTCATGGGGCTGGGTCCTCGGTCAGGGTTGCATCGATTACCGCAAGCGCGGATTTATTCCGGCTATACTGTGCGCTTTCCGGCGAGAGCAGAATAACAAGAAGTGTCCTTTTTCGCTGAACTCAAACGCCGCAACGTCATCCGCGTCGGCATCGCTTATATCGTCGTCGCCTGGGTCGTCGCCCAGGTCGCGGAGTTTGCGTTCGAAAATTTCGGCGCGCCCGACTGGGTCCTGAAGAGCGTTGTGGTCATGCTGATCCTCGGCCTGCCGATCGTGCTCATCTTTGCCTGGGCCTTCGAGCTCACGCCCGAGGGCATCAAGCTCGAAAAAGAGGTCGATCGCGAACAGTCAATTACCACCCAGACCGGCCGCAAGCTCGACCGTACGATTATCGTTGTCCTGCTCATCGCACTCGGCTGGTTTGCCTGGGACAAGTTCGCCAGCGAGCCCGCGCCGGCAGCGTCGACGGCAGCAGTCGAGTCGCCGTCAGAGGAACCGGCCTCAGCCGAGCCTGCCCCGGCCGAGAAGTCGGTCGCCGTGCTGCCCTTCGTCGCGATGAGCAGCGGAACGGACGATGAGTACTTCGCCGACGGTCTGACCGAGGAGATTCTCAATTCGCTGGCGCAACTCCCCGAGCTGCTCGTCACTGCGCGGACGTCGGCTTTCTCGTTCAAGGGCCAGGACCTGCCGATCCAGGAGATCGCCACGATGCTCGGCGTGCAGCATATTGTAGAGGGCTCGGTACGCCGCTCGGGCGACCGCCTGCGAGTGACGGCGCAGTTGATTCGCGCCGAGGACGGTTTTCATCTCTGGTCCGAGAACTACGACAGCACCTCGGCCGACATGATCGCCGTCCAGGAGAACGTGGCCGAGAAGATCGCAGGTGCGCTCGACGTGGTACTCGACGAAGAGAAGCGTGAGGCGATGCGTCGGTCAGGGCTGCGCAACACGGAGGCCTTCACGCTTTACCAGAAAGGCCTCGACTACTTCGAACGCGCCCATGGCCAGATGGACCAGCAGGAAGGCCTACGACTGGCGAATGGTTACTTCGAACAGGTCATGGACCTCGTGCCCGAATACTGGGAGGTCTACGCCAACCACTCGGACCGCTACGTGCACATGCTCAACGATGTAGTGACGGGCACCGAGTACGAAGGCGTCACCGAGGAAACCCTGGTAGACGCTTATCAAACCGTACTCGCGGACTACGAGGCAGCTGCTCGCTATGCGCCGACCGACCAGCTGCGGTATCTGGCCGAACTGGACCTCGCGTTCCTTAGCGGCAACTGGCAAGGGCTAGCCGGGCGTCTGGAAAAGGCCCTGGCTGAGCCCGGCTGTCTGCAGGATGGTAACTGGACGGCAACAGTCGCCAACGTGCTCGGCTACTCGGCCGAGTATTTCACGGTGGCCGAGAAGGTCCTGGAGTGCGACCCGCTGCGTAACCTGTCTTGGTTCAACGCAGCGCGAGCGAAATTCTGGTCCGGCGATCCTGAGGGTGCGTTACAAATGGCGCGGGAAGGCAACGAGGTTGCACCGGGCGGCTGGCTGACCATGACGCTGCTGCAAACGATGGCGGCCAATGGCCTCCATGACGAGGCGCACCGCATTATCGAGTCTGATATCCAGCACGGAAGCTTTGCCCTTTATTTTCACACAATGCTCGCGGCACATCGGGGCGACCGGGACCGGTTGGCGCCCCTGCTTGAAAGGATCGATAACCAGGCACGGCAGAACTTCTTCGCGACCGTGATTGCCGCCTGGACCGGGCGCCGCGACCAGGCTAATGCGATGGCGACCGAGATCGACCAGCACTTCTGGGGCCCCAACGTGCTCTGGCAGCTCGTGCAGTGGTGTCAGTGCGGCGCGCCGTGGGACCTGGAGGCAACGCCCAACTTCGCGGCCAAGGTCGAGGAGGCCAACCTGACCTGGCCGCCCGTCTCGCCGCTGACCTACCCGCTCAAGGACTGGTAATCAGACGATCACAGTCTCGAGTGGACGAAGATCTTCCACCCGGAGTCCGGCGCATCCGCCGAATACGGCGCCAACGCGTTGAACATGATGCGGCTGCCGTCGTCTGACATCCGCGGGACTTCGGCCGCGAGACTCGATACGCCGTCGGGCTTGGTCTCGAGCCGCAGCAGCTGCTGCAGCGTCGTGCCATCGCGAGTCGCCCAGTACACCGTGTAGGTGCCGCCGGTATTGATGCCGTTGAAGTCACCGTACGACATGAACGTGATGTAGTTGCCGTCGCCGGAGATGTCGACCGCCGGGGCGCTGCCGTTGAAGCGCAGGCCGGAGTCCTGGCCCGAGTTCGTAATGCGCGTCATCCCGGTACCGTCGGTGTTGACCGTGTAAACCTCGAGCATGCCGTCCGCGTTGCTGCCAGCCGTGAATTCGCCGGCCGATACAAAGATGACGTAAGCGCCGTCGTCCGAGATCCGCGGCGTAATCGAATCGCCCGCACTGTCCGACAGCTGCATGTGATTGGTGCCGTCGACATTCATCGCGAAAATCTCGCGGCTGCCATCCGC
The DNA here is from genome assembly GCA_030066075.1 of Woeseiaceae bacterium. Taxonomy (GTDB): domain Bacteria; phylum Pseudomonadota; class Gammaproteobacteria; order Steroidobacterales; family Woeseiaceae; genus UBA1847. The sequence goes on from JASJCH010000029.1 coordinate 38,715, forward strand.
GTTGGTGCCGAACGGATCACTCGTGTCGACCCAGGCCAGCTTGGTGCCGTCGTCGGAGAGCACCACCGATTCCGCCGCCGTCGCGCCGGTCGTCACCTGCGTCAGGTTGGAGCCGTCGGCCGCAATCGAGAAAATCTGCGTGTCATTCATCGGGTTGCCGCCCGTCAGATCTTCGGACGACGTGAAAACGATCAGCGAGCCGTCACCCGAGATGCCGGGCTCCGCGATGTCCCCAGCAGTGGACGAGGTCACCTGCGTGACGCTGCTGCCATCGGTGGCCGCGGCAAAGACATTCAGCGCGTTGGCGGCATTGTCACCCGTGATGTCCTGGTCCGAGACGAAGACGACCGTGGTGCCGCCGCTGTTGATGTCGAAATCGTCGGTCGAACGGAAGCCGCCGCCGGTGCCGGAGGTCAGCTGGATCGGCGCGGGGTCGCCGAAGACCATCGAAAAGAGCTGCTCTTCGCCACCCGGGTTGGTGCCGAGTGGGTCCGAGCTTTGCATGAACACGGCAATCGTCCCGTCGCCATTGACCAGCGCGTCGTCGAAGCCGGTGTTGCCGGGGGCCTCGGCGTAGACCAGGGCAGCAACACCCAGGGAGCCGGCGCCTCCGCCAGGGGGCACGATAACGCCCCCGCCATTATTGTTCGGGCCAACAAATCCGTCGCCCGTATCGTTATCACAGGCGGTCAGAAGGGTGGCGATTGCTACTGCCAGCAGCGCACAGACACGAGCTTTCATCGGATAGTCCCATTCGACGTAGTTGTCGTAGGATTGTCGGCGCCGCGAGCAACCGATTCTGTGGCCGGGGTCTCATTTTTTCCATAATCTGGCGTTTACGCCGCGGACCGGTCCGCTCAAAGGCGCGCAGTTACTCAGCAGCGACCAGCCAGATCTCGGCCATGCTCGTATCGGGGTGGTTGTAGAACACGGTTCCGTCGTGGGCGACCCCGAAGTAGCTGCTGCGCAGGTCGAACCCGGTCAGTTCGGCCACCCCGGTGATACTGGACCCGTCGCGATGGACGGACCGGAGCATGCAGCACTCGCCTTTTTCGCTATGCCGAATGTAATACACCCGCTCCCCGTCGCGAGACCACTTGGGCCGACGCCCCTTTACTTGCTCACCGGCATTCATTATCGCCTTGCAATCGAGCGTGGCAGCGTCACAAATGTACAGACCGTCTTCCGGCGCGAAGCCGAGCAGCTCGTCGCCCGTCGCCGACCATTCGGCAGCGACAATTGCGACAGGCATCGTTACTTCTTCGCCAGTGACAAGGTCCTTGATTACCGCCTCGCGGAAACCTCTCGAACCATCGAAATGGTTGTAGTACAGCCGATCGCCGTACTCGGCAGCCCAGTTTTTCGACGACCAGTGAAAGTCGGGCAGCACCAGCTCATCCCGCCCTTCGTCCAGGTATATACGGTGCAGCGCGCGGTCTTTGTAATAGAACACCGACGCGCCGTCGCCTGACCAGAACGGCAGCGTGTTGGTGCCGTTCTCGTCGAACGTCCACTGTCGCAAGCCCTGCCCGTCGACACCGATCGTGAAGATCTGTGCACCGGACGGCAGCATCGAGAAAAACACGATCTTGGAGCCATCGGGCGACGCGATCGGCAAAGCCGAGACGTGGCGCGTCTCGTAGATCGTGCGGCGTTGGTCGTCTTCCGGATCGATACTCGTTATGCGCCAACTCAGCCGTGTGTCCGTGTAGGCCAGGCGCCGGCCGTCAGACGAGACGACAGGCTCGCTCGCGTTACCGCCACCCGCGGTCAGCGGCAGGGCCTCGCCCGTCTGAATATCGATCCGCCAGAGTCGGCTGCTGCCGCCGCTGCTCATGACACTGTAGACAATGTGCCTGCCGTCCGGCATCCAGGTCGGCGAGTCGGCTGCCAGGCCCTCTTCGAGCGTGTAGTGAGTGAGCTGCCGCGCTTCGCCGTCTTCCACAGGCGCGATATACAGGTTCCCAAGCGGACCTTCGTCAGCTTGTATGAACGCAACCATGGTCGCATCGGGTGACAAAGCTGGCTCACGGCGAGCAAAGCCGGGGCCGCTCGGCACGGCATCGACCTGGCGCACGTTGCTGCCGTCACCGTCGGCAACGAACAGGTCCCTGTCGTTGGTGAACACGAACGCATTGGTCGCCAGCGCAAAACTCGGGTTCAGCCCGGCGTCCAGGATTCGCTGCGGCGGTGGCGTCCCGAGCGTTCCTACCCGGTAGATGGCCCGCGGACCGTCGCTCTTGCGCGCGTACACGATGTAGCTGTTGTCCGGCGACCAGGTCGGGGAGCTCGCCGCATACGGGCCGTTGGTGATCTGCAGCGGCTCGCCTGACTGCAGGTTCTTCATCCACACCTGCGGCGTGCCGGAGCTCTCGCTGATCCAGGCGATCATCGTGCCGTCCGGCGACAAGGTCGCCTCGGATTGCGATCCCTTGAAGTCCGTGACGAGGATCGGTTCCAGCTCCGCAAATTGCTCGAGGACGGCGATACCCGCGGCTGCGGGCGGCGCGTCGCCCGGCCGCGCCATCCATGCGCCAATCAGCGCCGCGATGATGGCGGCGCCGGCAATCCCGTAGCGCAGCGCCGACGACGGTTTGCCGGGCTCCTCGGGAGCCCGCGAGTCGATTTCTCGCACTTCCCCGATGAACTGGTAGCCACGCCCGGTGACCGTGGCCACGAAACGCGGCGCCTGCGCCGTATCGCCGAGCGCCTGCCGCAGGGCGGAAATGGCCTGGTTGAGGTTGTTCTCCTCGACCACGGCGTCCGGCCAGACGGCCTCCATGAGTTCCGTCTTCGCAACCACCCGCCCGCGCTCCTGGACCAGGTACACCAGCAGGTCGAAGACCTTGCTGCGCAGCGCAGCCGGTTCACCCTCCGCGGAAATGAGCTGGCGCTGGCCGGGCGCCAGCCGCCAGCCTCCGAATTCGTAAATTGAGCCGCTGCCCGTCTTGGACATTGTCGAATTCCCGCGAGATTTCAGGTGATTTCAGATCATTTCAGACCCCGGCAAAGCCTGCCGGGGCCGTGCTGGCCATTCTAGTCCCACTTGGCGAAAAGCTCGACTTTTCTCATTTGATCAACACTTTAGAGGGGACTAATCATGAAAACGCGCACATTGACCTTACTGGGACTGGCCATGTTCACCGGGATGCTCGCTGCCTGCGGCGGCGGGGGCGGCGGTGGTGGCGGCGGTCGCGACGACGATACGACGCAATCCACGCTCGATGCACAGCTACGGCAGGTGATCGCTGCCGAAGGCCTCACGGGCGATCCCACAACCGGCCGCAACCTGCCGTCCATTAACGACCCGCTGGCCCAGCTCGGCAAACTGCTGTTCTTCTCCAAGAGCCTGAGCGGCGACATGGATACGGCCTGCGCTTCCTGTCACCACCCGGCGCTGGGCGGTGGCGACGGCCTCGCGCTGCCCGTGGGAACCGGCGCGATCGATCCCGACGTTGTCGGCCCCGGCCGCAACCGTGCCGACGGCCTGCCCAACGTCGGCCGTCACTCGCAGAGCGTGTTCAATGTCGGGCTGTACGACACCGGGCTGTTCTGGGACTCGCGCGTCGAGAGCATCGGCAAAGAGACCGGGCTCAACGGCACGGGATCCGGCATTCGCACGCCGGAGACTGCGCTGCACGTCGCCGATCCCCTCGTTACACCCGGGACGTCTTTAGTGGCAGCGCAGGCGCGCATCCCGGTCGCCGTTCCCGGGGAGATGCTGGGCTCGTTCATGCCGGGCGCCGCACCCGAGGCCATCCGGCAGCGGCTGGCCGAGCGCATCGGCGACTATGGCGCGGGCGCCGGTGAAATCCCCAACAACAACTGGCTGGCGGCATTCCAGACCGCATTTGCCAGCGCGGAGTCGGCCGAGCAGCTGATTACGTTCGAGAACATCGCGCTCGCCATCGGCGAATACCAGCGCTCGATGATCTTCGTCGAGACGCCGTGGAAGGCCTACGTGCAGGGCGACAACAGCGCCATCAGCGATTCCGCCAAGCGCGGCGCCCTGCTGTTCTATCGCGACCTCAACCCGGGCCTCGCCTGCAACCAGTGCCACGGCGGTGACTTTTTCACCGACGAGCGCCACGCGGTTACCGGTTTTCCGCAAACCGGGCCGGGCAAAGGCGATGGCGCCGCGGGTGACCAGGACTTCGGTCGCGAGCAGCAGACCGGCAACAGCGCCGATCGATTCATGTTCCGCACGCCGACGCTACTAAACCTAACTGTCACTGGTCCCTACGCACACACCGGGACCTATACGCTGGAAGACGCGGCACAGCACTACTTTCTGCCGAACGACACGTTCGCCGGCCGGTTCCCGGGCGGCAGCCTGTGCCGCGTACCGCAGTTCGCAGCTCACCCCGACTGCGCAAACCTGTACCCGAACACCGTGGTGAACAGCGCGGCCGCGCGCAACGCGGTAACCCAGCAGCGCCTGATCGATGCGACGCTCACGTTCCCGGACCTGTCATTCAGTCCTCCGCGTGATGCGCCGCCACTGTTCGACTTCCTTCAGACGCTGACGGATCCCTGCACGCTCAACCGGGCCTGCCTGGCGCCGTGGATCCCGGACCCGTCAGAGGCGCCGGACGGCAACCAGCTCAACGCGACGGATAGCAGCGGCAGTCCCCTCTAGTTGCAGCCCTGCGGGGCAAGCAGCTGGACAGGCCCCTCTCTTGAGGGGCCTTTTTTTCGGGTAGGGATCAGTAGGCCTTGTCGAGCTCTTCGCGCACGAGGTCGAGGAGCTGCTGCTGCCCGAAACTCGGCAGCGGCCGGCCGTTAACGAAATACTCGGGCGTCGCGCTGACCTTCAGGGTGATAGCGTCTTCCTGGTCCTTCTGAATCCGGGCCAGGACGGCAGGACTGTTCATGTCGGCCATCAGCCGCTCCATGTCGAGACCAACGCCGGCAATCGCCGGCAAAACCCGGTCTTGCTGCACGACGTGGTTCGTGACCCACTCGCGCTGCGACATCAGCAGGGCCTCGAGCGTCTCCCAGTACTTGCCCTGCTCTCGGCTCGCTTCAATAATCTGCACGACGTAGTCGACGCCGGTGTGAAACGGCACGTGGCGGACCGTCAGGCGCAGCTTGTCGGGAGCCTCTCTCAGCCATCCCTTGACCATCGGGTAGAAGACAGCACAAGTGCCGCAGGCCGGGTCGAGGAACTCGACGATGTGCACCTTTGCGCCAGGGTCGCCAATCGTGGCTGCGTGCTCACTGGCCAGTGCAGCGGCTCGCGGGTCAGGCCCGGTTGCTTCTGGCGCGGCCTGCTTGCCCATGTTGATGACGGCGACAACTACACCGACGAGCACCAGCGCCGCCAGCCCGAATGCAACGAAGCGCTTCCTGGTTTGTTCGCGCTGCTCGATTGCCGCTGCTTTACGTTTCGCTTTGCTCATTCTGCGTCAGGCGTCCGGCAGGTCGACGCGGTACGGCGACTCGAGCGCGGTTAGGATTGCTGCATCGCGCTCATAGACGTCGTCGTAGAAATGGACCTCACCGTCGGGGCCGACCTCGGCCGTCCAGTACAGCAACAGCACGGGCATGGGCTCGGACAGGAAGATCGACCGGGTCTCGCGACGCATGCGCTCCGCCTGAACTTTCTCGGCGTCCCAGCCGTCGGGACCCAGCAGCACTTCGGCAAAGTCGAACGGGTTTTCCACCCGCACGCAGCCGTGGCTGAACGTGCGCCCTGCGCGCGCGAACAGCGACTTGCTCGGCGTGTCGTGCAGGTAGACCGAGTACTGGTTGGGAAACATGAATTTGATCTCACCCAGCGCATTGCTCGTGCCCGGCTGCTGCACGAACGTGTAGGGGAAGCTGCGCGGCGATACGTTGGCCCAGTCAATCGTGGCCGGATCGACGACGTCGCCGCTGCGGTTCTTGACGATGAAGTTACGCGACGGCAGGTAGTTCGGGTCGCGCCGGACTCTCGGCAACATTTCCTTGGTCGCGATGCTGTAGGGCACGGTCCAGGTCGGGTTGAACACGATGTACTTCATCTCCGACTTGAACACGGGCGTCTTGTGGTAGGTCTTGCCGACGACAACGCGTGTCGACCAGACCGGCTCGCTGTCGCGATACACGTAGGCGCGAAAACCGGCGATGTTGACGATGACGAAGTCGTCCTCGAGATTATCGAGCACCCAGCGCGCGCGCTCGAGGTTGATGCGCAGCTGTTCGATGCGCTGCTCGACCGGCACGTTCATCGCCCTCAAAGTCGCGGGACCGACGATGCCGTCGGCATCGAGCCCGTGCCGCTCCTGGAAGTTCTTGACCGCGGCCTCGAGTGCGCCACCGTAAGCGTCGGCGCGCACGCCGCGCTCCAGGTCGCCCGTGATCTCGAGCCGTTCGGCCAGCACGCCCAGCCGCGGGTCGGTGTCGCCGGCGCGCAGCGTATTGCCCTCGGGCACCGTCGGCCAGCCGCCGGCCTCCGCGATGCGGCGATGCTCGGCGAGGTGCCGCTGCAGGTCCTGGTACAGCTCTGCCCGCGGGAACAGCCCGGCCAGGTACTCGGGCAACGCGTCGCCTTCGAGCGCGCCCTTCAGCGACACGGCCGGGTCGCGCCCGCCCAGTTCGCGCGTGAAGTTCCAATTCGCATCGAGCTCGTACGGATTCACCTTGCCGAAGCGCTGGTGGTAGCCGAGCCGGATCAGGCTGTCGGTTAGCGCGATGTCGAGAGCGGCGCGTTCGTAGGTGTCGAGCACCCGCCCGCCCGCGATCATGTCGAGGACGTTTTCCAGTTTGTCGAGGTGGTAGTCCGCGGGGTCCAGGCCGTCTGCGGCGGTGGCCCGTATCGCGGTGAGCAGTTCTTCGACCTTGCCGTCGTCGGTCCAGGCCGGCCGAAAACCGCGCTCCTCGTAGACCTGCGCGAGCAGGTCGCCGGAGGCGATCTCCACGTCGCCGACGCTGAGACGCCCGGACTCACGCAGCTGCTCGATTTCGACACGGATCGCTTCGCGATCGGCGGCGTCCTCGGCGAATGTGGCCTGGGAGAAAATCGCGCCGATCAGGGCAGCGCCGTACAGAATCACTTGAGGCATTTTGACCAATTTTCTGTGTCCTTTGACATTGAATTGCCAGGTGGCCCGCCGATAATAGCCTACATGAATACGACAAGAAGCAAGTTGCTTTTCGGGCTGGCGCTACTCGCGCTGGTTCCCGCCACCACGGCGATCAAGCTTAACGATGCGCAGGCGTCGGATGCCCGCATGTTGTCCTTCTATCACACGCACACGGGCAAGAGCCTCGACGTGGTGTATTACGAGAACGGCGCTTATGTCGAGTCGGGCATGGCCCAAATCAACGCGTTCCTGTTCGATTTTCGCACCGGCGATACGGCCGAGATGGACCCGAAGCTCATGGACATCCTCTATGACGTTCGCGCCGAACTCGGCAGCGACGGCACTTACGAGGTTATCTCCGCCTTTCGTTCACTAAAGACCAACGACATGCTGCGGTCGCGCAGCGGCGGCGTCGCCAGGAACAGCCAGCACCTGCTGGGTACTGCCATCGACGTGCGGCTGCGCGGTGTGGATACGGCCGACCTGCGCGATACCGCGCTGGCCTTGCAGCGCGGCGGCGTCGGCTACTACGAGAAGTCCGACTTCGTGCACATGGATACGGGACGCGTACGCCGCTGGTAGCGGCGCACGTCCCCGATTAACCGGTCGCGTTTACTCCCGCACCTCGGCCAGGCAGTCCGCCCGTGCTTCCTCGGGCAACCTGGCGTTGGCATAACGGCAGGCGATCACGTGACCGTATTTCGCCATGAACTCGTCCACCTCTTCCCAGGACCCGGGCTGGTCGCCGATACGGTCCAGGTGGTCGATGAGCGCCACGATGCGCTCACCGGTCATGCTGTCGAAAGCCTCGAGTTCAAAGACGAGACCGTCGAAATTCGCTTTCTTGGCGATATCTGACGACGCTGCGCCCGCCACGCCGCCGACGACCAGGGCCACCGGGAGGTACTGGAGAGGTTTTTTCTTGACCTTCTCGAGCTTGAGTTCGCTAATAGCCACGGTCAGGTAGACGACGTTCTCACCCGCGCGATCGACCACGTATATCTCTTCGCCGAGCGCCGCCGAAAGGCCGGTACGCAGCGACTCTGCGAGAGCATTGAGATGTTTAGGCTTGATGCCTTTATAGGGAGAATCCGCGGCGATGAAGATCTCCGGTTGGTCGATCATGATCGCGTTGTACTGCAGCATCCGATCCTCTGCGCCGGGCGCCAGGTAGCGATAGTCCGCTGACCCGTCCGTCACCTTTTCGAGGTTCGTGTAGTCGCTCATGAAGCCCGAGACGCTCATTTCGTGCTCGTCCGCCACCGTGGCGCTTGCCATGCCAATTAAGAAAACGGCTGGCAAAATCTTCGTCGTTGTCAGTTTCATCACATCACCTTCTGCATTTGGGTCCGCGTCGAAGCCGGTCAAGCTCGTCTTCGGCCCGTTTCCGATTCTTGAATGGGCCCGCAACGCGGGTTCCCGGTGAACTTGCTGCAACCCGCACTACCTCGCACACGCCGTTGGGCCGCTTGCGCACCTCCCAATTGGCCGCCGCCTGGGCGATCGCCATCGTGGTGAACAGGCTCAAAGTGAGTACGACGATTGTCTTACGCATGATCATGTCCTGTGCAAAAGTAATGCTTATACCACCGGTTCCACGCCCGAGTTCAGCGGCGCGTGAAAAATGCAGCCCGGTCATCGAGCTGCGCCAGCGCCTCTTCGCGCGACATCTTGACCGCAAGCGAGGCGTCCATCGAATGACACGCGACGAATATTCGCGTACGCATCTCGAGCTCGGTTCCCTCGAACCCCATTTCGGCGAACAGCTCGCGCAGCGTCTGCAGCCGTATTTCATCGACCTCGCGAATGACGGGCATGATGTCCGGCTCAATCCTGGCCAGCGCCCGGACCGGGATGTCCATGCCGCTTGCCCCCTGCCCGATGATCGTCTGCATCAGGAAGTACAGCTTCTCTTCCGGTGTACCTTTCTCGTGCAGCGCTGCATCGGCCACGACCGATGTATAGGCGTCTCGCCAGTACTCCGCGAGTGCGTAGACGAATTCCGCTCGTCCCTTGAAATGAAAATAGAAGCTGCCCTTGCTCACCCCGAGCTTCTCGGCCAGGTGATCGACGCGCAGGTGGGTAGGGCTTTCGGCCAGCGCCTCCAGGGCTTTCTCCAGCCACACCTCTCGTGACAGGCGGCCGGTATCCGGGTTTTTACTCATCATTTTTCCATCCGGCGGGTGCTAAGATTAGCATACTTTAAGGTTTGCTTTTCCCGGCACATGTTCGCCCCAACGAACAAGGAGAAGAAGATGATAACCGTTAAGCCTTCAGTATTCCCGGCACTCGCAGCTCTTGCCTTCCTGACATTGCCGATAACGAGTTTCGCCGCCGGCGGTGTCGTTACCGACCCGAACATGGTCGCGCCGGACCGGTATGTCTATTACCCCGGCACCGAGGTCCTCGATAAGGACGAAATTCGCGTCACGGCCTGCGGCACGGGCATGCCGGCCGCGCGCCACGCCCAGGCGGCCACCTGCTTCCTCGTGGAGTTCGGCAATGGTGAGAAGCTGATTTTCGACATCGGCTCGGGCGCGATGGAGAACATCGCGGCCTACATGATCCCGATGGAGTTCCTCGACAAGATCTTCCTGACGCACCTGCACACCGACCACATGGGCGATC